>CATLGX010000005.1 GCA_949948785.1 uncultured Christensenella sp. | reverse complement strand
AACAATATACGCATCGTTATACTTGCAATTCTTAATAAGCTTAATAATATCATTAGTAGCATGATACGAAAGATTAGTTAGAAAAATGTTCATAAAATCTCCTCATAATAATTGTAAGTTATTGTAAGGTGTATTGTACCATAATTTGATATAATTTGCAATAGAAAAATAAAACTTCTTGGAGGAATTATGGACTTCTTGGCAAATTTTATCAACAACTTACAAGCCACTAAAAACCTATCCGATAAAACGCTTACTGCATACAAAAGCGACCTACGACAATTCTTTGCTTTCGAACAAGATATCTTACATCCGGATATATGTTCGTTTATTGCATTTCTAAGCTCCAAAAACAAACTAAAAGACTCTTCTATTCGCCGCAAGATTATTACTTTAAAATGCTTCTACTCCTATCTAATAGATTCGGAAATCATTGAACGTTCCCCATTCATTAAGCTTAAGTTCAAATTCAAACAAGAACACAAATTACCCAAAACGCTTCCGATACGCGATGTTTCTAAGATACTGAATTATTTCGATACTATCGAATTTGACTCTCTATCCCCTTTTGCAAAATTTGAATATATTCGTGATTCCGCGCTTATTGATTTACTTATCAGCACCGGTATTCGCATCGGAGAGGCGGCGGCTATTGAATTAGATGACATAATCATTTCCGAACGAACTTTACTTATCCACGGCAAAGGACGTAAACAACGACTTATATACATATCATCGTCCATTACTTGGATGCGTATTATGAATTTAATTAAGGAACGCAAGCACGCAAAATGTGATAACCTTATTGTCAATCGCTATGGTCAACCCATCAGTATACATGGGATAGAATACATTTACAAAAAATACTTAAAAAAAGCTAAAATCAACGCTCATTCAACACCTCATTATTTGCGGCATACATTTGCTACCAACCTACTAGCAAACGGTGCTGATTTACGTTCTGTTCAGGAAATACTTGGTCATGCAAGTGTCGCGACGACTCAAATATATACCGAAGTTACGACTCAACGCAAAAAGCAAGTGCTTAATAAATACAATTACAGAAACAAACTTTAGCATACTTTCTAATGCTCAATTCCATATAGTTATATATAATAGAAGAAACTTTACTTACTTTTGGTATCGGGATATTACCTCTAAAGCACCATGGAAGTCAACTAATTTTGGTATGTTTTCGAATAAGGATTGTTTTGATACATCAAGAACAATTTGGGTATTATCAATTCCCACCAGATAATAGGTTGAGTTTATAAATACTTCTATTGCCTAGATAAAAAAATTGCAAAATAATTATTAACATGAAGGCACATTTCCAATACATAAAGACAGCCCCGCACTCGTGTGGAGCTGTCTTCTGAAAATAGCCGAACTAAAACTGCTATATGTAATCTACAAGCAACAAGATGACCGATACTACTTCTCTTTTATAGATTCAACATTCATACTCAGGTGCGTCTTTAATGCTTGCTAAATCATTATGCTTACGCTTGGCTTGAATTGCGACCTGCACTCCGCTACTGTAATCAGATAGATAACGTAACTTTTTTATTGGGATCTCTATAAATTTTCAGATACCACCCTATAAACAGGGGATTCTTATTTTTTGCCCATAACTGGCGATTTGATGCTAGAATTTGTATCTAAAATTTTACTGTTCGAACCTTTGCCCGAACTCAGATTAGCTTCAACAACATTAGGCAAGTATTCGGGATATCTTGCTAGCTCACTAATTCTTGTTGCTACCGAACTGTCGCTTTTTAATTGTTTCAATTCAGTAAAGAATACAGACTCGTCGTACAACCATTCCTCTTTGGAAAGGTCGATATCATCAAGTAATCCATTAAATATGTAATTCATAGCAACTTGTGCACCAAAAGTAGAATATATACCTCCTACAATATTATACTTAAAAATATTTTTTGAAAAACGATTTATATAATATAGCATAGGGTTTTTGTCTTCCAATAGACAATTTGGATGAGGATATATCAATTCTCCATTTTCGACATTTCGTATTGTTGCGACAGCCATAAGCCAATATAATGGTACAATAAAATACCTTAAAGATATTTCAAGATTAAAATCTTTATATTTTGACTTTATAAACTCATTATAAAACACAATCAGCCATCTCTTTTGTGTCCAAAGCTTTTCACAAGTCTCATCATAAACAGATAACATTCCATCTAATTCTGTTGCCGTATCACTGTTAAGCAAAACTTTACCTGATTCAACTAGAGTATCCCACATTGCACTTGAATTAGACATACACTCAGCATAAACCGCTTTTGCGTCATCGCTGAAAAACCATTCAACAGGTTTTTCTCTACCATCCCAAAGTGTAAACGGCTTTTTAGCCTCGGCTTCTTCATTTTCTTTTATCTTTTGTTTCTCCATCGCCCTTGCTTGTTGCTGTTCTTTTTGTTTCTTCTTATAACGAATGAAAACACAAACTCCGACCACAGCAACTGCAACAATCGGAACAAATGCAAAAATAAAGCCCATTGTAATTCTCCTTATCTAATTGTTTTAAGTATTGTAAGTAAAGATACTAATTTCGTCCAAAGCGGCAACTAAAAGCTTTGCCACATTTATAACAAGAGAACGTACCTGCGTAAGTTGTTCCACCGCTCACCCCTACATTAGATGTGATGTTTTCGTAAACTTTTCCGCAATTAGGACATTTGGGATGATAAGCAACTTGCATTCCATTATCCTTTATAATCACGGCATTCTCAGCCCAAGCCATTTTTGTCATGTTTCCACCTCCGAAAATAGTTTTATCGCATCTATTGAATATATACTAGCATATTTTAGCATATAAAGTCAACTAAAATGCATATATATATGCATATTTTATTACATGTAATGTAATTATTACAATTGATATGAAGTATGTAAATCGCACATTTCTAATATAATAAAGTAGAGGTATATTATGGACAAAGACGAAGTTGTTGAACGAATCAGTGCCATGCGTACTAAAGCAGGGCTGTCTGCACGTGAATTAAGCCTTAGAATCGGCAAAAACTCCGCATACATCTCGCGCTTAGAATCTAAAAACGACAGCTTTGAGCCGTCTGTATCTGCTTTACTTGAGATTATAGCCGCTTGTAACTCTACGGAGAGCGAGTTCTTTTATTACGATATGTACGCTTACGCGCAGGATAAAGAGATAATTGAATTACTACAAACTGCGAGCCCGATAAAAAAGGAAGCTATAATAAACATATTGAAAAACAAATGACATTTATATAATACCGATTTCTTTAAGCGTTATAATATCACCTACTTTATTTAGTTCAGTTATGGCATCATGCCGTTAGATCTGGTTGTGGCTCTAACATCCTCTACATACATCTCGACAGGTACACCGTGTATAGTAATGTCATACTTATCATTATAAGCACTGCGGAAATAATTATATAGCAGTTGAAGGATATTAGGGTCTGAACTTACTGCGCTAAGGTTGGCTACTATATGTACATCTAAATCAGAATATTCGGTATAATTATATGATGCATTACTACCTACTAGTCTAGTATCTATATACTCTATCGGTATACTATTATCATGTAGGTCTGAAAGGAAGTCCTGGACTATGGTTTGTATTTGTTCTATGACATCGGGATAAGGTTGACTAGTTTCTAGGTCAGATATCCTATCGTTCAGTGTATCCTGTTGTATGGGTATTGTCCAATCTAGTGTTTGCATTGTTTTTACCACCCCTCTTAATCGTCTAAATGGTTGCACTCACTAAGAGCATCTTGAACTGAATAGACAGGAACACAATCGCCATTTTCACTAACCTTTTCTACGCATAGCCTAAAGTAATTACACGTTCCGTAATGTTGTTTATCAGGTTGTAAAAGATAAGCCTCAAATACAAAAGGTCTACCGCTGTTGTGTTTATTCTTTTTCCAATTCTTGCCCACTAGGGCTGAGCTACCACCAATTTTTCTAATTGTCTCTTGGTCAAAGCACATATTCTTATCATTGTTAGCAAATTTTACATCGACTTCACCATTAGGTACTCTAATGATACCAAAAAAGTCTTTGTCTTTCCATGTTATGGTTTCTTGATTTAGTTGTCGAGCTATATCAAGTGCGACTTCTTTCGATATGTTGTATACAATCATAGAACGCTCTTCGCCAGTACTTCCACCGTCATAACGATAAGAGCCATCAATATAATTATAGCCTACACCATCAGTATTTCTTGCCACATCCTTAACTAAGTTATATAACTTATTAGGATTGTGTATTTTAGAATCCTTGTCTTGACTACCAATAATAGCAAATGTACTAGTGTCTTTGGTAAGTTGCCACAACCGACCAAGACCACCTTCCATTATATAGTTTTCCTTAATTTTCATTTAATGACCTCTCTTTATAATGTCTATCTAACATTCGTTATGTTAGATATGTAGTTCAATGTTACTTCTATTAGTTAGTCGGTACGATAAGCATACCACCCATCGCCTAAATCTATTTCCTGACCATCATATCTAGCTATACAGTGAGCTATACCGTCTGTTGAAATCACTATATCTGCCAAAGCTCTGACATCAATTATACCGGGGTATTGTCTTACAACTTCATCTAGTTCACTTTCGGAGATGAATAGAGCTTCTGGCTCAAAGCACTGTATAGTTCAGGATTTATTACGAACGCCACTACTTCGCCATTCCGTGTTACAGCTACCGGCGTATCGTCAAAAGCGCAAAACTTAAGTAGCTCATTTACATCACTATCACCGTCGTTATATATCGCTACCGTATTGGTAAAGCTTGCTAATTGTTTTGCAAATTTGAGATGTCTGAGAGTTCGCAATATACGCAAATGCATATAATTAACCGTCTCTTCTGAACACTGCAACTCACTTGCTATCTCACTTATCGCCACTTTATCTTTATATAGACTGTAGAATACTGTATTATCCTCTAGTGAAAAGTCTCGCATTATTTTGGCAATCATTCTATCAAGATTGCCTTTATCGCAATAGTAAAAACATTCTTCTCTTTTTTCACCGAATACAGCAGACAAGACATTTCCAGGATAAATATTGCTTGGCAATAATCTTTGCATACTCACTTGATTCTTCATAACATATACAGTATAACAGCCTAACATCATCCCAAGTCAACTAATTTTATTTTGAATATAAAAAAATTTTTACAAATTTTTGATTTTAACTAAATTTTTGTGAAAAATGCGGTATTTATATAAATTATATTAAAATGTATATACTTACCCGTCTGTAGAAAAGTATGATAGTACATGAAACAACAGTTGGTAATTATTGCTATCTTGGTTTATTATATCAAAAAATGTGGTATTTATATTATAGAGAGTTTATTAATTAATCCTTAAGGCTATCGCCATGACTTAAGTCAAACTCCTACTCTAAAAAACTGGAACATGACGATTCTAGCCGAAACGGTAATTTTGTCCATTAACTTACTCGTGCTGCCTACAAGACACAATATACTCTTTTGGTTATGTCGACTTAGTATATACCGAGCCTCCTAAGCAACATAGGTGTCGCCAAGTGCGACATTATGGTGAGCAACTAATACTACATTCTAAATGTCCCGCTATAATTTCCTAAATTATATTTAATTCAATCTGATTTTTTTGAAATCCAATGAACTTATGGATTTTTATGTGGTACTTATATTATAGAGAACAATTTACACATTATTGCTTATCGCGCATAGGCAAACTTTTTGGTCAGAATGATATTGAAACTCTGTGTTTATATAGTAGAGATACATAATCGATTTATAAACTATATTTGGAGATTTACAAATGAATGAAAAGAGACCTCATGTAGGAAGATTTGACAGTCCCTCCGGCTTGTTCGAAAATGTTGATAAAGCGAAACTCGCCGCAAATACATTCAAGAAAAAACTTGAAAGACTATGTAAAAAAGAAAAGCTGAATTGTATTGCTATTATAGTAATAAGCCAAAGTAAAAAAAACGGCACTAAAAGAGGTCGTTACGGCAGTTATTTCTTATCGCAAGCAAAAAAAACACCTGCTCATCTTCACATCACGATAGTCATAGATAAGCTACGCTCCATCTCTGACACCATTCTCCAGTATTTAGAAGAAAGTTTCGGAGCGAAATTTAGTTACAGGCCCATCAAAACCAAGGAACACTTACAGAACCGCATTGCCTATTCATTTCAGCAACGCTGGACACACCGCACTGTTAACATGTGCTCAAAAGAATTTATTGAGCGATATTGCGGCGACTTTATTTCTATATCGGAAAAAGCTAATAAAGACACTGGTGATGGTAAACTTGTATTTAAGGAATACGCCAATTTGACTCTTGAAACCGATGAAATTCTTTACGACTTCAATCGTAGCAGAAAGCCTAAAAAGGACACTGAAAACACAACTGAGGTGTTGACAGAATTCTCTGCAAATAAAGAGATTACTAATCCCATAAAAGACCAAGAAATTGAGCCTTTTTTGCCATATAATAGCCAAAATCACGGCAATTTAGATGACTATATTCCCACAAAGAAAACCACTGATTATATGCCTTTGAACTGCATTGTAAAATATAATAAATATAATATTAATAATATATCTACTCAATATGATGATATATATTTTGAGCCTTTCTAATAAGAATAATACGTCTTAGAGTTCATGCTCACATAGCTCTTTTGGGGATATATTAAGGAATAATCCCATTAATGATACTTCGTAAGCATTATGAACATAGTTTGAAAATACTTTTTGAAGAAACCAGTATTCTCTCTTAATGCCTATATCGGCATAGAAAGCATTAAAGTCGTTTGTTAGTTTTTCCATATTCCTCAACCCATTATTCTTAGCATAGCCTCTATCCCGTAATCTGTAATCCAAATAAGCCCTACCTCGCTTTTATTTTCAATGTCAATCGGTTGGTTAAATACTTCAAGTAAATATTCTGCTACCCTAATTTCCAACTCGCTCTCGGAACATATTATTTCATTCTCTTTAGGTATAACCATCTCTGCGCTTATAAAAGCCGGGCTTACTCTCCCATCTATGGCTATACCTGTTCGATGCAATTTACAATGGTGTATCGGACACAGAGTGAGTTCGAATACTTGGTTGAAAGTTTGAAAGTAAGCTTCTCCATATTGGGCTCGTTGCTCTTGTGCGCATTGCGAACAAAATTTAAGCGTTCTGCTTTCCTTATATCTATCAGCGTAGTTCGGTATCGGCAAGCTGTCATAGAGCTTCTTTATGTTCATATCGATAACCAACTTAAATGCCCTCTCTCTCCGCTCTTTCCTTGAGAACCTGCAAAACCATGAAAACAACGTATGCTTCAAAATTATATCTCTCAACGATGCTTGTGCTTCTAATTTGCTTAGAAGGTCTTCTGTCATATGATTTAACAGTAGGATGTTCGGGCAACACAACGAGTCGGTATACAAATCTTCCGATACACCGCGATATGTATTCCCTGCCGCCATAACAGCATATCTCGATAAGAAACTATATAAAAGCTCATCGTCATAAAGTTTTGGGAGAATGCCTATCATTAAACATCGACCTCCTCTACCGGTATATTATATTGTCTTAGCCTTTCCAAAGCGCTTACTTTCATCGCTTTACTTTTAACAACAATATCGGCAAATAAGTGTTCATTTTCGGTATTTTGGACATTATCAATCGGCAGAGAGAATGTTCCCTTGCTTGGGGCAACATAACGCTTATTCTGGGGCGACCGGAAGCAGCCCAGAAGCCTCAAACGCTTTTCGTAGGCAGATTGTATGACTTCTACGGAAATGACTTCCTGACCGCACCTGATAGCTGATTCTTGCGCTTCAATTATCAAAGAAATAATTACGGATATGTTACCTTGAGAATATTTATACAATAGACTTACAATTTCTTCGGTCAACTCACACTTCCCTTTTGTATACTGGAACATAAAGACAATCTTACAAAGGCTATGGAACTTTTGGTCATAAGGCAATGGATTATAATTAAGATTCATCAATCGTCTGGCAAGCATAAAGTCCGCTTGAATAAATGGGATGACCGCCGGAGTACCTGCAAACACGATGGCAATCCCACCGGCATTTATCAACTGAACAATACTTCCTACGAGATTTTTCCCATTCTTGGAATTGGCTACATTCTGAATCTCATCTAGCACCAAAACCCCGATATGATTCAAGGCTACGGTGGAAACTGTTCCTATCAGTATGTCCGTTGTTGCTCTCGTACGCAAAGAGTTAAACAGATATTTAGTGCCCAATATTTCATCAACCCTCCTTAGTATCTCTAATAGAAGCGATTTGAGAGAACAATCAAACGGAGTTTGCACCACGAGAAACGGAATGATTTTTTGATAAGGGGCTTTGATTTCGATTATTTTATCGGATGAAATTACGGATATCGCTCTACTGATTGCCGAGCTTTTACCGATACCGCTACTGCCGGTAATCACAAACGAATCGACACCACCTAAAATGCCATGATACGACGACCCCTTAATTGCTTTATAGTTTTCATAGAGTTGTATATTCGATGCCGACGTTCTTTTTCGAGATAATGAATGCACTAGACCTAAATAGAGTTTGTAATAAATTTCCACTGTCATATCTGTCGGTATGTACATATCATATAAGCCCGATAACGCCATAAGTCTTTCGGCGACCGAAGCATTACGAATAGAATCATCGTATGCCGGCTGAACAGCCAATCTCTTTATAAGCTCTTCGCCCTCGTACATCGGTGCGATGTAGTCTTTCAGTTCCATTAAGTTTTCCTCGCTTCTCTTTGTCGCGTTTTACGAGCGCCGCTGACAGTAATGTTTGTATTTTGAGCGCAACCGTTAGCGATAGCTAAAATATCTTTTGCTAGGTCTATCTTTGCTTGTGTATTATTGTGTATTTCACCGCTTACGACCTCGGAATGTTCCTTCATTATATTCTCTGCTTCTTCAACGGATTTGCCAATGAAAGCCGTTTCAATAAGCGAAAATCGAATGTAATCATCGTCTTTAACCAAAAACACATATGAGCAGTTGCTAGGCTCATAAGCAACTACTGCTTTGTCGCCCCTTATATATTCTTCCGTAAAACCCAAACATTTGTAGTGCAGCTTCCCCACCTTTAAGCCATGCCTAGTAAACCTAGCGTCCGTTCTAGGCAACAGCGTTTTATACAACATATCGGGATTTACGGGTATCAGATTGCCTTGATTATAAAACTCATTCCAAATGGCATTTGCATACGGTTTAATCGATTTATCCGAGTATGGAAAATTCTTGATAATTCTTTGGGTGTTATAAAAGAGAATACAACGGATAATTACTTTCTCGAAGTCTACAATAGTAAGGCAAGCATCTTGCCTATAATCGTGAACGCCTCTCTTTTGATAGTTCGTATCTACTACCCCTTTGCCCTTCAAATATGGCTTATAAAGGTTCTGAATTATATCGAAAAACTTTTCTACCGTTCCTTTTAGTTCGGCTCTGAATGATGGCAAATTAGTTATTGTAACGCCCAAATCGGTTAGGTGTTCCAAGGTGCTTCCGACATACTCTTTGCCCCTATCTGTCAATATCGTAGCAGGTAAAGCAGTACAGTTCCACTCGTCTTGTTCGATACTGATTCCAAAATTCTTGCAGTATTCTTTCTTGTCGGCGATTACGTTCCGAAACATCTGAGCAACGGAATAAGTACCGCCCTTCCAACCCAACGAGTAGCCCATGACATACTTGAATACGCATCTACACAAACCGTCAGAATAGGTCTGCCGACTAATTGCCCACTCTCATTGACTAAATAAATGTCGCAAATAGTGCTGTCAAGGAGTCCATAGCCTATCGTCGGAAAGTATTCTCTGACTCCATCACCCAATATAGGACGGTGATTTCTCTGATAATTTGACAGCCCATCTCTTGATATTATTTGATTGCATTCCTTGTTATGTGTTTGATAAAAATAGTAAAACCTATGAAACGGTGGATAATCGGGAAAGAGCTTACCGTTACAGTCACAATATTTTTCTTTCAACATGAGCGTATAAGCGGTTTTAAGACTGTTCCTGCGGCTTGTATAGTAATACTTGTTAAGTGCCCAGCGGAAGGTTTTCTGCTCGTCTGAAAGAAGTCTGACAGCCCTGAATTTAGTCTTATTGGAAAGAATACTAATGTTCTGAAAAGCAAGGTATAAGCAAAGATATTTACGCAGTGTGGGCTTCGAGATTTTATGCTTCTTACTCACGAAATCAATCATATCCGACCTAGCATGAATATCCTCGATTACCGTAAGAGCAGGAGCAATCATCGTGTACCTTTGATGAGCAATCTTTCTCTCCGTGTGGGCAAGTGATTCTTCATCTGTAGCCATATCAACGTCGGTTTCAGACTGTAGTTCCTCTTCGGTACAAGGTATGTATTCACTAGGCACAGTAACCCATGATGGCATCTGTCTTTTGATACAATCAATAACCAAAACGGATTGCTCGTCTAAAGCCAAGACACGAAAAATAGAGCCGTCACATCGGATTAAATCATTTATCTGTAACTGCATCGACTACCAACCCCCAATCGGTTACTCCACGCCGTAACCAATAAGCACGGCTTGCATCTAACTTCTTGGCAACAATAGGGTGTTCAATCTTATCTCTGAACACACACTCTCTTACCCTAAGACTTTCGTCTTTCATAGTACAAACGAAATCGGTAGTAAACTCTCCTAGCGGAAAATCATCAAGCGGAACATTAACTCGTACCTCTACAACATTCTCATCCTTTTCCAACTTATTTACATAAGCGGTCATAATGGAATCGTAGCATCGAATCACATCTTTACACTTATCGATTTTACGTTTATTACATCTGCCCTTATAATTTTTGTTATACATATGACCTCCGACATGTATTTCCCCAACCTTTCCCAATCTCTCCCAACCATTTTTTTGTCATTGGGAAAAACGACCAAGCGCAGATTTTGGAAAGATATATTTGTAATTTTATTTGACAAAAAGGCTTAAAAAGCGATAATCATAGTCTTTTTACCGTTTCCCACTCAAACTGCATATCTTTTCACTATGTTCAAAGATAAATACAGTTTTCGTCGGGATAGAAAAAATTCTTTCCTGGCATAAACATATAAAAACCTTTACCACCTCTACCATATTTAGTGCCACACCATATATTAGGGCAAGAAAAAAGACCTATATCTAGTGTGGATAAAGGTCTTTATACTGTTTATGCATTGGGAAAGCTTTTAGTCTATCCCGCCGAAAACATAATTTATACTAAAACAGCTCCGATTATTCCCACTCGATTGTTGCGGGCGGCTTGGATGTTATGTCGTACACTACGCGGTTGACGTTATGCACTTCGTTGACTATGCGGTCGGAAATCGTCTGCATAACGTCGAAAGGTATGCGCGCCCAATCGGCGGTCATGCCGTCTACGCTCGTTACCGCGCGAAGCCCTACGGTATAGTCGTAAGTGCGCTCGTCGCCCATAACGCCCACCGTTCTTACGTCGGTAAGCACGGCGAAATACTGCCAAATCTCACGGTCGAGACCGGCGTTGGCTATTTCTTCTCTGAAAATATAATCGGCGTCGCGCAATATTTCGAGCTTGTTCTCTGTGATGTCGCCGATTACACGTATGGCAAGTCCCGGTCCCGGGAACGGCTGGCGCATGACTATCGCTTCGGGCAAGCCCAGTTCGAAACCGAGCCGCCGCACCTCGTCCTTGAAGAGCAACCGCAACGGCTCGACAAGCTCTTTAAAGTCCACCACGTCGGGAAGCCCGCCGACATTGTGATGGCTCTTTATCTTGGCGGAATGGTTAAGTCCGCTCTCTATGACATCGGGATAAATCGTACCCTGAACGAGATAGTCCACCGTTCCTATCTTTTTGGCTTCCTGCTCGAATACGCGTATAAACTCCTCGCCTATGATTTTGCGCTTTTTCTCGGGTTCGGATACGCCTTTGAGCTTGGTCAAGAAACGCTCGCCCGCGTCGACCGCTACAAGGTTCATGCCCTGCTCGTCGCGGAACACGCGAACTACCTCTTCCGCCTCGCCTTTTCTCAGCAGACCGTGGTCGACGAATATGCACGTGAGCTTTTTGCACGCGCGGTGAACGAGCGTCGCGGCGACCGCGGAATCGACTCCGCCGGAAAGCGCGCACAACACCTTTTTATCGCCAATCTTGGCTTTAAGCTCGGCGACGGTGCGCTCGACATAGCCCGACATCGTCCACTCGCCCGACGCGCCGCAAACGCCGTAAAGAAAGTTTTTGAGAATTTCAAAACCGTGCGTCGTGTGCATTACCTCGGGGTGGAACTGCACGCCGTACAGCTTTCTGTCGGCGCACTCCACCGCCGCCGCGGGGCACGTTTCGGTAGTAGCCGAAACAGTAAAGCCCGTCGGCACTTTTTCTATGTAGTTGGTATGGCTCATCCAGCACTGCGACTCGCGGGGCAAGCCCTTGAAAAGCGCGGACGTAACGTCGGCGGCGAGCGTGCGCTTGCCGTACTCGCGCGGGCCTTTTCCCACCGCGCCGTCGAGAGTGCCCGCTATGAGCTGACATCCGTAACAAATGCCGAGCACGGGTATGCCGAGCGACAAAACATCTGCGTCGATACGCGGCGCGCCCTCGTCGTTGAACGAGCTGGGTCCGCCCGTAAAAATCATGCCGATGGGATGTAGCTCGTTAATTTTCTCTTTGATTTTCGTGTACGAAATAAGCTCGCAGTAAACGTTTGCCTCGCGCACCCGTCGCGCGATGAGCTGATTATACTGCCCGCCGAAATCGACCACCAATACCGTCTGCGCCATAAATTCTTGCTCCTTAGTGAGTGTTGCCGCCGCGTTTTTCAAACGCCGTACGGAAAAAAATATCATAGCACAGTTTCCGATAATTGTCAACTCTTTCGCTCGCACGCGCACTGCACGCAATAGATTAAACGGTTTTTGCGGGCGACAGCATAAACAAAGACAACCCGCGTCAAACGCGAGTTACCCCAAAACGATAAGCTATGCAAAAATATGTTTTTACAGCAATTCGGCTTTATATTTCGTATAGCCTTCGAGCGCGAAACTGCCGTCGAGCGCGCGCAGGAATGCGGAACGTCCGAATTTATCGGTGAGCGCACTTCTTATGATTTCCGAAATCGCGCCGCTGTTCAGCACGCTTTTTTCCATCGCTATCTGATAGCTCTTTTTATCGACCTTGCTCCAATCGACGAGCAAAGCGAGCTTTGCGGCGATTATTACGTCCAGCCACAGCCGCATTGCTCTGCCGTTGCCCTCGCGGAACGGGTGCGCGACATTCATCTGCACGTATTTGTCAATTATCTCGTCAAAACTGTCCTGAGGCATTATGGCGGCGAATTTGACTGCGTTTTCCAATCCCTCGACGGGAGCAAAGCGCAAATCGCCTTTATAGATATTTACCGTGCGGAACTTGCCCGCAAAATCGTACACGTCGCCGAACAGCGTTTCGTGTATCTTGACAAGCGAATCAAACGTTCCGACGGGGATTGTCGCAAGCAGTCCCGAATCGTACATTTCCCGCGCGCGGAGTTTTCCCAACCGTTCTTCCACATCGGCAAGTTCTTCGGCCGACGTTATTCCCAATTTGTTTTTCATAAACAGCCACCTTTTATCGTTTCGTAATTCCGCAAAAGCTCCGCCGCTCTAATCGTTTGCGTGCTTGCCGAGCCCCAACATCTTTGCCCGCTCGCGCATGCGCTCCGTTACGTCGAGTATGCGCTTTCTTATGCGCAGACTCTTGGGCGTTACCTCCAAAATCTCGTCGTCCGCAAGAAACTCGATACAGTTTTCAAGCGTCATGCGCATGGGAGTTATCAGTTTGAGCGCGTCGTCGCTGCCGCTGCTTCGCGTGTTGGTTAAGTGCTTGCGCTTGCAAACGTTGACTACTATGTCCTCGCCGCGCGGGTTCAGTCCCACGACCATGCCAGCGTACACGGGCACGCCCGCTCCGATAAACAGCGTGCCGCGCTCCTGCGCGTTGAACAGACCGTAAACTATTGAATCGCCCTGTTCGTGCGCGATGAGCGAACCGAAATCGCGGCGGTTTATCTCGCCTTTATACGGCTCGTAGCTGTTGAACACACTGCTCATTATGCCCTCGCCCTTGGTATCAGTCAACAGTTCCGACTGGTAGCCGAACAGTCCGCGCGCGGGAACTTTAAAATTCATTTTAATACGGCTTCCGTGCGGAGCCATATCGACAAGTTCGCCTTTTCTCGCGCCCATTTTGCTCATGACCGTGCCGACGCAAGGCTCGGGCACGTCGATAAACAATCTGTCTATCGGTTCGCACTTGACGCCGTCTATTGTTTTTATGAGAACTTTCGGCATGCTGACGGCAAACTCGTAACCGTCGCGACGCATGTTTTCTATCAGTATGGAAAGGTGCATTTCGCCCCTGCCGCAAACGACGAAACTGTCCGCAGTCGCGCCGTCCGATACGCGCAGCGACAAATCCTTGACCGCCTCTTTATACAGCCTGTCGCGCAAATGCCGACTGGTAACGTATTTGCCTTCTTTGCCCGCGAACGGCGAATCGTTTACCATAAACGTCATCTCGACGCTCGGCTCGGCAATCTTGACAAACTCTATCGGCGAAAGGTCGGCTTCGGTACAAACGGTGTCGCCTATCATGACGCCGTCTATTCCCGAAACGCATACTATATCGCCAACCGACGCGCTCGTTACGGGCGTGCGTTTAATTCCCTCATACGTAAATATGCTTACGACCTTGCTCGCAATATGTTTATCGGCGTCGTGGTAGTTGGTCAAAACGACGTTATCGCCCGTTTTAAGTTCGCCGCTCGTAATCTTGCCGACGGCAAGTTTGCCGACATAATCATTGTGTTCCGCCGACGAAACAAGCATTTTAAACGGCTTGTCCTTATCTCCCGACGGCGCCGAAATATGTTCTATAATCGTTTGAAACAGCGGTTGCATGTTCCGTCCCGTGTCGGTAATATTCCGCGACGCCACGCCGTTTCTCGCCGACGCAAACACAAACGGACTGTTGAGCTGTTCTTCGCTCGCATCGAGGTCGAGAAACAGTTCGAGTATCTCGTCCACCACTTCTTTGAGCCGCGCGTCGGGGCGGTCGGTCTTGTTGACGACCACTATTATCTTCAAACCCAAAGCGAGTGCGCGTTCCAATACGAACCGCGTCTGCGGCATGGGTCCCTCGAACGCGTCCACTACGAGCAGAGCGCCGTCAACCATTTTGAGAACGCGCTCGACTTCTCCGCCGAAGTCGGCATGTCCCGGCGTATCGACAATGTTTATCTTGAATCCGTCGTATACGCACGACGCATTCTTGCTCAGTATGGTAATACCGCGCTCGCGTTCGAGCGCGTTGGAATCCATAACTCTGTCCGCTACCGCCTGATTGTCGCGGAATACGTTTCCCTGTTTCAAAAGCTCGTTTACGAGCGACGTTTTGCCGTGGTCGACGTGCGCGATTATCGCGACGTTTCTTATTCTGTTACTTTCCATATACCGTTCTCTTAAAAATGTATTTCATCATTTCGCGGTCTCGCCGCGCCCCGTAATCTTATTGACCGCGCCGATAAGCGCTTTCACCGACGCGGTCATGATGTCCGCGTCTACTCCGACCGCATAATATGTAACACCGTCGCGCATAAGTCCGACATAAGCCGCGGCAAGCGCGTCCGAGCCTTGCGCTATGGCGTGTTCGCTGTAAAGCGACGTTGTAAAATCAATGTTTTTGGCGCGCTTCAATGCCGAAACCGCCGCGTCGAACTGCCCGTTGCCGTTGCCTATTATTACCTCGTCGCGCCCGCCGTTGTCAAGCCGCATGGAAAGCAGTACGTCGCCGCCGCTCTTATCGAAAGTAAAAGATTGAAGCCGAAGCGGACTTTCGATGTTGATATATTCCGATTTGAAAATATCCGCGACTTCGGACGGTTTAAGTTCCCGATGTTCGCTGTCCGAAACATGCTTGACCTTATAGCCTATGTCCTCGCGCATGGACTTCGGCACGACAAAGCCGAATTCCCGCTCCAATACGTACGCTATTCCGCCCTTGCCCGACTGCGAGTTTATGCGTATCACGTCGCCGTCGTAACTTCTGCCGAGGTCGGCGGGGTCGACGGGGAGATACGGCACGGTCCAAGGCTCGTCGGGGTGCGCCGCACGATAGCTTTCGCCCTTTGCGATAGCGTCCTGATGCGAACCCGAAAACGCGGTAAACACCAACGACCCTGCGTACGGTCTGCGCGGTTCTACTTTCATTCCTGTAAGTTTTTCGTAACGCGCGATTACCGAGTTCAAGTCCGAAAAATCGAGTTTGGGGTCGACGCCGTGCGAGTAAAGATTGAGCGCGAGCGTGATAATATCGACGTTACCCGTGCGTTCGCCGTTGCCGAACAGCGTACCCTCGACGCGCTCCGCGCCGGCGAGAACGGCAAGTTCCGCATCGGCGACGCCCGTACCGCGGTCGTTGTGCGGATGCGTGGAAATCATTACGCAATCCGAACGCTTTAACCGTTTTTTCATATACTCGACCTGACAAGCGTAAACGTGCGGAAGCGACGTTTCAACCGTTACGGGCAAATTGACTATCAGCTTGTTTTGAGGCGTGGGCGCTATGACGTCAGCCACCGCGTCGCACACTTCGAGCGCAAACTCGGGTTCCGTGCCCGTGAACGACTCGGGCGAATATTCGTACGAATATCCCAGCCCCGCAGTCGCCGATTTTATAAGTTTTGCCGCGTTTACGGCAATATCGATTATTTCCGACTTGCTCTTGCCGAAAACCTGCTTGCGCTGCGGCACGCTCGTGGAATTGTAAAAATGCACAATGGCGTTTTTAACGCCGTCGAGACTTTTGAGAGTTTTTTCGATTATGCGCTCGCGGCACTGAGTCAAAACCTGTACGGTTACGTCGTTCGGTATCAGTCCGTCGTCTATAAGTCTGCGTGTGAACGCGTATTCGGTTTCGCTCGCGGCAGGAAAACCGATTTCTATTTCTCTGAATCCGAGCGCAACCAACAACTTGAAAAATTCGAGTTTTTCGTCAAGCTCCATCGGCGTAACAAGCGCCTGATTGCCGTCGCGCAAATCGACACTACACCAAACGGGCGCCGACGTTATGCGGTCGCGCTTCGTCCAGTCCAAGCACGTTTCGGGCGGAAGATAGTAATCGGGCTTGTACTTACCGTAATTTTTCATATATAAATGATATTACAATTCGCATAATTTGTCAACGGTTTGACGCCCCGCGACGGCGCGGACTTGCGCAAAGAACACCTCGCGGCGCTACGCGCTCAAAAGCGCCCTGTTTCTTTCCTCGAACAGTCGGAACGCGACGACTGTCATATCGTCTTTGGGCTGTTCGCCACAGCTTTTCAGCGCTCTTTCGAGTATGGCTTCCGCGGTGCGTTCGGGATTGAGCGCTTTAAGTTCGTTGATAAACATAGGCAGCCCGTCGCCGTTAAAACAATCGCTTACGCCGTCGGTTACCATGACGAGCATTTGCCCCGGGTGCAATCGCTTTGCCGTTACGTAGGGGCGCATTTCGTCGAGAACGCCGATTGGTAGCGAGCCTCCCTCTATTTTAAGCACGGTGTCCGCCGTCTTTATAAAGCACGGCGGCGCGCCTAATTTGATTATGTCGACAGCGGCGGTGTCGAGGTCGCACACGGCGACGTCCGCCGCCGAAAACCGTTCGCCACCGGGCAGTTTCAAAAACCTGTTCACTCCCGACAGCGCCGCTTCGGAATCGAACCCCGCTTTATAAAATCTTTCTATAAGCTCTATCGCCGCATCCGAGCTTTTCCCCGCTTCGCTTCCCGTTCCCATGCCGTCGAGCAAAGCGACCAAAAATCTGTCGCCTATCCGCTCGAACGTATAACTGTCTCCGCTTATGCCCGACTTGCTCACGCCCGCGCGCGCATAAACCGCCTCGTATTTGGGACGTTTTTTAAACGTTGCGACGCTCCAACCAGCCGCCTGCGTCTTTTCGAGCGAGTGCAAAACGTATTTACTCTTCATACAGCACGACACGGCGCGGCGGAGTTTGTCCCTGTCTGCGCCGTCCGTGCGCACTACGGCGGTAACGTTACCGCCCGAAACAAACGCTTCCGCGCACTCCGCGCCGCGCATGTCAAGCTCGGTCTTTATCTTGTTTTCGACGGCGCCGTCGAAACCGACGGGCAATGCCTCCGCGGTACCGAGTTCTTCCAAAACGTCTTTCACCGCCGCCAAACGCTCCGTTACGATTTCGCGCGCCTTATCATCGCTTTCCGTGCGCTGTTTTTTCTCGCGCGCTTTGACTGATAACGCGCTCGCCGCGGAGAGGATGTCAGGCACGTGTGCGCAATCCGACGTGAAAAACTCGGGAAGTTCCGCAAGCACCGCCCGCCCTGCGTGCGCGCTTTCCGCAACCGCCGTAAATGCTCGCGCCGCCTTTTGTGCATCGCAAGTCGCGCGCTTTACGCAATACGGACAGATTCCGTCCGCAATCGCTTTGCCGGTCGCCGATGCGTCGGGCGCGCTCTCCCCGAAAAGCCCCATAAGCCGCGCCGTCTCGTCGAACACCGAGGACAGCGTGAGCAGCCTGTTCCCCGCGTCCGCCTTAACCCTGTTTATATAATGCCGCACGGCGAGCCGAGTAGTGCCGTCGAAATCGAAGTATTCCCGAATACGCGCCGCCGTCTTTTTGGGCACGAGCGAAAACACGAACGCTCCCGCCGTAGCAGACGCCGCGATAAATCCCGCTGACATCGCGGACGCACCGAAAAGCACTGCGAACGCCGCGGCGCTCCCCGCACCGCATACGGCATACACCGGTCGAGGCATCGCACGAAACGCCGCAATCGCCGCAACGCCGCCGATAAACGCGAGCGCGTGCACAGGCGCATGCGCCGCCATGCCGAGCGCGACGGAAACCCCGCCGGACAACAGCGATTTCATTCCCACCAGCGACAGAACGAGCGCGACGAGAAACGCCGTGCCGAAACCTATCTCGACATAACCGACGGCGGCTCTTCCGCACGCAAGCCCCGCGACGGCGAAAGTCATGCACATAGAGATTGCTTCGGGCGGCGACAGGCGCGACGCGAATTTTTTGTTTACGCACGCCGCAACAGGAAAAGCAAAACACAAAAACGCGCCGCCGATAAAAGTCTCGGCAACCGCGACCATAGCGGAAGAACCCGTCGCTCCCGCTATCGCGCCGCATGCTATAACGGCAAACGACGAAAACGCATAGCGTGCGGGCGACGAGTCCAGCCCCGCCGCTTTGAGCGAAATCAACCACCGAACCGACATAATAAATACAGCCGCGCCCGCGGCGAAAAGCCGCATAATATCGAGCGAGAACGCATACGAAAACAATATGTATTCGACGGACAGCGCGGCGAGTTTTACCGCGCCCGCGCGCGGCTCTTTCCGAGACAGCGAAGCCGCAAACGCACAGTACATCGCCGCGCCGAAAGGCATGGTTCCGTACAGCGCGCCGCCGCAACACGCGGCAAGCATGACGAAAGAAAGCGCGTAAAAAAACGATTTGTTTCTTTTTTCCATGGAATTTTTATATCACTTTCCGCTTGCGCTTTTATGTCTTAACTCAAACTATACTGTCGTATTTTACAATTCGCAATACAAATTTACGCCCGACTCGAAACGACATAAAAAACTTTACGTCGTCGAAGCGCGCTCCTTCGCGTAAGCAAGGAATATTTAAAGCCGACACCGCCATTCAATCGTCGGTTGTCCCATTAAAATTCGGGCGTAAATTTGCTGTCAGCAGAAGTAATATCCTGAAAGAACCCGTTTTTAAAACCGAGCTTCAATGCGTGTTCCGCTACTATTTTGTATTCTATCCTGTTAAGCCGCCTGTTCGGCCCGCCAGCGCCGTTGGGCGTGAATTGGCTCATGAGCGAAATATAAGTATCCGTCCCGAGTTCGCCCGCTATAAAATCGAGCACGTTCTTGCTGTCGTTAACGCAATCGGGAAGTACGAGATGCCGCACGATAAGTCCGCTTGTCATCACCGCCGTCTTACCCTCGCCGACGATAACGTCGCGCTTTTCCCGCATGACCTTTACTGCGCGCTTTGCGTGCTCGAAATAGTCCGGTGCTGACGAAAGCCGCCGCGACAAATCGGACGAATAATATTTTATATCGGTCAAAAATACATCGGCAAATTCACTCGCGCGACGTGCTCCGTCCTCCGTCTCGTAACCCGACGTATTCCATATAATTCGGCGTTCGGTCTTACACAGCGCGAGAGCACGCTCCACGGCGGATAAAACGTGCGAGGGCGTAACGAGGTCGAGCGCGCCGACCGCACCGTCGAAAATTTCCGCGAGCCGCGCGTCGTCGCATTCCGCGCCCGACGTCGAACGGCTTATCGCTATATTCTGACAGTACGAGCAACGCAGATTGCAACCTGAAAAAAACACGGCCGTGAGTTCGCCCAAAATCGGTTCTTCGTATAAAAACGGCGCGACCGTTTTTGCGACGCGCGCATATACTCCCGCACCGCAAAAACCGACGCGTTTTGCGCGGTCCGCGTTGCATCGGCGCGGACAATCGTTGCATTTGATTATCGCGTTTCCCATCTCCGCGTTCTACCGCAATATGGATTTCTCGACGATTTTTTTGACTGTTTTAAACGAAATATCGCAATTCGTCCAAAACGTAACGAGCGGAAGTTCCGCGTCCGCGCAGATTGCGGCTACCTTTTCGTCGCGCGCTTTTCTGTCGGAACGCTTATGCGAGCTGTCGTTAAGCTCCACGAGAAGAAGCGGCTCGAACGTATCGCGGTCGACAAAGCAGTAATCGCAAATGCGGAAAAGTTCGTTGCGGTAAGCCGTGTTCGTCTTTTTTTCGATAACGCTAAGCAGCGCCACTTGCGGCACAACTTCGTACTTATCGGGCGAAATCTGCCGCAACAACTGCAAAAATTCGTGTTCGGCGTGCGACACTATCGTCGGCTTTCTCGCGTAGCGCGAATTGAGTTTTACCTTTTCTTTGGGCTTGTAGAAAAGGCAGAACATGGACAGTATCATGAACGCGACGCTGATAATCGTCATCACCCAAAATAAGTCGGTGGCATAGCGAACAATGGGCATCAAACTGAAAATAAACAACGTCAGAGCCGCAAAAAATACTACTATGCAAAATCCCCTTCTATATCTGTTCATATCTCTTATTTATACCGCCGCTCACGCATCGTCGCCCAATGCTTTTTCTTCCGCCGCCGTCGCGTCGTCTCGGACGGAATAATCTTCCGCGCCTGCGGTTTCCGAACTGTTCGCACATTCGCACGACACACGTTCCTCGCCCTCCGCAGCGCTTTCGCGCGCGGTCTTATGCCGCTTTACTTCATCGAAAACGGTAATGAATATCGCGACGGCTGCAAATAGCGCGAGCATAATGTACCAACTCGCTCCCACTATGTACTCGACAGGCGTGCCCTGAGAGTTTAGGTCGGCGCTTATCGCGGATACCGATGCCGCGAGCGCCACGGAAGCAAACGCCGCCAAAAACAACAGCACGGTATATACGGCGCCTCTGCCTTCCGCGCCGCAGTACTGTCTTTCGAGCGCGACCGTCGACGCGATGACGGCAAGCGCGCTCGCGGCTATGCCGAACATAAACGCGGCTTTTACCGCGCCGTCGGGAATGCCCAGCCCGATTTTAAGCATGGCTTCGACGCGCGAATACATTACCGTGCCGACTGTCCCGGGATAGTACAGATAATGTCCGCCCATGCCTTTGACGTATATCGTAAGCGACGGCATTATCGAAAGACAAATAGTCGCAATAGGTACGACTGCGGCAACTACTGCGTTTTTCACGATTACAAATAACGGCACGTCGCCGACAACGGAACGCGCAAGTCCCGCCGCAAAATACGCGACTGTCGCAATAATGCAAAGCGCAAGCGGACACGCCGCAGGCGGAACGACGGGATTGAATACGCACATCAACAATCCTACGGCAGACAGCACCGAAAACACGGTAAAGAACAGCAAAAACGCGGGTTTGCCCGTTGTTTTAAACAAGCGCAGTACGGCAAAAACAATCGCGACGAGCGCCGCGACGGCAATCAGCAAATTGACTATTCCGTTCAAAAGCCCGAGCACGACTCCGCCGAACACCGCCTCGTACGAGCCTGTATTGTCCGACGCAAAAGCGGTTTCAAGCATGTCGAGCGCCATAAGATTCATTCGGGACAGGTTATCTGCGAGCATATCCTTATATTCGCCGCTCGCCTCGCTTATCCCGAGTTTCTGCGCATGCGTTTTCGTATCGTTTACTATTTTACTGTACTCGTCGCGGAGCGCGGCAAGCCGTTCGCGCGCCCGCGAATAATCTTCTTCATCGTAAATTTCGCCGTTGGATGCGGCATGAAGCGTGGAAGCGTCGCCGAGCATGGTCGTCGCTTCGAAAAGCATAAACAGCGACTGCCGAACGCTCTTTATCTCGTTCACTTCGGCAACCGCTTCCTCGCCGACTTCGCTGTCTTCCGACTGCTCGTAAACTATATGCAGTACGTCCTTATCCGAAAAATAACGGAACGGCGCAAACATCGCGACAAAGAACACCACAAGAGAAACGGCAATAAGCGCACACGACGATATTATGCTTCGGCGTCTTTCGCCGCCCGCGACGTTCTTTAATTGTTCGCGAAATTGCGACATATATTCTCCGTTATATTTTGCTTATTGCGATATTATTCTTCTTTTGCGTCAGTAACGGTTTCCGCGTTTTCGGACGGTTGGTCGTCGGATACGGAATCGTTATGTCCGACGAATCCGTGAATGTTTATATCGAATGCCGCGCGGCGCGGTTTTTCGCCGCCGCCCGTATTTGCACGGCTGTCGTGAGACTTGCCCCCGCGGCGGTCGCCGCGTTTTCCGCCGCGAGTCCCGCGCTCTTCGTAATCGTACGCTTCGCCGTTCTTGGGCGTTATCACGATACAGCGGTACGGTTCTTTGCCCTCGGACGCCGTAGTTACGTACTCGTCGTCGGCGAGCGCACAGTGAATAGTGCGGCGGTCCGTGCGGTCCATGGGTTCGAGTTTGATTCGTCTGTGCTTTTGCGCGCTCTCTCTCGCGCGGCGTTTAGCCATAGCGGTGAGCGACGCGGCGCGGCGTGCGCGGTAGCCGTTGCAGTCGACCGTGATATTCACGTGGCATTTCTCTGCGCGGGCGCACGTCTCGGCGAGATAGGTAAGTGCAGAGAGCGTATCGCCGTGCCTGCCTATAATAAGCGAATCGTCTCCGTCGTCTGCGGTTATTTCGATATGCTCTACGTCGGTATCGGCGGACACAGTCGCGGAACCGAACCCCATAAGTTTTACAGTTTCTTTAACGAATTCGAGTGCGTGGTTTGCCGCTTCGCGGTCTTCCGCTCTGAGCCGTCTTTTTGCTTTTGCGGCGGACGGCGCGCCCGTCTCTTCGGACGACGTTTCGCTGTTCGCCGTTTCTCCCGCGCACTCCGACTTTGCTTCGTCCTGCGGGGCGCGCGACGATTTTTCGCGCCGATTTTTTCCGCCCGACCGATTTTGAACGTTTTCCGACTTTTTGCTTTGCGCCGACGGAGTGCTTTGCGATTTTTCGCACTCGTTTACGTCCGACGGCACCGAGTCGTTTTTTATTTCGGACTGCTTTTTCGCGGCAGGCGCGTTTTGCTTTTTTGTCTCGTTCTTTTCCGCGGTTTTAGGCTCGGGCTTTTTCTCAGCCGCCGCCTCGGGTTGTTTCTCTTTTTCCGCAGACTGCGATTCGGCGGGCGCGGACGTTTCGGATGCAGGTTCCGGACTGTTTTCCTGTCCGTTCTCGAGAGTGAGACGAACTCTCGCCTTGCGGAAAAGTCCGCCTGTTTCAAGCACCTCTATTTTAACGTCGTCGTACGTCGCGCCGAGCTGTTCAAGCCCCTGTTTTATCGCATCGTCTGCCTTTTTTGCCGTAACTTCGATTGTCATTTTCAGCTCCTTATCGTTTTCGGGCACAACCCGAACCCGCGCCTTACGGCGCGCTTATTTTCTTTTCTTACCGCTGCCCTTGGTCAAGTCGACGTTCATCAGGTCGTTGGGGTCCGGTCTTCCGCCGCGCATAATCGTAGCGGACGGCTGGTTTTTCGCGCCTTTGGACTTTTTCTTGGAGCCGCCGCCTGCCTCCGACGAAAGGTCGGATATCGGCTCGGCTTTGGGCAGACGTTTGCCCGCGTCGGGATTGGCGCCCTTGACGTAATGGAAGATGGGCGACTGCTTGTACGAAATCGTACGAGGACTGCCCGTCGAAATGCCGTAATTACGACTTTTCTTGCGCTTGTCCCACAGCCGTATTATACTTGTAAAGAAGAAATTAAAGAACAGCGTACACGCCGAGTTGGTAACCATGTACAGTGTGAAAATAGACGCGTACTGTATAGCGAATATTGCCATCATGACGGGCATAACGAACATCATGACTTTCATGCTCGTCGCCATACCGCCTTTATTGTTGACCTGTCCCGCACGCTTTTGCTGAAACATCGACAAAAGCTGAGAGCCGAGCGACAGCAGAACGACGAGTATCGGCAAAATCAAATACCCGTTGGTGCGGTCGTGCGACTTATCGGCGAGCAATTTCGCCATGACGTTATTGTAAGTTTCTTTATTTATGCACGCCGCCTCGGTCTTGTTCAGTCCGTTCGTGCCGCGCGTTTTGTAATCGTCAATCGCGCTCTCGAACGACGCCCAGTCGAGCAGAGCTTTATCGCCCCACGGCACGTCGGGCGCCCAAATATTATCTATCCAAAGAAAGTCGGCTTGAACTTTACCGCGTTCTTTGACAGAACTCATGTCCACCTTGTCAAGCTCGTATTCGCCGCACAGTTCTTCTATGAATTTATCGTTAATACCGTCGTAATACAGTTTGTACGCGATGTCGCCGCCGAATGATACCGCGACTTCCAAGTTTTCGCGTAGTTTTTTCTTTTCGTCTTCCGTTTGCTCTTCCAGCGGTTTTTCACGGTCGACGCCCGCCTTTTCGTCGAGCTGAACCACCGCGGCGGCTCTTCCCGCCTCGTACGCGTCGTAAAGCCGCGTGTAGTCTCGAAGCGTCATGTACTGCGCCACGGTCTGCATCGAAAGCCACAGCGTAATGAACACGACCATGGTAACAATCATGGGCAGACAAGACGAGAAATAGCTGTACCCCTCTTTGCGGTTAAGCTCCATCTGCTTTTGCTGAAACGCTTGCTTATCTCCGCCGTACTGTTTTTGTATCTTTTCCATCGTCGGCTTTAACCGCTCGGTAATGCGCTGATTTTTATGAAGTTTGTAGCGTTGGAAAAAATCAAGCGGCGAAAGCACAAGTTTCAGCAACACGGTAAAGACCACGATACTCCAACCGTAGTCCTTTATCCAACCGAACACGTTGAGTATGAGCACATGCCACATCATGTCCGGTTTGCTAATCGACGGCGTTACAAGCGCGCCGAGAAAATTCGTTATCGAGTTCAGAAAAGCCATTTCATGTCTCCGCGGGGATTGTCGGGTACGGGGTCGAATCCGCCCGCCTTCCAAGGCACGCAACGCAAAAGCCGTCTCGTACCGAGGTATATGCCCCGAACCGCGCCGAACCTCTTAATGGCTTCGACCATATATGTCGAACAGCTCGGCGTGTAAATGCAAACGTCGGGAGTCAAAGGGGAAATACACTTTTTGTAAAAGTACACAAGTCCCAAAAACACCCATCGAAACGTTACGATATTTATAATTATGCGCTTTGTCCGTCTTTTCATTGCGACAGACCCGCACGCTTTAACAGGCTCGCCACCTCGCCGTCGAGCGTTAAGAAGTCTTTATCCGCCGCGGAAACATTTGCGACGAACACAGCCTGACACCCCGCCATGCGAGACAGACGCGCGCCCACCGCCGCGCGCAGCCGACGTTTGACCTTGTTGCGCACGACAGCTTTGCCGACCTTGTTGGAAACCGAAAAACCGACCCGAGCGGAACGCGCGGGCACACAAATCAAAACGACGTCCGCCTCAGAAAATCTCTTGCCGTTGCGGTAAACATAAGCGAACGAACCGTGTTTATTCAGTCTATTTGCCTTGGCGAGCAATTATTTGCCGCCGAGCGGCTTCGGAGTAAGATTGGCTCTGCCCTTGTCGCGGCGGCGTTTAAGCGTGCGCCGACCGCCCTGCGACTTCATTCTGCGGCGGAAGCCGTGAACTTTGCGCTGTGCGCGTTTTTTGGGTTGATAAGTTCTTTTCATGGTAATTCTCCGTTCGGCGATACTACGCCGTTGTAATTAAACGTACGCATTATTATACCGCTCTTTCTTCTTTAAGTCAAGTATTTTTAAGTCGTACCGCGCCGCCAAAACCAAACCGTTTTTGCTTAGTTCGTCGGTTTTACTGATATACGCTTGCTTTTTCCGAGCGCTTTTGATATAATATAACCAACCAAAATCAAGGAATCGCGTCATGGCAAAAAACGACAACGGCAATTCGGGCGTTAAGCTCGAAAACATAGAAAAAGGCAAAACGGCGGCAACGCAACCGCTCACGCCAACCGACTTTCTCGCAAAAAAATACTTCGACATCGGCGAACGGTACTTCACGGGCGACGACGTCGACGTGGATTTCGACCGCGCCGCCGCCAACTACGCGCAAAGCGCAAAACTCGGGTATACTCCCGCGGTATTTTCGCTCGGAGTTTGCTATATCCGCGGATTCGGCGTAAAACCCGACCACAACCGCGCATACGAACTTATCGAGCAAGCGGCAAAAGCGGGAAGTCTCGACGCGCTGTTTACGCTCGGACATTTTTACTTCGAGGGCACGGCTGTCGAACAGGACTACGCAAAAGCGGTCGACATATTCCGCTCCGCCGCAGATAAAGGACACCCGGGCGGATTGAACGACCTCGGCTACTGCTATCAGCGCGGCTTGGGCGTGGAACGCAACGATACGCGCGCGTTCGACTGTTTTTACAAAGCGGCGCAAGCCGATTTCCCCGCCGCGCAAAACAACGTCGCCGACTGTTACAGTTTCGGCAGAGGCGTCGAATGCGACAACGACAAAGCGTTTATGTACTACTATCGCGCCGCGCAGAACGGTTACGCTATCGCGCAAAACAACGTCGGCATGTGTTATCTTAACGGCAGAGGCGTCAAGCAGGACTACGCGCAAGCAGTAAAGTGGTTCGAAGCGGCAAGCAAACAAGGCAACCCCGTAGCTGTTGCCAATCTCGGCTTCTGTTACGAAACGGGTAAAGGTGTCGAAAAGAACGCCGAACAGGCGGTACGCCTTTACACCTCCGCGGCAGACGCGGACAGCGCCGCAGGCAAATACAATCTCGCAAAATGCTACCGCGACGGCAACGGAACGAAACAAGACAAAGAACGCGCATTCTCCCTGTTCAAGCGCTCCGCCGACCAGGGGTTCGCCCTTGCCTATTCCGAACTCGCGGCTTGCTACCGCGACGGTATCGGCGTGAAACAGGACTCCGAGCTTGCCGAAAAATACGCCGCCCTCGCGAAACAGGAAGGCTACGACATTATAAGAAACTGATAGTTTACGCGCTTGTTCGATACAAACGCAACAAAAAAAGACTTCCGCGGAAGTCTTTTTTATATGAGGCAAAACGCTATGAATTGTTTGCGCCGCGGCTCTTCGACCATATTCTTTTCGGGCTTTAAATACATACAACCCGAATAATACAAAGGCTCAGCATCCGCCGAACGCGCTGCCGAAGTATCGCCGAACACGATTCTTATTCGGACCGCGCGAAATCCGAAAGGCTCTATATTATTTATTAAAAATATCATAAAATGACAACCTGCCGACCGTTAAGTCGACAGGCTGTCAGAATTGGGGAGGAAAATGTCTTACTCGTCATCTTTTGTCGACGACGTTGAGTCGTCATCGCTTTCCGGCGACGAGTCGACATCGGGGTCGCGCTCATCGGTGGTCTCAATCGTTTCTGCTTTTTCCCCTTGCTGTTCTGTCTCTTCTTCGTGAGCGGCAGAGCTTTCTTCGCCGTTCACACTTAGATTGCGCGCATCCTTTTTCGCTTGTTTTTTGGCGGCGCGCTTTTTGCGCTTTTCTTCTATGGGGTCAATGCCCTGCGCGAGCTTTCTGCGTGTAAAGAATATTTTAAGGAAGCCCCACAATCCGCCGAGCAATACCACAAGCCCGACGTTGGCAATTATGAGCCAAATCTTCCACCACGCCATAGCCGTGCCCCACACGACGCCCTTGCCCATGCCGTTCATTGCGTTGGAGTTGGCGATAGTGTAGAGGATATTCTTGGTAGCTTTGCGCAAAGCCGCAGTCTGCAATTTATCGCTCATGCCGGACCGCGTCGCTTCGCTCGACGGCTTATAGTCCTGCGAAAGGTTGAGGTCGCCGCCGGCACGAATCATTTGGTCGGGATGCATATATGCGTTGCCGAGGTTGTAGTCGGAAACGACCATGCCCTTAAAGCCCCATTCCTTGCGCAACACTTCCGTGAGGAGTGCATAACTACCGCCCGCCCATTCCGTGCCTATGCGGTTGAACGACGACATCATCGCCGTAGTTTTGCCGTCCTCGACAATCATACGGAACGGTTTGAGATAGATTTCGCGCAACGTCTGTTCGTCTGCCCATGTTATCAATCCGTCGGCGTCGCGGCAAGTCTCTTGGTCGTTGAGCACGAAGTGTTTTACGTATGTGTAAACGCCCTTGCTCTTAGCGCCTATAACGACGCCCGTGCCCATTTTTCCGGAAAGGAAGGGGTCCTCGCTGTAATATTCCCAGTTTCTGCCGCTGAAAGGACTGCGGTGAATATTGACCGCGGGCGCATACCAGCCGCTGTACGTTCTGCCGTCGCCGTCGGTATAGCCTACAAGACTTTCAAGTCCGACCATAACGCCCATATCGTTGGCTAAGTCGCTGTTGAAAGTCGCGCCTATAAGGCACTCGGATGCGTAGAAACAGGTGTCGTGCACCGTCGGGTCGCCCATGAAGTTGGTGAAACCGGCGGGACCGTCGGGGTCGATTGTGCGCGGTTTGCCGATATTTTCGAGACTGTTTGTATGGAAGTTACCCTGTCCGATTAGCGCGACCATTTCGTCGACGGAAAGTTTGTCAATAAGCGATTCCCAACGCGGGTCGTCGTAATCCGCTCCGAACATTTCGTAAAGCTGCGACGCGCTGCCCGAAGTCTCACGCTGAGGCGCGATAAACTCTTTTACGTACTCGCCGTCGGTATCGTCGTACTTATACGACAGTTCG
This sequence comes from uncultured Christensenella sp., assembly GCA_949948785.1. Classification (GTDB taxonomy): domain Bacteria; phylum Bacillota; class Clostridia; order Christensenellales; family Pumilibacteraceae; genus Anaerocaecibacter. Next base: position 26,305 of record CATLGX010000005.1, on the reverse strand, counting down.
GCGCGCAAATCTTTATCGATTTCGCGGTCGGAACGCGCGGGCATCGTGGGGAACGTAGCGGCAAAGCTCGCACGCGACATGGTTTTGCCGTCCATGTAGTCGCTCATGCTCTCGAATCTGTTATCGGACGTCGCGCCCGTGCCGTAGATGTCCATCGGGTACTGTATTCCGTCGAGAAGCGAGTATTCGAGTTTGAATCCGTCGCCCGCCCAGCAATCGTGAGCGTTGCGTCCGACGTAAATCGTATAAAGCCCGGGGTCGAGTTCGTAGCCGCAGAAGCCGTTGGCGTTGGCGTCGCTGTAATCATACGACGCCATATCCTCTATGTCAAGCTCGATTGTGTAGTCCGCGCTCTCGCCAGGCTGCAAAAGTTTCGTCTTTACGAAACCGCCGAGTATGACGTGCGCCTTTTCGATACCGTTTGTTACGTACGGCGCGGAGAAATAAAGCTGTACAACGTCTTTACCCGCATACTTATTGCCGATATTTTTAACGTTGACGGTAACCGATATTTTATTGACGGAATCCTTATTAAGTTCGGTGCCGTTCGCCGTCGTGCCGCTGCTCACGAGCTTCCACTCGAAATCGGTATAGCTCATGCCGTAGCCGAAAGGATAAACCACGCTGTCTTCATACCAGCCGTTGTCGTCGCCGAAACGGTAAATGTCCTGGAAAGACTGCGTTTCGTAATAACGGTAGCCGAAGTAAATGCTTTCCTCGTACTCGACGAAATAGTTGCCGATATTGCTTCCGCCCGCGAGATACGCGTTACCGTTCTGCGTGAGGTTGTCGCCGAAGTTCTGCCACGTAGGGTCGGCGGTGAAGTCGCGGACATATGTATCGACAAGGTGTCCCGACGGAGTAATCTTACCGTTGAGAATTCTGCCTATGGCGTTCGCGCCGCTGCCGCCGGGGCTGCCTATCCAAAGCGCGGCGTCAATGCCGTCGTTTTCTTCGATAAAGCCGAGTTCCATGCTGGTCGCGCAGTTTATGAGCACGATTACGTTTTTGAACACGCCGCAATCGATAACGCTTTTAAGCAACGCTTCTTCGTTCTTGTCGAGTTCGAGATAATGCTGACCGCCGTCTTTGGACCCTGCGACAGCCGAACCGTTGTAGCCGTTTTTCTGCAAGCGCGGCAAGTCGAAACCTTCGCCACCGATACGAGAAAACACTATAAGCGCCGCATCGCTGTAATTCGCATAACTTTTTTTAATAGCCGCCGTATACTTGCTCTGCGGAGTTTCGCCTATTTTAAGTCCCGTAACCTTGGCGCCGATTGCGGGGTTTTCGCCTCTGCCGTCGCCCGACGCGTCGCCCTCGTAAAACTTAGTAAGCGAGGAGTTGAGCTTAAACCCGGCATTGCGCAAACCCGCATACAGCGACACCGATTCTTCGGCATTACCGCCGCCGGAACCTGACCCGCCGAGCACGATGTTAGCCGAGTTCTTGCCGAAAACGCTGATTTTAGCGCCCGACGCGAGCGGAAGCGCGCCGTTCTTGTTTTTAAGCAGAGTAATGCCTTCGCCTACGATTTCCTCGTTAAGTTTGTTGGCGGCTTTATGCACCGCTTCTTTTTCGCTGTCGTCTGCGATAACCGACGAGCTAAGTTTAAGGTCGGTCTTGAATTGTTTAAACCCGGTAGTGGATTTGTCGAAACGCAAATACTTATCGGGGTCGCCCGATTTGTGGACGCGCCGCTCACCGCCGAGCACGGTATCAATCGTGCCCGCAAGGAAGTCATTTTGCGTAGCGACCATGGTTACCGTAAAGAAAAGTATGATAATGGCGAGCGAAACGATGAGCCATACTCGCGCATACTTCCACACGAACTTGAACGCGTCGCCTATTTTGGATAGAATTCCTTTGAATGTCATAAATGCTCTCTCCTCCGTTACATATTGAGATTGAACGTGCACGGCACCCACTTGATTGCCGCGGTCGTATCGAGTCTCATGTAGTCGACGCCCGGTCCGCCTATCTTGCCGCCGCGGAGCGTATTGGTGTGAACCGCGAGCTGAATGACGTTCCAGCCTTCGACGAGCGAAACGGAACCGAACCTGTATTCTTTAAACGACGTATAGAGGTTTCCGCCTTCGACGGTTGCCGAACCATAATCTACGGTAGTACGCGTGCCGTCCGTCGTTTTGCCCTCGTAATGATATATACCGAGCGAAGCGGGAGTAAACGTAACTTTACCCATCTCCGAACCGAGCGCAAAGTACAACGGAACGTTCTGTACCGCGGTTTCCGCGTATACGACGAATTCGAGCGTTATCGTATCGTTGTGCATGTAGTTGATAAACGCGTCGTTGCTTGCAAGGTCGTTTCTGTCAATCATACCCTCTGCGGACGGAGACGAGGAATAACCCGTGCCCGACTTGCCCGTAAGCTCCAAGTATTCCGCCTCGAAACGCTTGGACGTCGGCGCGGTAAGCGGCTCGTTGATGCGGAACCACATAGTCGCGGTGCGCGGCGAGAATCCGTCCGCTTCGGCGATTACGTCAAAGCTCATTTGTTTGACAACCTTGGTAGGCGTGCCCGTAATCTTGCCGTCTGACGTTACGGTCAATCCGTATTCCGACAGAAGTTTCGCCGCATTTTCCGGCGTCATGGAGTAAGTAACCTCGACGTCGGCGCCCGCGTCGGCAACAGCGATGTCGAAATTCGCCGCCTCGCCCTTTACGAGCGTGCCCGAGATGGACTCGAATTTAATGCGCTGAGGCTTGACGACGAGCTTGAACTCGCGCGTAACGTCTTCGCAACCCCGAGCCGAAGCCGTGATTGAAAAACTCGACTCGACGCGCATCGACGCCTTGCCGAGAATCGCGCCGTTGGGATAGAGCGTCAGCCCCTCGGGCAAGGCGCTCCCTTCCGCAAGCTCGTACGTAATTACGTTATTATTGAGCGCGGCGGCATTGCCGGGTACGCCCGACTGATTGACGTAATTGAAGTCGACGTATGCGTCGTTGAGTTGCTTAGGCGCGTCCGCTGTTCCGAAATTGATTATTTTGGACGGTGTTTCGCTCACGTGATTGAGAATCACGTCGATTGAAAACTCCGCGCGCGTAGCCGAAAAACCGGGAACCGTCGCCTGTATCGTAAACGGCTTGCCGCGTCCGACGACAGTCGGCGTGCCCGTAATGGTGCCCGATTCGGCGTCGAACGTCAAGCCCTGCGGCAAGCTGCCTATGAGCCTGTACGCAGGAACGACGTCCTCGTTTTCGACATATGCTACCGACGCGGCGTAAGGCAAATCGACGCGCGCGTCCGTGAGCGCTCTGCCTTTAAACTCCAAGTACGGATTGACTACCGAAACGGTAATCTCCGCCGTTACGTCGTCGCATTTCTTTGCCGAGGCGGTTACTTTTATTTTAATCTTACCGAGCTTGGCCGACGCGCCTTTTATCGTTCCGTCGGAATTAACGGACAGCGCGTTGTCGAACGCATTGTTAAGTTTGGTCGTTTCCGCTTCTGCGACGGAATACGTAATATCCGCTCCGTTCGAAGCGGAAGCAAGCGCGACCGTACCCGAATCTGATACGTTTATAATACTTTCGCATGTGGCGTTTTCATACGTAATAACGCCGTCTCCGAGTTCCGGCGCGCGTTGCGTACCGTCGTCCGAAGTACAGCCGGCAAACGCCGCCGCCGCCAAAACAAACGCGCAAATCATTGCCGACAATTTGCTTTTAATTTTCAAAATTACCTCCGTTACGAGCGATGAGCCCGAAATTATTTCGAATCGTTCGTTTAATATAGGAACAAGAACCGCACGGGACGGCAACCCAAATCGGGTTGTCGCCCCGTCTGATACTGTTCTTGCCGAGATAAAATTTTCTCTTACTTATTCTTCTTTTTCTTTCTGATTATAAGGAACGCCGCTACGCCGCCGCCTATCAGCACCAAACCGCCGACTACGGAGCACACGACGATAACCGTCGTATAATCGCTGTCGTCGTCCTTATCACCCTCATCCTTATCGCCGTCGCCGGACGGAGGCGGAACGGGCGTTGTCGAAGAAGACTCGACAACCACCGTAAACTCGGCTACCGAAGCCCTGACACAACCTTCCGCCCACGCGGAGACCTTTATCGTATAGCTGCCCGCTGTCGTAGGCGCGCCTTCGAGCTTTCCGTCCGCGGAAAGCGTCATGCCGTCGGGAAGCCCGGTAGCGGTATACACGATGTTGTCCGCACCCGTTGCGGTACCGAGTTCGGCGGAATAGTCCGCGCCGACGGTTGCCTTATCGAGCGCTTTGCCGGAATACACGAGCGTCGTCGGGTCGCCTACCGTTACGGTAATCTCGGTGTCGAGAGTTTTCGCGCCGGCTTTGGCGGTAATCGTAAACGTGCTCGAACCTTTTGCTTCGGGAATACCTACGATATAACCGTCGGCAGAGAGCGCCATGCCTTGAGGCAGAGTGCCGTCCTTGACTTCGTAAGTTACGCTTGCGCCCATGCTCTTCGCGCTTACGTCGATACGGGAGAACATACCGACGGCAACGGTCGAAGAGGTCGCGCCCGTGTACGAAAGCTCGCCGTCCGCGACTTTGAGGTTGAGCGTTATGCCCTGACCGATAAAGCCTTTGTCGTCGCGCAGCGATACGTGCATTTTGTAATCGCCTTCGAGCGCGTCGTTTGCGACGGTGCCGGAGATTACGCCGGTGGTTTCGTTAATTGTAATGCCCTTGGGCGCATCGGTAAGCACGTACTTGTACGATGTATAAATATTGCTCTTGGCGTTGAAGTTGACCGCGCCGCCCTTTGCGACTTGACCGAGGTCTTTGGAATACGCGTTTGCCGTGCCGTAAATTTCGACGGGATACGAACTGCCGAGGCGGTTCATAGCGTTAGAATTGACGACCGTATAAAGCACGCTGTGTGCCGCGCGCCGCATGGCGGTGATGTGAGTAGCGTTGCCCGTTTTGCTGATGGGGCATTTAATCGCGAATCCCGAACCGCCGAGCCACAAATCGTTTCCTGCGCGAATCATTTTATCCGCCGACATATAGCTGTTTGCCCAGTCGGTGATTACAAGGCCGTTAAAGCCCCATTCCTCGCGCAATACTTGAGTAAGAAGCTCGTAGCTCGTGCCGGACCACGCGTTGCCCATGCGGTTAAACGCGCTCATCATGCCCGTTGCGCCGCCTTCCTTGACGGAAATTTCGAACGCTTTGAAGTAAATTTCGCGCATAGTCTGTTCATCCGCCCAGGTGGACAAATCGGTGCGGTTCTGCTCCTGGTCGTTGAGCGCGAAGTGTTTGAGCATTACGAACACGCCTTTGCTCTGCGCGCCTTTTACGACGTTTGCGCACATCTTGCCCGCGAGAACGGGGTCTTCCGAATAATACTCGAAATTACGCCCCGAGAACGGACTGCGGTGAATGTTGTTGCCGGGCGCGTACCAGCCGTTATAGCCGCCGCGAACGCCCGTACTCTTTGCACTTTTGCCTTCGCCGCCCCAAACGCCTTCTTCGCCGACAGCCTCGCCCATTTGAAGCGCAAGCTCTTTATTCCACGTCGAAGCGACGAGTACGGGCGATGCGTACAAGCAGGTGTTGCCTACCCAGTTATTGCCCGAGCCTTGAACAAAGCCCGTAGGCCCATCGGGAGTAATGGAAATGGGCACGTCCAAATCGAGCATTTCGTAGGTTATAAAGAACCCGCTACTGACTATGTTTGCAAGGTCTTCGACAGTAAGCTGGTTCATGAACATTTCCCAGCGTTTGTCGTTGTAGTCAAGCCCGACAAGCTGCGAGGCTTTGATACGCGTTTCGCGAACTGCCGCCTGCGTGGGCATTTTATCGGTGTACCACGGCTTGCCTTGGTCATACGCGGCGTCAGGTGTGCCGTGGCCAAGGTCAGCCATAGCAATTTCGGTGGCGGTGAGCTGCGCTTCTACATCGGTAGGCGGCTGAGGGAACGTTCCCTCGAAGTCCGCGCGCGACATTACTTTGGAATGGTTAGCAAAGTCTCCGCTCTCCTCGTCGTTGAAATAATTGCTCATGTAGTCGAAACGGTTTTCTACTTTGGTGCCGGTCTTGGCGTCGGTCTCGTAGTAAACCTCGTCGGAAAGCGTAAGCGTGTGCTTCGCGACGTCGGAGTCTGCCCAGCAGTGCGCGTCGGAGCCGACATAGAAAGTGTACTCGCCGTCGTCGAGTTCGTAGCCTTTGATACCGTTCGCGTTTGCGTCGTTAAAGTCGTACGACGCCATGTCGCGGACGTTCATGGATATTCTTACCGTCTCGCTCGCGCCGGGTTGTATAAGTCCCGTCTTTTCGAACGCGCCGAGCGCAACGTGAGATTTTTCAATCTCGCCATCGGAATACGGAGCGGAGTAATAAAGCTGAATAACGTCTTTACCCGCGACGCCGCCCGTGTTTGTTACGGTTACGTCCGCTTTGACTACTCCGTTCTCGTCGAGAGACGATGTAAGGAACTTGACGTTCCATTCGAAGCTCGTGTACGAAAGTCCGTATCCGAACGGATATACGACGTTGTCCTCGTACCATGTCGACGCGGCGTCCGCTTCTTTTTCGACGAAGCTGCGCGTTTCATAATAACGGTAGCCGACGTAAATGCCCTCGTCGTACTCTACGTAGTTAATACCGGTGTTGCCGCCGGACGAGTTTCTGAATTGGCTTATGTAGTTGTTTGCGAAGTTGGCAAACGTCGGGTCCTTTTTGAAGTCGACGGAATACGTGTCCACCGTTTTGCCCGACGGATTGACTTCGCCGTTGAGCACTTTGCCGAGCGCATTGATGCCGCTGCCGCCGGGATAACCGAGCCACAGTATAGAATCGATGCCGGCGTCCGCTTGAAGCTCGCTCAGCTCGAACGACGTAGCCATATTGAGCACGACTATTACCTTTTGGAAATTGGACTTGGCAAGCTCAATCAAGGCTTCCTCGTTGTCGTCGAGTTCCAAATAATGGTCGCCCGTTTTGGCGTCGCCGTTGTTATTCAAATTCGTCCGTCCTGCGACAGCCGTTTTGTAATTGGTATAAAGGTCTGCGCCCTCGCCGCCCCAGCGCGACAGCACTACGATTGCCGCGTCGTTGTATTGCGCAAAGCTGTTCTTTTCGGTATCGGTGTAGCTCGCCATAGGCGTTTCGCCCGTAATCTTTGCGACCTGTCCCGTGCCCGAACCGCCGTCGTCGCCTTTGCCCGACTTTGTCTCGTCGTCATAGAACGCTTTGAGTGCGGGGTTATATTCGAAGCCTGCGTTTGTAAGGCTGTCGTAAAGGTCGTAATACTTGACTCCGCCCAAACCGCTGCCGTCCGCGCCCGACGCACTGCCGCCGCCGACATAGTACGGATTGACAGAGCTTTTGCCGAGAACGGTAACCTTGGACCCTGTTTTGACGGGCAAAGCCTTGTCCTTGTTTTTAAGAAGGACGATGCCCTCTTCGACTATTTTCTGGTTGAGGTCGTTGCCGCGTTTAAGCGCGTCCTCGGCGCTGCTCGCCTCGGTGCGGAACTGCGAAGCATATTCTCGCCCGACGTCCGCCGCGTCTACGACGGTAGAGTGCATGCACATAGTGCAAGCAACCGCCGCCGCAAGCGCCGCCGCGCCCACCGTGCAAAATCTGCGTTTCAATACTTTTTTCATGAATTCCCTCTCTGAAAATACTTATTTATATCGGACCGCGCGCGCAAAACCGCCGACAGTATAAAACCCGCGTTCGGTCATGCGTCGAAAACGCATTCTTTCCGCGGGCAAAAAGCCCGCGGAAAGAACCGTCCGATTTTTGAATTATGCGCCTGCGTCGGTCTTAGCCTGCGCGGCGAGCCAGCCCCAAAGCGTAACGGGGTCGCTGCTGTCTCCGAGCGTTACTTTGTTTTCCGCTTTCTCGTCTATGTCGGCAAGCGTGAACGCGTTGTCTGCGCCGGTACCCGTCTTAGCCTGTACGTTTACGCACTCGTCGCGAAGCACGTATATCCACGAATAGTGTCCGTTATACGTCGCCGCGTCTTCGCCGGCAGCTATCGTAACGGTGTCGAACAGCGAGTAGTGAACGTTGGTCGCGCCCGCTTTCAAAAGCTCGATGTAAAGCTGATTGGCATTGGTCTCGGCATAAGCCTTGAACGGTCCGGGCATTCCCCATTGACCTTCTTCGAACGTACCGATTTGAACGGTCTGGTCGACTTTTGCGTGAGTTATCCACATGGGCACGTTGACAAGTTTCGCGAACTCGTCGGCGGTCATGCCTGCGTCTTTGACGAACGGCACCGCAACGGGGTACGCCGCCGCGAAGAACTCGCCGTGTTTGGAAAGCATTTCAACCGTCATCCAACCGCCGTTGGAGCAGCCGCCGATATACACGCGGTTTGCGTCTATATCGCTGTGTTCCGTGACGAAATTCTGTATGAGATTGAACAGCGCTTCGGTATAGTAGGACTCGCCCACGTCGCTGTCGCCCTGCGTGCCGGTGCCGTCTTTATCCATCCACATCGTGGGAGACTGCGGCGCAAGTACGTACGCGCCGGCTATCGTTTCGGTTTGGAAGTACTTTTGTACGGAGTCTTTTCCGAGATTGACGACCTGATTGCCGAGCAGCGCTATCGACGGGTCGGTACCGCCCTCGCCCGCGCCGTGCAGCCAAATTACAAGCGGCTTTTTGCCGTCTTTGCCGTCGACTGCCGCGGGAGTGAACGACGCATATTTAAGAGTGATTGCAGACTCGCTCTCACCGTCGGTATACGTTCCGGTCGTATCCCACTTTTCAAGCTCGGGAATGACGTACTCTGCCGTAAACGTACCGCCGAACTTGGTATAAGTCGTATCGCCGAGTTCAAGACCGTTTAAGGCAAACGCATACGACGATATCGGCTTCCAGCTGTTTTTGTTGGTGGTCATATCGTAGTTGAACGGCTTGACGTTGCCAGCAGGGCCCCAGCCGGAGTAGGTATACGCGTATTCTATCGTAACGTATTTGGAAGTGGCGGTTTCGACTTTATTGCCGTCCGCATCGCTGAGATATACCTTGTCGGTAGCGGCGACACCCATGCCGCCGACGCTGAACGGGTTTTTAGCGATTGACGTAGCGGAGATATCGTCGGCAAACGTGAGCACCGATTTTTTAACGGCGGGTCCGTCGGCATGGTCAACAACTATCAATTTTGCGCTTACGTCTTTTTCGTAAGATACTTCGGGCGCGGGAGGCGCGGGTTGATTGGCTTCACCGCTCGCGGCGTCGCCGTTTACGGATGTAAGCGTCATCTCGGTAACGATATCGAGATAGTCGAAGTTGGGCGCTTCGTCTTGAAGCACCTCTACTTCGAGAGTGTTGGTACCCGCGACAACATTTACGTCGCCGAGTGAGATGGGGGCCCAATACTTGTTGAAAGCCATGTTTTCGTATGAGCCGCGAAGCATAGTGCTGTCAAACGATATGGCGGTGTTGTTGAACTTAACAGACAGCATAGTCGTCGTTACGGTTTGGTCCACGGGATACATAACAAATCCCGAAGTGAAGTCCATGAAAATCTTGGCGCTCGACGCCATGAGCGCAAGATTAGCCGTTCCCGTGTTTTCCGACTTAAATGTGTACGTCATAGTATTGCCGGTTTTTCCGAAGTAACCGATAGAGCTGTTGCCGCTTGCGGTCGCCTGGTTGTTTTCGATAAAGCCCGTGCCCTGTTGATTTTCGGAATTGGTCTCACCGAAAACTTTCGACGTTTCCGCTTCGATTCGGTAGCCGACGGCGGTTGTTCCGCTCGTGTCTTTAAGCCGTTTGAGCGGCATGGTGTATTCGCCGTAACGAGCCGTAAACGTCTCGTCTTTAACGACCGTGTATTTAGTAAGGTCGGTCGCTTCGGTAGCATCGGCCGCAAACCAACCGTAAAAATCGTTACCGGCTTTAGACGCGGTAGGAATACTTACAGCGGGGAATATCGTATTCTCATCGACTTTGACGGTCTCGGAGCCTTTCAGCGTGCCGCCGTTGGCGTCGAACGTTATCGTGTACTGCCGTACCCACTGCGCGTACAGCGTGCGCGCCTCTGTCTGCGGGTCGAACATGGGGGCGACCATCTCGCCGCCCTCGGCAGCCGTAAACCAGCCCGTAAAGCGGTGGTCGGCGCGAGTGGGATTCTCGGCGTCGAAAACAAGTCCGTTCTCGTCGGTTTGGAACGAAGCGGTATCTGTACCGTCGGTAAACGTGCCGCCGTTTGCGTTGAACGTTATGGTTACGCTCTCTGCGGGAGGCGGATTGGTGCCGGGCGTATAGTGCGCATACAGCGTTACGTCTTTGGTAACGGTATACTTAGTCAAGTCGAACCTGACGCCGTCCGTCGCGCTGTCGTACCATGCCTCGAAAACGTGTTCCGCTTTCGTCGCCGTAGGCGTGCTCGTAATTTTGCCGCCCGATTTTACCTTTAAAGTAGACGCGCCGGTGAGCGTGCCGCCGTTTGCGTCAAACGTAACGGTGTACTCTTTGGCAGTGCCGGGGTCCTTTTTGTCGTCGTCTCCGCACGCAACGAGAGATGCGTTCATTGCGAGCGCGGCGACCAAAACGCCCATAACGGCAAGCTTCTTCTTTGATTTCATACTTTCCTCCATGATATTATTGGGTATAGTTTTTGTCTAACATATCGCTTTGTGAAAGTAAATACACATGGCACCTTAGGCATTTTTTACGGCACATTTTACAGACATAAAGCTTCGCAACTATTCGGGCATAAAAACAATACACGTCGGCGGGATATACACGATAAACGCCAAGCCTTTGGCTTGGCGTTCAGAGCGTATTTCCACTGTCATCCCAGCGAAGCAAACAATCTTTGACAATAGCATTTATTTTTGTTTTTTGCATCGTCAACGAAAAACTTTCGACCGAAAAGCCGACGTGCCGCAAACCACGCCCGATGCTCCGCGGCTCCCTCTCCTCTGGAGAGGGATTTACAACACAAAAAACGCATGCCCCGTAATTAAAAGACATGCGCCGATTTCTCTTTATTCATATCCCGACGGACGGAATGTTGCCCGTCGATTCCTTTATGCCCCCGCCTTGGGTTGGACCCGCCTGCGGCGAACGTGGGCGGTCGTTACGATTCGCGACAGACGGCGATTTTTCCCATAATTTTATTTCGTGCTTTTATCGGGACACGGTAACATGACGGCAACCGAAAACACATTCCCGTCTTGATAAAACCCGAGCTGACCCGAATACTTATTTACAACGTTTCGCATACTGCGCGTGCCGAAACCGTGTTCTTCGGCGTTTGCTTTGTCGGTTACCGGCAGTCCGTTGGAAAACGCGACTTCACGCGAAACGTAATTGGACGTTGTGAACACGCACATATTTTCGCGGCGAGTAACCGACAGTTTTATCTCTTTGTCCGCGTCGTTTTTTTCGTGCCGAACGCTTTCCACCGCATTTTCGAGCGCATTGCCGACCAGCGAATATATATGATGGGGCTTCATGAAATCCATCGCCTCGCCGTCTGCCGTGCAAATAAGACGTATACCCAATCGCTCGCACAAAAGAGCTTTTTCAGACAGCACGACGTCGAGCGCGGGGTTGCCCGTAAAATATGTGCTGTTAAGTATTTCGCGGTCGCCGGACACTTCCGACATTTCTTCGTAATCGATTATACCGCTACGTTCGCGCAGTTTCATATCGTGATACTTAATCATGATTTTCTCGTTGCTTAACGCCGCCTGTTCGTAACGGCGTTTATCCTTGCGCAACAGTTCTTGAAGCACCGCGTTTTCGTTTTTAAGTTTTTTGTGTTCTATATTCATATAGCATATGATTACGGTAGCCGCATCGAACAGCGTTGCAACGGCGAGAAGATACGCCACGCCGTCCACCATAAACCATATAGCCGAGCGCGCGTAATGCGTAAAGAATATCGAAACCGCAACAAACGCCGCCACGCAATATATGAGCATCTTGTTGCCGAAAACTATGTCGTTCATGCGCATAAGAGAGCGCACAAGAGCAAAATACGTCGCGACCGTGCCGACCGCGAATATTATCGGCATTTCTATATAGTAGTAGATAAAATAATCGTAGCGCTCGATGCCCGCCATTATCGTATAAATAACTATATACGCGACGTTGCTTATCGCAAACTGCGCGCCGTGTACGAGTATGAGCATAAACGCCGCGCGGGAGCAGTCTATTTTATAGCACAGCATATAAATCCCGAACAGCGAGGATAGCACAACAACGTAATTGACTACTATCGGCAACGGAAAATATCCGTACCGTCCGAGCCATTGCGTGCCGACGATTACCGCCCAGCCGCCCAAAAATCTAAGCCAAAACAGCTTCCTTTTCTCGAACAGGCAGATGAAAAGCAAATTTATTATAAACAGTTGGGTTACAAACTCGTTGCCCAGTATCTCGAAAATAAAAGCGACGACGCGCGCGTAGTTATCCATTGTTTATCGCCGCACTTCCCATGTATCTTACAAACGCGTCCGAAAAAGTCTTGTAAAATTTTCGGCTTATAGGCAGAACCACGCCGCCGTGCAGATGAATTTCCTTATTCCGCACCGCCGTTATGTGCCTAAGGTTTACTATGTACGCCGCGCCGCACCGACAAAAATCATTGTCGCAAAGCTCCGCATACACTCCGCGCATAGTCCCGCGCGAAAAATGCTCGACGAGCTTTCCGTTCGCCAACGTCCTGTAAATAATATTATGTAATTGCACTTCGACGTACACAATATCCGTAACGGGAATTACGTCTACGCCGTTTTTAGTCTTTATGCTGTATTTCTGAGCTTGATACCGTGCCAAAATCTCTATTGTCTTTTCGAGATTGCGCTTGAACGAAACATAATCAATCGGCTTGACCAAATAACCGACCGCGTTTACCTCGTAACCCTTAACGGCATACTGAGCATAATGCGTACAAAAAACAATAGCCGCCGAACGGTTGACCGCACGCACTCGCTGTGCCACTTGCAGACCGTTCGGACCGGGCATATTGATGTCAAGGAAAATAATATCGAATTTGGCGGGACTGTCGCCTAAAAATTCGGCGCCGTCGGAATAGTTACGGGAGATAAATTCGAATTTATCGCCCCCCCCCCGGTCGTTTCCGCTTTGTACTTATCGAGCATTTCGGTTAAAGACTCAACTACTTCCGCTTCGTCGTCGACTATCGCTATCTTGTAAACCATTGTATTTCCCCTTATGGAGATTATCGCGCTTACGCGCCGCCTTACTTCCCGAACCTTTTCGGCGGTTGTCAACCCGAATTCTCGTATTTTGTACATAATAACACATTTCCGACCCATTGTCAAGATGCAGTTTTACGGCGATTTCGGTTATCGCGCCGTCGGCAAGCAGTTTTTTGTTCCGCCACGACAGAAAATCGCAAAACAAAAACTCCGCGGCTTTTTTCAAACTGCGGAGCTATGAAAATCTTTTTATTACACCAATTCTATTATCGCTTCTTCGGCGGCGTCGCCGCGGCGCGCGCCCAATTTAAGCACGCGCGTGTAACCGCCGCTGCTGTTATTGTCGCGGTTGCGTTGAGAATAGCGGATAGCGTACACATTGAATATCTTTTCGATAAGCGGGTGGCGGATATCCTTGGTGCGCTCGCGGAAAGCAGGCGCCGTTTCGTCTTTTTTGCGCGTTTCGGGCGGGTCGTAGACCATAGCCATTATTTTGCGGCGCGCGGCAAGACGTTTTTCTCCGTCGAGTATGACCTCTACGTCAATCGCTTTGCCTTTCTTATCGACCGTATGCTTGACTTCTTTCTTGACGTCGAGCACCGTATCGACGGCGAGCTGAATAATCTCGTCGGCGAGACGCTGAACCTCTTTGGCACGAGCATACGTCGTCGTCATTTTTTCGTTCCACAAAAGCGCGGTTACCTGGTTGCGCAAAAGCGCTTTGCGCTGGTCGGTCGGGCGCGAAAGTTTTCTCTGTTCCATGTCGTTCCTGTTTCTCCTTGATTATTCTTCGGACGCGCGAAGGTCAAGTCCGAACGTGCGGAGCTTGACGATTACCTCGTCGAGAGACTTGCGCCCGAGGTTGCGGACTTTGAGCATGTCCTCTTCGCTCTTGCGCGTGAGGTCTGCGACGGTATGGATACCGGCGCGCTTCAAGCAGTTATAGCTTCTGACGGAAAGGTCCATCTCTTCGATGTTCATTTCCAAAACCTTTTGCTGTCTGTCCTCGGTACGCGAGACGAGTATATCCATGCCCGATATGGTGTCCGACAGCGCGACGAACAACCTGATGTGGTCTTCGAGCGCTTTGGCGGCAAGACTCAAAACGTCCTTGGCGGACAGCGAGCCGTCTGTCTTTACGTTGATTGTAAGTTTGTCGTAGTCCATGGACTGTCCGACGCGCGTCGGCTCGACCGAGTACGACGCAAACTTGACCGGCGTGAAAATTGCGTCGACGGGGATATAGCCTATGGGACGCGACGCGTCTTTGAGGTTTTCCGCAACGACGTAGCCTCTGCCCTTGCCGACGTACAGCGTCATATCGAGTTTTGCACCGTCGTCAAGCGTGCACAGATACAGGTCGGGGTTCAAGATGTCGATTTCGGGGTCGACGTCGATGTCCGCCGCAGTTACCGCGCCGGCGCTGCTCTTTTGAAGGTGAAGTTCCTTTACAAGCCCCTTGTCCGAATAATTGGCTTTGAGGTTGAGCGATTTGAGGTTGAGTATTATCTCGGTAACATCCTCTTTCACGCCCTTAATCGTCGAAAACTCGTGGTCGACGCCTTCAATCATGATTCCGACGACCGCCGCGCCGGGGAGATTACTGAGAAGCACGCGGCGAAGCGCATTGCCGAGCGTATGACCGTAGCCGCGCTCCAAAGGCTCTACGACAAACTTGCCGGTGCGGTAGCTGTCGTTTTCTTCCATCGTAATCTTCGGCATTTCGATTTCCATCATGGTTTAGCTACTCCTTATTACTTAGAGTACAACTCGACGATGAGCTGCTCGTTGATGTTGAGGTCGATGTCGTCGCGCTTGGGGTTGTCAACGATTTTGCCTACGAAGTTTTCGGTGTCGAACGTAACCCATTTGGGCATGACTATTTTCGCGCCGCGAAGCTCTTTGAAAAGCGCATTGTCGCGGCTGGTGTCGCGTATGGAAATTTCGTCGCCCAGTTTGACCTGATACGAGGGAATATCGACACGCTTGCCGTTGACGAGTATATGCCCGTGGTTGACTATCTGGCGCGACATCTTGCGCGACGCGCCTATGCCCATGCGGTATACGACGTTATCAAGCCGCTTTTCGAGCATGGCGAGCATGTTCTCGCCCGTAACGCCCTTTTGCGCTTCCGCTCTCTCGTAATACATGCGGAACTGCTTTTCCAAAACGCCGTACGCGCGCTTGACCTTTTGCTTCTCACGCAGCTGAGTATTGTATTCGCTGTTCTTGCGGCGCATTGCGGCATGCGGTCCGGGAGGAACCGGACGACGCTCCATCGCGCACTTCTTGGATACGCAACGCTCGCCTTTGAGGAACAGCTTCTGTCCCTCTCTGCGGCACTGTCTGCAATCTGCACAAATATTTCTTGCCATAATATTTCTCCTTACACTCTGCGACGCTTAGGCGGACGGCAACCGTTGTGCGGTATAGGCGAAACGTCGGTTATCTCGGTAACTTGAAGTCCGACGACTTCCATTGCGCGTATAGCCGATTCTCTGCCGGGTCCGGGACCTTTTACAAACACCTTGACCGAACGCAGACCGTGGTCCATAGCGCGACGCGCGGCTTCCTCGGCAGCCATTTGCGCGGCGTACGGCGTCGACTTGCGCGAGCCGCGGAATTTGAGCGCGCCCGCCGAGCACGCCGCAACGGCGTTGCCCTGCTCGTCCGTAACGGTAACGATGGTGTTATTGAAAGACGCGTGGATATGCACGCAACCCTTGTCGATATTCTTGGTAACCTTTTTCTTGGTCGAAGTCTTCTTGACAGCCATGGGTTATCTCTCCTTCTTCTTACTGCGCGAAACGGTGCGTTTGGGACCTTTGCGCGTGCGCGCGTTCTGTTTGGTGTTCTGACCGCGCACGGGCAAATTTTTACGGTGCCTTACGCCGCGGTAGCAACCTATGTCTTTCAGACGCTTGATGTTAAGCTCCACCTCGCGGTGAAGGTCGCCCTCGACCTTGATGTTTTTGTCGATATAAGCACGGAGCGCGTTCTCCTGCTCGCCCGTCAAATCTTTGACGCGCGTGTCGGGGTCGATACCCGTCGCTTTAAGAATCTTGTTTGCCGTCGGACGACCGATACCGTAAATGTAGGTAAGGCCAATCTCGACACGTTTCTCTTTGGGCAAATCTATGCCGGAAATTCTTGCCACTTTGACTACTCCTTGAAATTATTGTGTTGGGCGCCGCATGGGTTCGTGTGGAATGTCGCGCTCCGTATGCGGCGTAATAAAAGCTTTGCGTATGCGTTCCGCCGTAAAGAGGTATGACCTTTTGTCGTCGTCGCAAACTTGCGTTGTAAGCAAATTTGTTCCTCTAATCAATTGCCGCGGTGCGGCAAAACGCATTCCGTAAGTTGACTGTGAAAAGATTTGGGCAGAGCCTTCGTTTCGCGCTTGTCCGCGTCGGCGCGGGCAAGGTCGAAGCACAGGCTCGCAGCAACCGTTAACCCTGACGCTGTTTGTGGCTGGGGTTCTTGCTGCAAATTACCATGACTTTGCCGTGGCGGCGAATTACTTTGCACTTGTCGCACATGGGCTTTACCGATGACCTGACTTTCATGACGTACTCCTTTGGAAGTAAGTGAATTTTTATCTCTGTGATTTCGGAAACTTTTTGCGCGCGTCCGATTGCGCGCCTTGACAGTCGGCGCTTTTTGCGCTTCCGTCAGTTCTTGCTTCTGAACGTTATAATGCCTTTCGTGATGTCGTACGGCGAAATCGCCACTTTTACGCGGTCTCCCAACAGCACTTTGATGTAGTTGACCCGCATCTTGCCCGCAATCGTGCACAACACCGTCGCGCCGTTGTCGAGCTTGACCTTGAACTTTGTACCGGGCAGGCATTCTTCGACAATGCCTTCGGTCTCGATATTATCACTTCTCGGCATACAACCTCCTTTCAGCCGTAAATTTTTTTATCCGCTTGGATATTTCCGCGTTTGTCGGGGAGTCAAGTTCAGATTTACCGACTACCCGTAAATGCTTTATTCGTTTCAGCTTGGGGGCTTCTATCTTGCGCGACTTGCCGTCCGCTATAAGCACGAACCC
This sequence comes from uncultured Christensenella sp., assembly GCA_949948785.1. Taxonomy (GTDB): domain Bacteria; phylum Bacillota; class Clostridia; order Christensenellales; family Pumilibacteraceae; genus Anaerocaecibacter. Next base: position 9,109 of record CATLGX010000005.1, on the reverse strand, counting down.
CTCGCTGACGACCGACGTTACCACGAACGCTCTGCCGCTGTCGTGTCCCGCTCGGCTTAATACAATGTCGCCGGCTTCCATAACCACCTCACAGCGTCAGTATTTCGGGAGCGCCGTCGGTTATGATGACGGTGTTTTCATAGTGCGCCGCATTGCTTCCGTCGGACGTTTTTATCGTCCACTTGTCGCTTGCGCAGTACACTCGCCAATCGCCGCGCGTAATCATAGGCTCGACGGCTATGCACAACCCGTTTTTAAGCGTGGGACCCGTATGCTTTTTACCGAAATTGGGCACTTCGGGCGGCTCGTGCATCTGACGGCCTATACCATGTCCCGTCAGCGCCCGTACCACGCCGTATCCGTTTATCTCGGAATAAAGCTGTATCGCACTTGAAATGTCGCCCACGCGGTTGCCCGCTTTGGCATACTCCATGCCGGCGTAAAACGCGTTTTCGGCGGCTTTTATCAGCTTCATATCAGCCTCGCTCACCTCGCCGACAGCAAAGGTCCGCGCCGCGTCGCCTTGATATCCGTTTAAAAGTGCGGTTATGTCGACAGACACAATGTCGCCGCTTTTTACCACCTGTAAGGACGGTATTCCGTGGACGACCACGTCGTTTACCGATACGCACGAGGCGTTTGGATAACCGTGAAATCCCTTTTCGGACGGTATCGCGCCCAACTTGCGTATGGTCTCTTCGACAACCGCGTCTATGTCGAGCGTCGTAACGCCCGGGCGTATGTACGCCTCCGCCGCGTCGAGAGCCGCTTTTACGACCCTGCTCGCGGCACGCATGCCCTCGCGGTCTTTGTCGTTTTTGACTATCATTTAAGCACAGCCTCTATATCGGCGTTTACCTCGTCGATGGAATTCATGCCGTCCACCGTTTTGAGTACGCCCTCGGCTTTGTAGTAATCTACGAGCGGCGCGGTGTTTTCCGCGTAAACTTTAAGTCGGTTTTCGACCACTTCGCGTTTGTCGTCGTCACGGATAATGAGATTCTCTCCGCACTCTCGGCACTTGCCGTCAGGCGCTTGGCTCGCGCTCGTGCTGTAACCGCATTTGGGACACACCCTACGGCTTGCCACGCGGTCGGCAAGTTTTTTAAGGTCGGTTTCGAGATAAAGCGCAACGTCTATATCCACAATACCGTCAAGAACTTTTGCCTGCGCCGCATTCCTCGGGAATCCGTCGAGAAGAAAACCGGCTTTGCAGTCGTCCTCTCCGACGCGCGCCTTTAAAAGCGCTATTACAAGTTCGTCGGGCACGAGCTTGCCCGCATCCATATATGTCTTTGCCTGCTTGCCGAGTTCGGTGCCGTCCGCAATGTTCTTGCGCAAAAGGTCGCCCGTCGAAATATGCGGGATACCGTGTGCTTTGCAGATTTTTACCGCCTGCGTGCCTTTGCCCGAGCCGGGCGCGCCCATTATTATAATGTTCATGTGGTCTACCTCCTTACAGAGTGTTTACGACTTCCGTCAAACTTGTCAAATGTTGCGCCGACTTCGTTCGAGCCGCAATCGCGCGGCAAGTCGTTCTGCGATTTACGGCGGAGACACGCGTCGGGCGTGCAACCGGCGAAGCGGCGGCGAGGGAACTTATACCCACGCTTATGACCGAACCTCCGCGAGCACAGCGCCGCATCATGCGATGCTTACGCCGTCGACGGGTTTTATTTTAAGAAACCCTTGTACTGCTTCATCATCAACTGACTCTGCAACTGTTTCTCGAACTCCAACGCGACGGAAACTACTATAAGCATACCCGTTGCCGAGAACGCGTTTACCAGCGACGCGTCGTCGAGAACCAATGAGAATATTATAGAAGGTACGAGCGCTATGAACGCGAGGAATACCGCGCCGAACAGCGTCAGTCTCTTGCTTATTCTCGAAAGGTACTCGGTAGTCGGCTTGCCGGGACGTATGCCGTTTATAAAGCCGCCGTATTGCTGTATGTTGCGCGAGATATCCTCGGGATTGAACTCTATCTGCGCGTAGAAGTACGAGAAGAAGAGGATGAGGAGCGCGACGAGTACGGAATATATCGGGGTGCCGACGCCCAGCCACTTCTGCCACCAAACGTAGAAACCGTTGTTGGCGTCAGTGAATATCTGAGCAATCATTTGCGGGAAAGTCAATATTGCCGTTGCGAATATTATAGGCATAACGCCGCTTGCATTGACCTTGACGGGGATATACGTGCTCTGCCCGCCGTACTGCTTTCTGCCTTTAATCTGCTTTGCGTACTGAACGGGTACCCTGCGTTCCGCAAGGTCGACGAAAACAATGAGCATGAACACCGCGACCACCATTATGACAAAGCCCAAAAGCTCCCATATGGCCGTGTTATTTCCGCCGATTGCCGAGTCGAACTTGGAGACGATTGCGAGACCCGCCGAAGAAATAATACCGACGAATATCAAAAGGCTTATGCCGTTGCCGATGCCGTAATCGGTAATGCGTTCGCCCAACCACATGGTGAGCATTGCGCCCGTAATCATTATGACGCAGACGAACATGCCGACAACAAACTCGTTGGTAAGCGGTCCGAATACGTCGGTCGAGAGCGCGCCCGCATTGGAGTACGACACCACTACGCCGATAGACTGCGCAAGCGCGAGAGCAATCGTGATGTAGCGCGTTATACGCGTAATTTTACGCTTTCCGTCGTCGCCCTGTTTTTGGTATTCCTGCAATTTGGGAATGGCTACCGTCAGCAGTTGCAGAATAATTGACGCATTGATATACGGAGTAACGCCTATCGCAAACAACGCGCCGTTTTGGAGCGCGTTACCGGTGATGCCGCCGATAAGCCCGATAAGAGTATCTCCGCCCATCTTGTTCAACTCTGCGCCGAAAACATCGGGACTTATGCCCGGAATAGGTATCCAGCAACCGAGGCGATAAATAAAGAGGAGCGCAAGAGTGATTAACAGCTTTTTGCGCACATCCTTATTTTTGAAAGCGTTTTTAAGCGTTTCAAACATTTAAAACCTCTGCGACGCCGCCCGCCTTTTCGATTTTTTCTTTGGCGGCGCCCGTAAACTTAGCCGCTTTAACGGTAAGTTTCTTGGTCAACTCTCCGTCGCCGAGTACTTTAAGTCCGTACTCTTCAACCTTTTTCACAATGCCCGTTTCGACGAGCAGTTTGAGGTCGACGACGGTTCCGTCGTCGAACACGTTGAGGTCGTCGACGTTGATGACGGTAAAGACTTTGCGGAACTTATTGTTAAAGCCGCGCTTGGGAAGTCTGCGCATGAGCGTTATCTGTCCGCCCTCGAAGCCGGGACGAACGCCGCCGCCGCTTCTTGCCCATTGACCTTTATGACCTTTGCCGCTCGTCTTACCGAGACCGGAACCGGTGCCGCGTCCCAAACGCTTCGCTTTGGTGCGCGCGCCGTCCGCCGGCATCATTGCATGCATTTTCATAGTTATATCTCCTGTACGGTAACGAGGTGAGACACAACGTTTATCATTCCGCGCATAGCGGGAGTGTCGTCGACCGTTACCGATTGGTGAATCTTTTTAAGCCCCAGAGCTTCGACCGTGCGCTGTTGTTTTACCAGTCTGCCGGCGGTGCTCTTAACAAGCGTAACGCAGAGCTTCTTATTCTGCTGTTCGACTTTCTTTGCCATAGTGATGACCATGACCTCCTTTTGCAAAACGTTTTCGAGAGCGCAGTCGCGCATCAGACGCGGCCGCGAGCCGTTTTTTCGGTGCTCGCCCGCGTTTCCGTATGTCTAATTAAACATGCCGAGCCTTTGCGAACGCGCAAGTCCGTATCGGGCGATGAATGCGTTCTCAAAACCTTTAACCGAGAATCTCTTCGACAGTCTTTCCGCGGATAGCGGCTACTTCGTCAGCGGTGCGAAGCTCGGTAAGCGCGTTCATCGTCGCTTTTACGACATTGATGGGGTTACGCGAACCGTAGCACTTTGTAGTGATATTGTTTATTCCGCAAAGCTCGAGCACCGCGCGGACGCTTCCGCCCGCGATAACGCCGCGGCCTTCGGGCGCGGGACGAAGCAAAACTTTGCTGCAAGCGAACTTGCCCGTCGTTTCGTGCGGTATAGCCGTACCGTTGAGCGCAATCTTTTTCATATTGCGACGCGCCGCCTGCTCGGCTTTTTTGATAGCTTCGGGAACTTCGGTCGCCTTGCCCATGCCGACGCCGACCTTGCCTTTGCCGTCGCCCGCTACTACAAGCGCGGCGAAACTGCTGTTGCGTCCGCCTTTAACGACTTTGCAAACCCTGCGCGTGGTAACGAGCTTGGTCTTGATGCCGTCGTCGACGGCGTCTTTGTCTCTTTTTTTCTTGAAATCTTCGCGTGCCATGTTTCGCTCCTAAAACTTTAATCCGGCTTCGCGCGCCGCGTCGGCAAGCGCTTTGACTCTGCCTGTATACAGATAGCCGCCGCGGTCGAATACTACTTCGGTTATACCGCTCTTTTGCGCTTTCTGCGCGACCGTCTTGCCGACAAGCTCCGCTGCCTGCGTCTTCGTCATACCCTTTACGTCCGTACCTTTGGCTTTGGTGCCCGCCGAAACGAGCGTAACGCCCTTTTCGTCGTCTATTATCTGGACGTAGATGTTGTTGGTAGAGCGATATACGGACATGCGCGGGCGCGCCGCCGTGCCTTTAAGGTCGTAACGCAAACGCGCGTGGCGTTTCATTCTTATCTTGTTTTTGTCGATTGTCTTTATCATACCGCGCTCTCCTATTACTTCTTGCCTGCGGTCTTGGCCTCTTTGCGGAGGACGACCTCGTCGCTGTAATGCAACCCGTAACCGTGATACGGCTCTACGGGGCGCTTGGACTTGATTTGCGCCGCGACCTCGCCGACAAATTCTTTGCTCATGCCGCTTACGACTATGGTGAGCGGGTCGGGACATGTAATGGTTATGCCGTCGGGAACGGTGTATTCGACGGGTTTGCTGTATCCGATGTTCATGACAAGCTTATTGCCCGTAACCGCGCACTTGTAACCGACGCCCGCTACTATGAGCGTTCTTGTAAACGGAGTTACAACGCCGGAAACCATGTTGGCTATAAGCTGACGGTACAGACCGTGGTATGCGCGCGTCTGCTTGTTTTCGTTGGCGCGCTCCACATTGATTACGCTGCCGTCGATTTTGACAAGAACGTCTTTGCAGTTGATTTCCTGTTTAAGCTCGCCGAGCTTGCCCTTAACGGTAACTACGCCGTCTTTAAAATCGACGGTTACGCCCGCGGGAATATCTATATGTTTTTTTCCGATACGAGACATCGTTTACCTCCTACCACACATACGCGAGCACTTCGCCGCCGACTTTAAGCTCTCTCGCTTTTTTGTCGGTCATGACGCCGCGCGACGTGGAGATTATGGCAATTCCGTATCCGCCGAGCACGCGGGGAAGGTCCTCGCAGCCGCAGTAAACGCGCAGACCCGGCTTGCTTATACGTTTAAGGTTGGTTATGGCGTTGCGTTTGCCGTCGTATTTGAGCGCAACCTTGATGTTGCTGTGCCCGTTTTCCTCGGCAACCTCGTACGAGCTGACAAAGCCCTCGTTGAAAAGAATTTCGACAATGGACTTTTTCATCTTGGACGTGGGAATGGAAACGCTGTCATGATGCGCCGTTATGGCATTTCTGATGCGGGTCAAGAGGTCCGCGATAGGGTCTGTTGTAACCATTATTTATTTACCTCCTTACCAGCTCGATTTTTTCACGCCGGGGATTTCGCCCTTGTACGCGAGGTTGCGAAAGCAAATTCTGCAAATGCCGTACTTTTTCAGCACGGAATGCGGACGGCCGCAAATACTGCACCGCGTGTAAGCGCGGGTCTTGTATTTGGGCACCCTTTGCTGTTTGTTTATCATCGCTTTTTTAGCCATAATTCGCTCCTTAATTCTTGAAAGGCATGCCGAGCTTGGTAAGCAGAAGTTTCGCTTCCTCGTCGGTTTTTGCGGTAGTAACGACGTCGACGTCGAACCCGCGTATCTTTTCGATAAGCTCGTAAGATATTTCGGGGAAAATCGTCTGGTCCTTTATGCCGAGCGCGTAGTTGCCTCTGCCGTCGAACGACTTGCCCGATATTCCGCGGAAGTCGCGCACGCGCGGCAACGCAACGGACACAAGCCTGTCCAAAAACTCGTACGCCATCTCGCCGCGAAGCGTCGTTTTCAACGCTATCGACTGGCCTTCGCGCAGTTTGAAGTTACTTACCGACTTTTTGGCTTTTACAAGAACGCTTTTTTGACCGGATATGGCGTCAAGCTCCGCTTGAGCGAGCTGTATGCTCTTGCTGTTGTCCTTAATGTCGCCGAGACGCATGTTGAGCACGACTTTGACGAGCTTGGGGACTTGGTTGACGTTCTTGTATCCGCGCTCTTTCATAAGCTGCGGCACAATCTCCGCTTGATAACGCTTGCGCAAACGGTATCTGTCGGGGCTTTTCGCGGGCGTGCCGCTCGCTGCGGTCGCTTCCGTTTTCTTAGCTTTTTCTGCCATTGCGGTTTACTCCTTTTCGCCTTCTTTCGGTTGTTCGGACGTCTTCTTTGCGGCGGGCTTTTTGGCGGGCGCTTTCTTTGCGGCGGGCTTTTTCTCCGCCGTTGCGGGCGCTTCCGCCGCCGCGCTCTCTTCGGTCGCGGGCGCAGGTTCTTCTACGGGCGCTTCCGTCTTTTTCTTAGCCGCTTTTTTGTCCTGCTTCTTTTTGGTCTTGTCCGCTTTGAGCGACGCGTCGAGGCTTGCTCCGCACTTAGCGCAAATGCGCGCGTTCTTGCCGTCGATTTCCTGATGACGCACGCGGACGTTCTTACCGCACGACGGGCAGATTATCTGCACGTTGCTCGCGTCAAGCGGAGCTTCGATTTTTTTCTTGCCGGACTGCTCGCTCGCCGAGCGCGCTTTTACGTGATGAGTGGCGATATTGACGCCCTCGACAAGAACCCTGCCCGATTTGGGGTCGGTCGCAAGCACTTTGCCCGTCTTACCCTTGTCCTTACCCGTCAATACCTTGACGTTGTCGCCCTTTCTGACGTTGAGATTCATTCCGTCCTCCTTAAAGCACTTCCGGCGCCAAAGATATAATCTTGGTGAAGTCGCGGTCGCGAAGCTCGCGCGCAATCGGTCCGAAGATACGCGTACCGCGCGGCTGCTTTTGGTTGTCTATTATTACTGCGGCGTTGTCGTCGAAGCGTATATGCGAGCCGTCGGGACGGTTGACGCCCTGATGCGTGCGCACGATAACAGCTTTTACGACGTCGCCTTTTTTGACGGTGCCGCCCGGCTGAGCGGACTTAACCGACGCCGTAATGATATCGCCGATATTGCCGCTCTTTCTGAGCGAGCCGCCCATAACCTGTATGCACATTATCTCTTTCGCGCCGGTATTGTCGGCGACTTTAAGATACGATTGAGCCTGTATCATGATTACTCCTTGCGCGAATGCGCTTCGCGCCAATGTGTGCCTTTTTCTTACACGCTTATGCAATCGTTTTGCAAGTACGTGAGTTTTACTGTTTTACAATATTTCCGACCGAGCCGACGCCGAGTATGCCGAGCGAACGTCATCGCGAACAGCCGTCGCGAAACTTTGTCTGCGATTTTACCGCCGAGCAGGCAATCCGACGACGTAACAGCGGTGCCATTACCGAGAGGATTGACGGACTTAACGGCTGAATCGACAGCATATTGCGACATATACGCCGCATCGGTCGACTATTTCGCCTTTTCGACTATGCGGCTGACGCGCCAGCATTTATCCTTGGAAATGGGACGGGTTTCGATAATCTCTACCCTGTCGCCCACGCCGCACTCGTTGCTATCGTCGTGCGCTTTATAACGCTTGACGCGCGTAACCGTCTTTTTGTACAGCGGGTGCTTGTATTTTTCCGTAATCGCCACGACGACCGTCTTGTCCATCTTATCGGACACGACCAAGCCTTCGCGTGTCTTTCTGTCGTTGCGCTCTTCCATTACTTCGCCTCCTTGCCGGCGCGAATCTCGCGCTCTCTTATAACGGTTTTGACGCGAGCGATGTCGCGCTTGACGTTTTGTATCTGCATGGGATTGGCAAGCTGACCGGTCGCATGCGAGAACCGAAGGTTGAACAGTTCGGTTTTGAGCGACGCCAACTTTTGTTGCAACTCGTCGTCTCTAAGCTCATGAACTTTTTCTTTCATCATTCGACCTCCTCAGCCTGTGCGTTTGCGGGCGCGGTCTGCGGTTCTTCCGCTTTTTCCAAATCCGCCTTGCACACTATTTTGCAGCGCACGGGAAGTTTGTACGACGCAAGCCTGAGCGCTTCGCGCGCTATCGGCTCCGCGACGCCCGCCATCTCGAACATGACCGTGCCGGGCTTGACGACAGCCGCCCAGTATTCGGGCGCGCCCTTTCCGCTGCCCATACGGGTGTCGGCGGGCTTTTTACTGTACGGTTTATGCGGGAATATGCAAATCCAAACTTTGCCGCCGCGCTTTGTGTAACGAGTCATCGCTACACGGGCGGCTTCTATCTGATTGGAAGTAATTCTGCCGGGGTCGAGGCTGACTATGGCGTACTCGCCGTAAGCGACGGTATTGCCGCGGGTCGCCTTACCCGTCATTCTGCCGCGCTGAACGCGACGGTGCTTTACCTTTTTGGGCATTAACATATTATTCGCCCTCCTTTACGGTATCCGATTTTTCGGATACTTTCTGCGGCGCCGCGCCGAGAACGTCGCCCTTGTAAATCCACACCTTTACGCCGAGCACGCCGAACGTGGTCTGCGCGACGCAAAAGCCGTAGTCTATATCGGCGCGAAGCGTTTGAAGGGGTATGGAACCTTCCTGATAATGCTCGGCGCGCGCTATTTCGGCGCCGTCGAGACGTCCGCCGACCATGACCTTGACGCCCTTGGCGCCCGCGTGCATGGCTTTGCTCATCGCCTGCTTCATCGTTCTGCGGAAGAACGCGCGCTTTTCGAGCTGCGCCGCAATGCTCTCGGCGAGCAGTTTGGCGTTGAGGTCGGGGTGCTTCACCTCGATAATATTGACGTAAATCTTTTTGCCGCCGGTGAGCTTTTCGAGGTTCTTTTTAAGCTCGTCGATGCCGACGTGCTTCTGCCCGATTATCTTGCCGGGGAACTGC
>CATLGX010000004.1 GCA_949948785.1 uncultured Christensenella sp. | reverse complement strand
TTATGTACTTCCATATCTTTATCCACGCATTCTGTACCGCGTCGTGCGCGTCCGCTTCGTTCCTGGTTATTAGCTTCGCGCCGTACAGCATTTGTCCGTAATACGCTCGGTATATCTTCTCAAACGCGCCCTCGTCCCCCTCTTTCGTTCGCCGCATCATTCTGTTTATTTCTTCCGTTGTCAATGCTTTTCGCTCCTTTTCTCTCGCTTTTTTCGCCTCTTTCCAGTTTAACTGTTTTCTTCTCCCTTTTGTTACTTTGTGCCTAATCTTTAACCCCTTTTTAATTCTCTTTTTCTTCTCCTCTCTTCTTTCCTTTATATTATAAAACAGTACGGCGGTACGACCGAAAAGTGCGGTTTAATAATCAAAGCGGAACATTAGCCAAATACTCAGTCAATTCTTCAATCAATTTGTCTCCGTCCGTATTATAGAAAATCTTTTCAAAACAGCCCGCAATAAGCGGATTAAGATTCACGTCGGTTTCCAATGCTCGCGTATCGGTTTTAACGCCGTAGCATTTTTTACCGCTTGCAAACGCAATACCCAATTCCACGCAAGCGCCGTCGTCGGGGACTCTTCCGTCCAATACCATAAAAAATATATCGGCATTACGAATTTCCGAAGTGTCTTTTTGAAAAATCAAAGAAACTTTCTCTTCTTCGGTTTTATCTTGCAGCGCGGCGGCTTCATATCCGTCTCTCTGCGGCAAAAACACGCTATACCCGGCTTTCTCCAAATACGACGTCAACAGCGCATTGTAGTCTTTCTCGCTTTTGCAAAACAACGGTGCGGCAAAATAAACTTTTTTCATTATTAACCCTCCACGGCGCAATGCGGAATCGACGCCAAGAAATCATTGAATCTCAAAGAATTTTTACTTTTTCGCCAGTCTTGACTGTTTCCGAAATCGAAGACTTTGTCTTTTATAAAGTTTGAACTGTATCTCAATCCGTTTTGCAATTCGTCGGAATTAACACCCATCTCTATCGACATTTTCGCTTCGATAAAGGAACCTATTTTATCTATAACCTCTATCAGTTCGCCCAAAACGCCCGTTCGGTCTTTAAACGGCTTAAACGTGCCGCCGTCCTCGCCCAAAAGCAACATGAAATGGTCTTTCCACGCTCTGTCCCGTATTTTATACACCATCTTATCGTAAACTTGCTGGTATTCATACTCCGAAAGTTTGCTCTCGAACTTCGGAATTTTTCTCTTTACGGGAGAAATAATGTCGCGCGTTAAACTTTCCGGCAAATCGTGGAACAACGCCGCAAAGAAGCTATTAACGACTACTTGCGATTCATCGGAAACTATCTGCATCTCTTTTACCGCAAAATACGTCAGCACGGCGATGTACATGGAATGTCCCAAGACCGTTGTTTGCGGCAGCCTGCAAGTCTGAGACCAGCGAATTTGAGGTTTCAGTTTTTCAAAGTAACTGAAAAAGATAAACAATTCGTCGTTGTGCGTTATAAGCCTGTTTACTATATTTTTAAGCGTATCGTCGCCGATTTTATCGATAAAAGTCGACGGATGTATTTCGTTCCTCACAATTTCGGTATCGGGGCTTAAAGAATTGAATTTCTCTATATGACAAAACTCTCTGTAAGTCGCCAATTTATGAGCGACAAAACAAATTTTATATTCTACCTTGTTTTCTGTGCCGACTTTGTTAATATATTTTTCGAAGTCGTCTTTGCGGATTATATTTTCGGGCCTATACCTGAATTTACCTTTGTCATCAAAATACACGCCGAGAATATAGTCTTTCAACTCTTTGGCGTGCTCGGTTTTAATGCGGTTGCTTATCGTTGCTTTTATGTCGGACGTCGCAATCTTGCACAGTAAGCCGAAAATATTGCTCCTGACAATGTACTCCCAATCGAGAGTTTTACCTGTTTTCTCTTCATACTCTTTTCCGATTATATAAGAGAGAACGGCTTGCGTAGAGCTTTTTTCTATTTGCGGATATTCCATCGGTTTTATAAAATCCGTCCAACGCAATATCATAAATCCGTCAAACAGCTTTTTTGCAATTCCCCAGTCAAACATCTCATTCTCCTTATAAATCGTTTTATATACTATACAAATTATAACACATGATTATATAAAAATCAATAGCTTTTAAAAAATATCAAAATTAATAATATAACAATAAAACCGGCGAATCGCCGCATTGCAAAACTTTCGATAATGCAGTATAACTTTCGATTTTAAGCGTGCATACACGGGCGCTTCGCCCTGCGTATTTCGGCACAAAAAACGCTATACTTACAAAATATAGCGGTCTGTGGCGGAGCAGTAGTAACCTGTGCGGTAAATTGAAATTTAATTAGAATAATAGCGACGAATGAAAAACCGACTTTTTTCTTTTTTGTGTTTTTATCGACGACCTCAAAGGTTGAGCCTAAAAAAGTTGCAGTGATTTTAACCATCTTGTCTTCATGATTGATTTCGTTAATCAAATTGATGACGTCTTCATTATTTACATGAATATGCCCGATTTCAATTAATGCCTTTTTGCCCTTATAATAATTTATCACCGTTTCGCCGGAATTAGCAATGAAGGATAAACTTAAATTTTCCAACTCCCACTTGAAACCATAGTTTTCAAAAATTACATTCCCCTTTAATTTAATTGATTTAACGTAATCTATTATCTCTTTATCATCTACAAAACTTTGTTTATTCATATTGTTTCTCCTCCGATTATTGTTTATCGTGCAATCATTATAAACGATGTGCGTAATAAATGCAAGAATCACAAATCATTCTAACACTGTGAGGGGACGCTTGTATAACAAGCGCGACGCGACCACCCGCCGAAACGAAAAGAACCGACCGAACAAACCGCAAAGTCGAGAGCGAACAAAAACATACCGCTAAACCTTGGTATACGTGCTGTGCGTAATGCAAAAACGGCAAAAAAAAACCTAAAACGTTCCGTTTGACGAGGGTTCGTTTTAGGCTCTTCTTGGCGGAGAGAGCGGGGTTCGAACCCGCGATACCTGTTACAGTATGCACGCTTTCCAAGCGTGTGCCTTCAGCCGCTCAGCCATCTCTCCGTACTGCGCCCGCAACCAACGGGCGCTTTTAGATATTTAGTTTTTAACGGGCATTTACCATTTATTACGCACATGTTCGGCGAAGCCTATTTTGTCCGTAAACGTAACTATTGTCCCGTCATCGAGCGTCGCCTTGCCGTAAAACTTTCCGAAAACCTGGTGCTGGTCGGTAGACAACATCAATGCGTTCATTCTATCCTTTCTGTCGATAATGGGATAAAACACGAGTTGGAGCCGTTCGTCGTCGTCGCTTATCTTCCACGGTTTTAGGTAATCAAGCTCACCGAGCGTAAACGGGATATCGAAAGCTACTTTGCCGAGCTTATGCGCCTTACCGTCGTAAAACACGGTGTTCTCGGTGTCGAGCGAATTACCGAAGCCGTAACCGAGGTTAAGCCCGAACGGAACTCCGTCCACTTCGGTTGAAAGGCTCGACCAATACCAAACGTTTTTGTAAGGCCACACACCTCTGCCCCAATCGAGTCCGCCATACCCGTCGACGAACTCGTGTTGTTCGTCGCCTATGCACAGCCGACCCTTGCCTTTAAGACAGTTTATCTTTGTATTGTAATAGAACTGTCGGGGCTTTTTAAACGGCGTCGCCGTCGTTATGTTATCCCCGTCGTACGGGTCGAGTTCTATATCGCACGAAAAATCGTTTTTGCCGTCGAACTTCTTATACGACGCGATGAGCCGTCTCGAACCGAGCGTGTTCTCGAACACTATGCGCACCCCGCTCTTATCGAAACAAACATCGCCGTCCGAACAATTTCGGGGCATGCGCAGTCCGCCTTTGGGGAACAGTCCAATTTTGCTCTTTGTGATGTACGTCAAATGTTCGAAATCAAGCACGGATACCGAGCCGAGCGACATATACGAATTGTCTGCGACCGTAAGAGCCACTGCGCGTTTATCGTCGCAAAAATAGTAGTAATCCCACTCTTTTATGCGCAAACGATTGCGCTTGACGGCGGCGCGCTCATAAGCCTTGACCTGCGAAAAGGCATAACCGCTCTGAATGAGCCGACCCTTTTCGTCGAGCAGATTGCCGTCGCCGAGCAGTCCCTTCGTGCCGAACGCCATTCGTTAACGCTTGGAGAACTGCGAAGCCTTGCGCGCTTTTTTGAGACCGTACTTTTTGCGCTCTTTCATTCTGGGGTCGCGGGTAAGGAAGCCTGCTTTTTTAAGCGCGGGGCGGTACGTCTCGTCGACGTTGCAGAGCGCGCGCGAAATGCCGTGCCGTATAGCGCCTGCCTGACCGGTATAGCCGCCGCCGCGGACGTTGACGACAACGTCGAACTTGCCCGCCGTATCCGTTTCCGCAAACGGCTGATTGACTATGAGTTTGAGCGTATCGAGCGGGAAGTATTCGTCAAGCGTACGTTTGTTGACCGTAATGGTTCCGCTGCCGCCGGGCAAAACGCGAACGCGCGCGACCGCCTTTTTGCGGCGACCCGTGCCCCAATATTGAAGCTTTTTCTTAGTCGATTTCGTAGCCATGATTTTACCTCTTTTCTATATTGAGCGGTTGAGGTTTTTGCGCCTCGTGATTGTGCTCCGCCGTCTTAAAGACTTTGAGCTTTTTAATCATCTGTCTGCCGAGCGAGTTTTTGGGAAGCATGCCCTTGACCGCTTTGACCACCGCTTTATCGGAATTTTCGAGCAGGAACTTGGAATACTTTTCCTGTTTAAGCCCGCCGATATAGCCCGTATAATAAGTGCGGAGCTTCTCGGTCGGCTTATTGCCCGTAAGTACAACCTTATCGGTATTGATATCGATAACGAAATCGCCGACGTCCGTATTGGGCGTATATTCGGGTTTTCTCTTGCCTTTGAGCACCATAGCGACTTGACTGGCGAGCCTGCCGAGCGGAACGCCCGCGGCGTCTACCACGTACCAACTGCGCTTATACTCCTTATCGCCGATTCTGTAATCGCCCGTGCGCGAATCGATTTTTCTTGCCATCAATGTTTTCATCGAAAACAACCTCGTAATAATATATTATTGCCGAGCGAACGTTTCACGCCGTTCACCTTTATAGCGGCGCGCGTCCGAGCCGGGGCGGGCAGGTCGCGCATCTCCGCAATGCACGAATCATTATACTATAAACCCGCCGACAATGTCAACTGTTTTTCAATTCGTAATTTGCAATGCTTAATCCGTTTCCAAGTCGTTTCGAGCGTTGCGTAAAATCTATTATATAACGTATTAGATTCTTCGCTTCGCTCGGAATGACAGTACAAAGGCTTGACGGCATATCTTTTCGGCATGCAAAAAGGGGTCGCCGATTGGCGACCCCCGTTTTATTTGCGAACATATTTACTTAGGCGGCCATTTCCGTCCAGGTAACGGATACATCATCCAAAGTAAGCGTCATTTGTCGCTTGCCATTGTTCATTGAAAAAGATACCGTTATGAACTTATTGTCGTAAGTTGCACTTGTTTTAACTTTAATTATTTGAGTACCCGGTAGCGTTTTATCATTTACATCGGCAATACCATCTTCAAGCTTAGTAGTAGAGAAATACATTTCACGCGACGAGCCCATATAGTATATTTTTACAGTGAGCTTCCCCGCACTCGTGTAATATGCATCGGCTTTATAAACACTGACCTGTTTTGACTTATCATTATTTGCTACAACCAACGCACTATCCGCCGCAGATGCAGCATCATCATAACCGTACTTAATCGCATTTGACGCGCCTTCTTCGGCAAAGTCGTACAGCAATGCGCCCATAACTTTCACTTCCCACTCGGCTACGAGCGTTATGTCGGAGTTAACGGCGGTTGAAAAGTCGAACACTTCGCCGTCGACCGTGCCGACATGCCACGCCTTAAACGTATAGCCCGTTCTCGTCGGCGCTTTGGGCGCGGTTGCGGTATTGCCTTGCGCTATTCTCTGCGCCGCGGGAGCCGTGCCGTCGACGCCGTCGCCGAGACTGAACGTTACCGTTACGGGCGTCGCCCATTCCGCTACAAGAACGGTATTGGCGGTTACTGCGTTATCGAAGTCGAATACCGCTCCGTCCACAGTACCGACGCGCCATGCTTTGAATAAGTATCCTTCTCTCGTCGGCGTTGTCGGCTCTTTCGCTTTCTTGCCGGATGCAATCGTCTGCGCGGCTGGTGCCGTTCCTTCCACGCCTTCGCCGAGATTAAACGTTACAGTTACGGGATTGCCGAACGAGTATTCTACGCCACCGAGCGTGAACTTGGCGAGCAAACTCGTCGGTATTCCATAAAAATCCATCTCATATTCCAAATCGCGGAAGACATCCGAACCGAAAGTAAGCGTCACTACACCACCGAGCGGCTCATATGTGCCGTTGTTAGCGCCAAGCGTACAATTGCCGAAACCGTCAAATACGAGCTTAGTCACTCCGTCGTCTGCGGTGATATCCACATCTTGCCAGCCGTCGGCTTGGATATATTTTTCACCGTCGATTTTAAATGTTATAACAGTATAGTAAGATGATGATTCATCAACATACGTATATAAACCGTTATTATAAGTATATTCAAAGTAACCGTCAATACTGTCTCCGGACTTTTGTGTAACATAACCGTCATCGCGCAGAATCAGCGAAGGGTAATAATTCGGCGCGTCGGCGTGTTTATACGTTTTACCGAAAACCGCTTTAAACGTCTTATCTACCGTCCAATTCATATTGGCATTCGGCTGATATAACGTACCGTTAGTCGTTCCGTTATCAGCCACCAAAGTCCAGCCTTGGAATTCGTAGCCTTCCTTGACAAAGGTGTTTTGGGGGAACTTCGCGCCTCCCGTCATTTCGATAGCTTCGGGAGCGTTGCCGGTCGCACCGTCGGGAGCGACAAACGTCGCTATGGGCTTCGCCGCTACGGGAGTCCATTTGGCGACAAGCGTCATGCTATCGTTTACGACGTCGTTCACGATATCGAATGCCGCGCCGTCGGCGGAACCGACATGCCAGCCGCCGAACGTGTAGCCGTTTCTCGTAGGATTGTCGAACGCCGTGAGCTTGCCGCCTTTGGTTACGGTTTGCGATGCGGGGTTAACTACGTCTATTCCCGAATAGCCGAGGTCGAAAGTAACAGTTACTTCGGTATTCCCGGGGTCGGAACTTTCGACTTTGACAAACTCGCCGCCGGTAAGAGGCGCATCATCGGTATTGCATATGTAGAGATTGGACAAGTCCGACTTAATGAGAATATTATAATGTCTGCTACCGTCGCCTATCTGAATCTCAAAGTAGTAAGCATCCGCGCCGTAATTTTTGGTGGGCAAATCGACGCCGTCGGCTACGCCGTATATATCGCCTACCGGTTTATACTTACTCGTCGAAATATCTTCACAATATTTGCTTTCGGTATAATCGGCTTGACCTTGAAGTTTGAAGTACGCTTTATTAGTTTTGCCGTTTATTCTTATACCGACAACAGTTTCGCCGCCCTCAACAGTCGAACCGCCCGTTTCAGGGTCGCCAATGCCTGTGCTTTGCGTGGGAAGAGTGCAATTTCCTGCAAACTCTACGGATTCACGAAGTTCGGGGGTCCACCGGGCGGCAAACGTTACGTCCGCGCCTTTCATGGTGTACGTCGCGCCGGCATCATACATAGTCGTGCCGTCGCTCCATCCGCCGAATATGAAGCCGTCTTTGGACAAGCCATCAGAGGAAGCGAGTTTAAACGTCGCGCCTTCCGCTTTATTTTCTTCGGTGGGCGTCGTTCCCTTACCGCCGTTTAGGTCGTACGTAACGGAATATGTAACTTCGCCGATTTCGGGATTCCATTGAGCAGTAAAAGTAACGTTATGCGCGGGCATTGTGTACGTTGCGCCTGCGGCATACTTTGCAGTGCCGTCGCTCCATCCGTCGAAAGTATGTCCTGCGTTGGTTATTCCGCTCGGAAGCGCCGCGACTTCGAACGTCGCGCCCGCCTTATATTTGCCGCCGACAGGCGCCGTGCCGGTTACTCCCGCGCCGAGCGCATACGATACGGTATATTGGTTAGGTTCTTGCGGTTTTTCGTTGTCCTCGCCGCACGCTACCGCCGCGCAGCCGAACGCCAGTGCCGCCGCTACCGTCAAGGCAGCTTTGAGAGTCTTTTTCATAATATTCTCCTTTAAAAAGTGGATTGCAAGATTGTAGAATAGGTGTCTGTTTTGCCTGTTATAACATTGGGTTTAACCATTCACGTCCCCTTTCGGGGGCACCCCTCCCAATAAGGGGCGTGCTGTTGTTTGTGTTAAGATGCGCCCGCCAACGGAGGAGGTTTTGAAGCGCACCCTCCGTTGCCTGCCTTATTTATCGCGGAAGTGAGTGAAGCGCCGAGGTGTTTCCGCCCGAACGGGCGAATATTTGATAATTGTTTTTCCTTACGTATCTTGTACGTAAGGGCTTTTTCCGCGTAGCGGAAAAATTATTTTACGAGCGGTTTAACGACGCGGTCGAGGTCGCCTTTATTTACGGAGTTGTCGTGTACGTGTATTCAAACGTCCTGCCGTCGTCGGAGAGCGTAACGATTACGTCGTACTTCACGCCGGCATAGTCGCGGGTGGACATACAAGTATTATCGGACAAGAATGTCGCCATAGTTGCGCCGTCGCTCCAAACAAGGTACTGCGGCGCCGTTTCCGTCCCGACGTTTATTTTGAGTTCGCCGTAGACAAAAACGAGACTGCCCATATAGTGGATATTGATTTCGCTGCCGTCTTCCGCCGTAATGCCGCGAAGATGTATATCCGCCGCACGCTTGGTTACTATCAGCGTTTCGCCGTCGAAAGAAAGCGTAATATCGTACTTTTTGCCGTCGCTGTCGGTAAATGCGTTTATACGCTTAGTGCTGTATCCGGAAATCGATATTTTGACAGCCGTGCCGTTGAACGTCGCGTCGATTTGGCTCGACGCACCAGTCGCCGACGGAACAAGGTCGAGCGGATTGCACCGCAATGTGTATTTGCCGTCCTCCGTCGTATACGTGCGCTCGCCTGTTACGCGAGTAAACTCGTATGCCACGCCGCCGAACGTAACGCGCACAGTATCGTTTTCTATCGTGCCCGCAGTCGGAGTAAACGCGCCCGGCCCTTCGTATTCGTAAAACGTTATGTTCTTCCCGTCGATTTCGTACCACATGAGCATAGAACCTTGAATTTCGGCTCTGCCGTCGAGAACGAGCAATATGTCTCCGTACATATATTCGCCCTTTTCAGCGCCCGACGGGATACACAAATGCCTGCAATACGGCGACCAGCTCGACTCGTTAAAGCACGCAATGGCAACGTCGATATCTTTTATCTGTATTTTTACCGAGATATTTCCGACGGTTACTTTTTCGCCCATTTGCGGCGGAGTAACACCGCTAAGCTCGATATACAGCGACGGTTGATTTTCGTAAATCTGACACTCGTAAAACGCGTTGTTCCCGATTGAAGCCAAGTTTTCGCCGAGCACGATGCGGCGTATGGCTTCACAGCTTTGAAACGCGTTGTCGCCGATTTCGACTATTGCGGGAAGTTCCAAAATATCGTCCACTCCGCTCGACGAGAGCTTCGAACAACCGAGGAACGCCGCCGCGCCGATTTCCCGCACGGAAGTAAACACTACTTCTACGAGATTCTGACAGCCGTAAAACGCGTTTTCGCCTATTCTGACGACGTTATTGAGGTCGACGCTTCCGAGGAACGTTGCGCCGAGGAACGCGCCGTTTGCGATTTCGGTTACTTCGTCGGGAATTTTAACGTCTATAATATCCGCCGAGCCGTCGGGCTTATTGTAACGTACAAGCGTAGTTCCCTCTATCTCGAACTCGGGAAGCCGAGTAACTTCTTCCGAACCTTTGATTGCGTACGGACAATCCGACCATGCGGCGCGGTACTCGTCCTGACTGCCCTCCGGCACGACTATGATAAAGCCGCCCGCCGGCCAACGGAAAGGATTGCTTTCCGACGAGAAATCCATTGCGATGGGCGTTTCCGACAGGAACACCGCGCGGCGCAACGTGTAATTGTTTTCAAACGCATTCTTGCCTATTTTCGTTACGCTCGCGGGAATGGTAACGGACACGAGCGACGTGCCTGCCGTCAACGTCGACGCATAGTTAAACGCATTGTCGCCCACCTCCGTTATACCGTCGGGTATTACCGCTATCGGCGATTCGCCGCGGTACGCCGTGAGCACGCCGTTGTTTACGACATAGCCGTCGGTATTTACGGTAAACGTCTTTGCGGCAAAGTCCACGTTGAAGTACATCTTAACCGCGTCGGGGTCGTAAACGCCGTTTACATACGCAGGTATAAACGTTATAAGCGCTTGGTCGACTACGCAGTTGCCCGCATACTCGATACCGCCGTCCGTATACACCGCCACGCCGTAACCGTTAATTTCGAGCGTGCCGTTCCCGACCTCGGCATTGAACGTAACGTCGTAATCGGCGTTGTATTCTATATACAGATACGCTATTTCCCCACCGACTTCAAGGGTGTTCAGCACAAATTCGAAACTTTGCGCGTCGCCGCCCGTCGGCTCGAATATCCATTCGCCGAATACGTCTTGGAAGTTATCGGTGCCGCGGTATGAACCCTCTGCAATCTTTTCCACAGTGTCTTCTACCGTGTTCATAACGTATACTGCCGCCGAACCGTAACCGTTGAGTTCGAGCCTGTAATTCAACAGCTCGCCGTTGTCGTATTGCAAATAGCTTCCGCTCTCATCGCCCTGAAACATGAAATAGCCGTCGAACTCGGTGTTCGCAACATCGCGAAGCTCGAACGTGAAGAACGCTTCGCCGCGCTTTCCGTTTGAATCGGTATATTCGTAAACGTAATCGCCGTACTCCTCGTCGTACGCGTAATTGCCGTACATATCGACAGACAGCTGATTGCCGACGTTTTTCATGACCACGGCGTAATCGTACTCGTCCATTGTCAGATAACGCGCGACTACTTCCGCATTCACGTAATCGTATTCGATAAACTGACGGCGTTCGCCCACGGCATACGCATAGGTGAAGTCGTCGTAAAACCTGCCTTTAACGTCGCCGCCTTCGGCAGGCTCGAACAGAAATTCGAATTCCATATATCCGTACGCGCTCTCTTCCCGAGGCGTTACGAAACCGAATTTGTCTTGCTTGCCCGCTCTTACGAGCGTAGCCGCGCCTTGACCGCCGCCTATAAGCGGCTCGTAGACATAGATTTTGTCGGAGCTTTTACCGCGCGCGTCAACATACTCGCGAGACCACTGCGCGTACAGCACCGCGTCGTCGTCGCCGAGCGTAAAATCGTCGTCGGGGTTATACTGCCCCGCTTTTTTAGAGCCTGTTATCGCGACTTCGCCCGTGGGATTGATTGACCAACCGACGAAACGATAGCCGTTTGCTTTATAATCCGCGCCGTCCTTGACTTTGACCGTTTGACCTTTCTCGCCTTTTTGCGCGGCGACTTCGCCGCTGTGCTGAACGTTGGGAAGATTAAACACGTATTCGAGCGTTATCGCCTGCTCGACGAACTTCGCATAGTATGTAACGTTCTTTTTCGGCATGACGGAGGGAATTTCCACAGCCGAACCGCCGAATTTTTTATCGAGATACCACCCCGCAAATTCGTACTCGTCTTTTTCAGGGTCGGCAGGCGGCGTTATCTTTTCGCCCGCTTTCGCTTTAATGGGCGAAATAACGGTTCCGCCGTCCGTTACAAACGTCAGCGTATACGTCTCGGGTTCGTCGTCGCACGCCGCCACAAACAGCATTGCGGTAAGCATTGCGACGAGCGCCGTGATTATCAGTATTATCTTGCGGGGCTTTTGCATGTTCTCCTCTTAACCAAAAGCAAACACAACCAACAGAGCCAATCTCCATTGATTGTGTTACGTTCGATTTTATGAGTAAATATAGTATTTGTCTATGTTACCACAGTCGACCACGCTTGTCAAGTGATTTTTACGCGACCGAAAAAATTAAAATAACGTGCGACAAACGAAATTACTAAGCGATTACAGACCGTTTTTTATTTCCCAACCGCATGAAACGGTTTCCGTCAACGTTATGCTCTCGGGTTCGACGTTATTCGCTCCGTCGGCGCAATAAGCGGCGCGCAACATGACGGGCGAGCATCCGCAGTCGGACGAGCCGTACTCCGCTTTACACAGTCCGCCCAATTTTTCGCCTGCCGCCGCGGCTATTATTTCGGCTTCGGCTTTGGATTCTTTCACCGCGCGGTTTATAAGTTCCGTCTTGCAATCGGGATTTTCAAGCGCAAAGGACAACCGCCACTCGCAGTCGACCGAAGTAAGCGCCTCCGTAGCGGCGGCGATTCTCGCTCCGTCGTATGCGAATTTAAGCGAGAACGAACGCACTGCGCGATAGCCCGTCTGTTTCCCGTTCTCGCGCGTCGTCGACACGTTTATGCCGTGCGCGCGCAAACCGTCGAACCCGGCCGCGGCAAGAGTCGCGACGAGTTGCGACGCGCGCGTTTCCGATTCGCGCACCGCATCGCCGTATTTTTTGGCTGTAACGGCGGTCGTCAACGAAAAGACTGCCGTATCGGGAGGGAGCTTATCGCTCACGGTTTTTGTTACGGTTATGATTTTTTCCATGATATTTCTCCTTTTCATTTATAATATATCAGAATTCTCGGTCCGCACGTTATATGCGAAGCGCCCGAGGATACAGATTTTTGAGCGCATATCCGCCCGCGCCGTCCGCCGCGGCTTTGACCTTGCCGAGCGCGTAACCGTCGATTGTCGCAATCAAATCGCCGAGCGATGCGTCCGCGCCCAGCTGTTCTCCGCGGATATACCGCCGTGCATTTTCCGCGCCCAGCTCGACTGCGCCGAATGCCGATACCTGTTCTTTTGTAAGCGCGTGCGCAAACGCATGCGATATTTTTTTCTCCCCGCCGCGCTTGTCCGTACGCTCCCATACTTCCGCGCCGACGCGTATAAAATTCAACCCGTCGAACTTAGCGTCCGCTCTTTCGACCACGTCGCGCCCGCGCACGTTATAGCAATCGAGTTGCAATCCGCCGACCTTTACCGCCGCGCGCTTTACCCTTTCGCAATCCGCGCCGCCGCGCGTTCCGCCGTCGGTTTTTTTCAATACGCAATAAAAATGTCCTTCGCCGTCGAAATTATGAGGATAGATTCTGCGCGCGTTCGGACAGTCGATTCCGCGCTCTTCGCCCGTTCGAAGCGGTATATCGACGGTCGCAAAGCCTTTTTCTTTTACAAGGTACTCGATGTTTTTCTCGTTCTCTTCGACGGAAAAAGTGCACGTACTGTACAGCATATATCCGCCCGATTTCAAAAGCTCCGCCGCGTCCGCCAATATTTCGCGCTGACGCGCGGCGCAACCCGCCACTATTTCCGCGCTGTACGGAACGCTTTCGTACCGCGTCATACCGCCGCCGCTGCACGGCACGTCCGCGACGAGCGAATCGAAATGCCCGTCGTATCCCGCTTTTCGGTACGCGCGCGCGTCGCTTACCGTAACAACGGCGTTATTTATGCCGAGACGGTCGAGGTTTTCCGCAAGCGCGCGAGCGCGCTTTATCTCTGGCTCGTTGCAAAACAGCGTGCCGCCAGCCATGAACGCCGCCGCCTGCGTGCTCTTTCCGCCCGGCGCGGCGCACAAATCGAGAACGTCGCCTTTTATAAACGGAGCGAACGCCGCCACCGCCGCCGACGCGGACGGCTCTTGCATATAATACAGTCCAGCATGATACAGCGGGTCGAGCGACGGTTTGACCGTCGTATAGAAAGACCTGTCGCACAGCGCGTTTTTTCGCAAGCCGTATTCGCATACGCCCGCACGCTCGTATTTATCGGCGAGCGCGATAAAATCCGCGACGCTTATTTTAAGCGTATTTACGCGAAGCGCTTTAAATCGCGGTTTCGTCTCGTATGCGTGCTTGAATTCGTCGAACCGCGCGCCGATAATATTTTGCATGTGTTTTAAAAACGCGTCTTGCATGTTTTCCGCTCGAATAACGCAAATTCCGCCGCTTTTTTATAGGCGGCTACAAACCTATATCGTCGTCCGCCGCAGAATACGTCGCCCCGTCACTCGGCGGAGTCGGTTCGTCCTCGTCGCCGTAAGCGATGCCGCCGCTTCCGCGACGCGGTTCGGTGGGCGCGTTCGAAACGCATTTGAACGTAACCGTGGACGGCATCCACACCATGCGTACCGAACCCGTTTCGCCGTTTCTGTGCTTTGCCACATTTAGATACACGGTATTCCCGGCAATCGTGGACGTCGCGTCGTCGGGACTTTCAACGTCCGCCGTCTTTGCCGTGCGGTCGAGAAAGAGCACTATATCCGCGTCCTGCTCTATTGCGCCCGAATCGCGCAAATCGCTCAGCTGCGGCGTGGGGTCTTTGCGCTTGTCTATGTCGCGCGACATCTGCGAAAGCAGAAGTATAGGCACGTCAAGCTCTTTTGCGGCGAGCTTCAACGCGCGCGTGATTTCCGCAATCTCCCGAACGATGTTGTCTATACGCTTGCCGCTCTGCATGAGCTGCAAATAGTCTATCATGACAAAATCGAGACCTTGCGTATGTTTGAGCTGTCGGCACTTGCTGAGTATTTCGGCGGGAGTGATGTCGCCCGATTCGTCTACGTAAAGATTGGTGCCCGCAAACCTCGCCTGCGCGCCGAAAAGTTTTGCCCAGCCCCTGCCGTCGACATTGGCGCGGTTTGCGTCCGACATGCTGAATCCGCCGACCGAACACAGTATGCGCCTTGCGAGCTGTACCGCGCTCATTTCCAGAGAAAACACCAACACGGTATACGGTTTCTTGTTGTCGGGACGCTTGGCGAGCGCGGCATTAACGGCGCAGTTCATGGCAAAGCTCGTCTTACCCTGACCGGGACGCGCCGCAAGTATGATGAGGTCGCTCTTTTGAAATCCGCCGCCGAGCATTGTATCGAAATACGGAAAACCCGTCGGCACGCCGCGATACGCGTCGCGGTTCTTTTGACGCTGTTGTATATCGTCCAACGCCGCTTCCAAATAGCCCGTAATAAGCTCGGGCTTGCCCCGCCGTCCGGATTCCGCCAGCGAGTACAAAGTCGCCTCCGCGCGGGCGAGCGCATTGTCCTCGGGGTCGAGCGCATATGCTTCGTCCGCCATCTGCCGCGCCACGTCAATCATGGCGCGCAGTTTGGTCATTTTTTTGACAATGCCGTAATAGTATTCGGAATTGGCGACCGACGGCAAAGCGTTTACAAGATTGGTTAGGTATTCAACGCCGCCCGCCATTTCGAGCGTGCCGAGCGCGGTGAGCCGTTGTACTGTCGTAACGAGGTCGATGGGCAGAGTGTCGGTAAACAGCGCGGAAAGCGCTTCGAATATCAGCTTGTGCGCGGGCGCGTAAAAATCAGCGGCGGAAAGCTGCGGCAAATATTTTATCGCCGTATCGCCGTCGAGTAGTATTCCGCCCAAAATCGCACACTCCGCTTCGTAACTGTTTGGCGTTTCGCGCGCCGCAACCCGCGGATGCTTTTTGATAAATTCTTCTCTCTCGTCCTGTCTCGGCATGAACTTTTTTCTCCTTTTTATACGTTACGGTAATATCTCGCGGTAAATTTGCCGTCGAAGTCAAAGTTTAGGCAATCTGTTTTCGTAATCTCGGTATTCCTCGGGATTATACGGAAACCTGTCGAGCAACGTCGGCTTGTTCTTTTTTTGCCGCGTCGCAATAACAAACGCCGCAACGACTATTCCGCCCGCCGCGACGGCTACAAGATACCAGCCGTACACTTCGGGGCGCGAGTACTCGAATACTATTTCGCGCTCGGCATCATCGAAGTAGCGCGAGAATACGTACATCGAATTATCTCCGTCAAGCTCGCGCTTTGCGCCCGACGAGTCCATACGCGTCGAGCCCACCGTCGCGTAATTAAGGATAAGTCCGCCGACGTCAAGCCCGTGCAAATACGGGAAAGCGTCTTGCACGCCCGGCAGTAACACCACTCTTTCTCCCGTCGCTACAATCGTGGTTATAAGCCCGTTTTTGAGCCGTTGAATAACGGTAGCCGACTGTCCTTGCCGCACGTCGTCGTACGCGGCGCGAACTCCGTTGAACGGGTCGCGCGACACGCTCTTATATCGGCGCACGAAAGGATTTCGAGTGATGTCGGTCGTGTACGTAATCTGTTCGGCAATATCGCGCAAACGGCTTCCCTTTACAAACTCGGCAGGCTCTGCGGGCTCGGTCGACGCGCCGGCAAACGCTTTTTTATAAACGGCGGTATATTTCCCGTTCTTGCGCTGCGAATCGACAAGCGTAAAGTCGTAACCCGAAAACAGCTCGAAAAGATAGCCGTGCACGGTGTACTTATCGCCGTTTGCGTCGGTCGCCGCAGTTCTTTCCATTATTTCCAAAACGTCGAGCGGAATTTCCACGGCGTACTCGTTATAGCGCACGCCGTTTTCGGTATACGCCGACACGGTTACGCTCGCGCCGCAACCGCCGAGCAACGCCGCCGCAACCGCGACCGCAACGACGGCGAACATACGCCGCAGTTTTTTTATTCGCGCTATCGGATTCATGCGCAATTCGGACGGCAAACCTTACAGCCTTTTAAGTTCGTCGAGCGAGTCGCGGAAGAGCGCGAACGCGTCGTCGTACGGCTTGTCTGTCGCAAGGTCGACTTTTGTATCGCACAGTATGGCGTACGGGGATTTGTGTCCGCCCGCCTTTAAGAACTTGTTTTTATACACGTCGACGTAGCCTTTTTCTTTAAGAATATTGCGTGCAATACTCGTCGCGGCGGTCAGACCCGTCGCGTACTTATACACGTAGAACGCATTGTAGAAATGCGGAATACGCGACCATTCGTACTTGATTAAATCGTCGGAAACGTCTTCGCCGTAATACTTCTTATTGAGGTCGAGATACAGACCGTTGAGCGCGTCGACGGTGAGGGGCTTACCCTCCAAATCCATTTTATGCGCATAATATTCGAATTCCGCAAACATCGTCTGGCGGAAAAGCGTCGTTCTGAATCTGTCGAGACGGTAACTCAAAAGATATTTCTTTATCTTTTTGTCGTCGACGTTATTCATGAGATAGCTTTCGAGCAACGTCTCGTTGCAAATTGACGCGACCTCGGCGACGAAAATCTTATAGTCGGCCTTTTCCTGCGGCTGTCCTTCTTGCGAATAATACGAATGCAGGCAATGCCCGAGCTCGTGCGCAATCGTGAAGATGTCGCTCGTAGTAGGCATATAGTTGAGCAATACGTACGGGTGCGCGCCGTAAGTGCCCCAGCTGTACGCACCGCCGCGCTTGCCGTCGTTGGGCATAACGTCTATCCAACCCTCTGTCATCGCTCTTTCCAACAGCCCGACGTATTGTTCGCCCATGCGCGCGAGCGCCTTTTTCACAATCTCGCACGCCTCTTCGTAAGTCAGTTTCATCTGCGCGTTTTCGACTACGGGCACGTACAAATCGTACATGTGTATATGCTTGACGCCGAGCAGTTCCTTGCGGAGCGCAATGTAGTCGTGAAGCGGAGCGAGGTTCTTTTCTACCGCCGAAATGAGGTTTTCATAAACTGCGGTGGGTACGTCGTCGCCGTACATGCCCATGGAAAGACAATCGTCGAAGCCGCGCGCCTTGGCGATAAAGTTGTCGCCTTTTACGCTTCCCGCATAGTTGGCGGCAAGCGTGTTTATATGCGCACGATAGCCGTCGTAAAGATTTTTAAACGCGGTTTTGCGCACCTTTCTGTCCTCGTCGGACAGCAATTCGGAATAACTCTCGTTGGTAAGCTCGTGCTTTTTGCCGTTCTTTTTGACCGGTTTAAATTTGAGGTCGGCGTTCATCAGCATGGACGCGACATTGGTCGTGGTGCCGAGCGCCTCTCCTGCCATGGCGAGCAGTTTCTCGCTGTTACCGTCGAGGATATGCGCCTTTTGACGTTTTATCTCTTTGAGCATGAAGTCGAAATCTTTAAAAGCGGAATCGGCGATATATCCGTCGATAACGCCGTCTGCGAGCGCGCTGAGTTCGCTGTTGATAAACGAACCCGCCGTCATCGCCTTGCCGGCGAGCGCGTCCATGCGGTTGGCAAGCCCCACGGCGCCGCTTTCGGCAAGGTCCTCATGCGAACGCATGTGCGCGTAAAGATACAACAGCCCGAGTTCTCTGCCTATATCCGAATCGAGTTTGAGACATGCGAGCGCGGCGGATTTTTCGCCGAGCTTTCCCGCATATCCGCCAAGCTCCGGAATACGCGCTTCGAGCTTTTCGAACCGCGTTTCGAACGCGTCTTCGGACTCGACCAGCGCCGTCAAATCCCATTTGTACTTTTGCTGTACTTCGCTTCTTTTCATTGTTCTGTCTCCGTTTTTTAATTTTTAAATGAATGTATCGGCGGCGGAATAATCCCTCCGCGCGCTATAAACGCCGACGGGTCGCCGAGGCTCACGCGCATAATCGGCGCTGTGCCGAACAGTCCGCCGAAGTCGACTTCGTCCCCTACTGTTTTGCCGTATACGGGTATGACGCGCACCGCCGTGGTCTTATTGTTAATCATGCCTATTGCACACTCGTCGGCTATCATCGCCGAAATTACGGCCGCACTCGTATCGCCTGGAACGGCTATCATGTCCAACCCCACCGAACACACCGCCGTCATCGCTTCGAGTTTTTCGATATTTATATCGCCGTGCCGCGCCGCTTCAATCATGCCCGCGTCCTCGGAAACGGGAATAAACGCGCCCGACAGCCCGCCGACCCGCGCCGACGCCATGACACCGCCCTTTTTGACCGCATCGTTTAAAAGCGCGAGCGCCGCCGTCGTTCCGCAGGACCCGACCTTGGACAAGCCTATGCTTTCGAGTATGCGCGCCACCGAATCACCTACCGCGGGCGTGGGCGCGAGCGAAAGGTCGACTATGCCCGGCGCAAGGTTGAGCGCCTTGGCGGCTTCCGTACCGATAAGCTGACCCAATCGCGTTATCTTAAACGCCGTGCGCTTAATAAGCTCGCATATCGACGTTATATCGTAATCGGGATGTTTGTTAATCTCGTACTCGACCACGCCGGGACCGGAAACGCCGACGTTGACTGCGCACTCGCCCTCGGCAAAACCCGTAAACGCTCCCGCCATGAACGGATTATCGTCCACCGCATTGCAAAACACTACGAGCTTGCCGCACCCGAACGAGTTATCGTCGCGCGTGAGATACGCGAGTTCCTTTATTCCCTCGCCGAGCGTCTTTATCGCGTCGAGATTCATGCCCGCGCGCGAGGATGCGACGTTGACGGAGCCGCAGACGATATCGGTAGAAGAAAGCGCTTCGGGTATCGTCTTTAAGAACGCCTGTTCCCTGTCCGTCGCGGACTTTTGCACGAGCGCGCCGTAGCCGCCTATAAAGTCCACGCCGAGCGCCTTGCCCGCTCTGTCGAGCGTCTTTGCAAGACCGATAAAATCACCGCTCGCCGCACCGACGACCGATACGGGCGTAACCGCTATTCTCTTATTGACAATCTTAATGCCGTAGCGTGCGGCAAGCTCGTCGCACACGGGAACGAGCCGCTTGGCAACGCGCGTAATTTTATCGTACACTTTTTGATTGCACTTTTTCGCATCGGAATCTATGCAATCGATAAGCGAAAGCGAAAGCGTAACCGTGCGCACGTCGAGGTGGCGGTTATCGAGCATGTCTATCGTTTCCAAAATCTCGTTTTGCGTAAACATGCCTTTACACCCGCTGCATCGCGTTGAACAAATCTTCGTGCTGTACGTGCACGGTAACGCCGAGCGCGCCCACGGCGTCGCGCAAAGCGTCCTCCAATTCGTCGAGCGAAATTTTGGATTTTGCGGTATCCGTGAGCATTATCATTACAAAATATTCCTGCATGATAGTTTGAGATATGTCTTCGATATTTATATCCAGCTCGTTGAGCTTGCCCGACACCGCGGCAATAATGCCCGTCCTGTCTTTTCCTATAACCGATACCACTGCTTTCATGACAGAGATTATACCATATGTAAAATCCAAACGCAAGTCTTTGGCGAATTGTGCGCAGTTTTTATGCGCAAACTACATGTGCAAGGAGAACGAACATGACAAAAGAACAAAACGAAATCGTCGGACGCGAAATCGAGTTTTTGAAACAACTGCACCAAGCCGCGCAGATGGGCAGAGACACTCTCGAACACGTCAACAACAACATCGGACCGGGCGAACTGAGGAACGCCGTCGAAAAGGACATATTCGATTATTCGGACGTGTGCGCTCAAGTTACGAAAAAGCTCGAAGCGCGCGACTGCGAGCCCAAACCCGTCGGAAAAATGGCACGCACTATGGCGAGCATGATGATTGACATGAAAATCAAGGACGACACCGCCGAAAACGAAATCGCCAAAATGATTATAGACGGAACGACAAAGGGCGTAACCGAATGTGCGGCAAAGCTCGGCGAATACGCGGACGTCAACGACGACATAAAGAACATCTGCTATAAACTTCTGTGGATTCAACAAAAGAATATAGACGAAATGAAAGGTTTTCTATACAACTGAACCGGGAGTTTTCCGCCTCGGACGTATTTTTTCGACAAAATGCGCCATAATAATACAGAGGAGGAAACTTAGACATGAACAAGCTGACATCGGGCAAGATAGCCCCCAAGACCGGCGAGTACAGCGTTATCGCTTCCAACGGTCGCCGCATCGGCACCGTTCGCGTCAAGAAGGGCGACAGAATGCCCCCGACGCAAAAGGGCGGAAGTCATTTCGAGATTGACTAAGCCGAAACTTCTCGGCAAAAAAGGACGGTTCCAAGCGACCGCCCTTTTTTGCGTTTCAATTACTATCGGTTATTCCACGCTTTTAAGCGCTTCGACCATCGATATTTTTTTCATCTTTCTGTTGAGGAACATGGTCGCAACCAAACTGAACAGGAACGTCAACGCCATGCAGCCGAGCGCGGTGTACCACGACATAAAACTCGAAATGAACACTCCGAACGTTTCGGTAACGCCGACTAACCATTTTAAAAGCAGAAATCCGAGCGGCAGTCCCAACAAACACCCTATCGCCGTTATGACCATATTTTCGACTATCAGCATGTTGGCAGTCTCGCGTTTTTTATATCCGAGCACCATAAGCGTCGCTATCTCTCGCGTACGCTCTTTCAAGTTGGTTGCGGTTATATTGTAAATGACGGCGACTGCAAGAACGCCTGCTCCTATGACGAAAAGAATGACGGCGTAATCGAGAAGCGACATTCTGTCTTCGAGAATGCCGAAGCTTTCTCGGAAAGTCTGAACGCCGCGCACGCCCTCGGCGTTTTCTATTTTTTTCGCTACTGCGTTTATTTCCGCGTCGCGCGCCGCGTTTACGTACGCGGTATCGGCGGCAAGCGCGATTCCGCGCTCCTCGAAAAATCCGTACGAGCAGTATGCCTTTTGCTCGAAATATTCGTAAACTATATCTGTAACTTTTACGTCGAACTCCGCTGTCTTGCCGTCCAAAGCGCGCCCGCTTATAGTTACTACGTCTCCCGCTTTTACGTCGAGTTTATCCGCGAGATACTCGGGGATTGCGAACGTATCTGTTTTTAATTTAAGCCGAGTTTTTTGCGACATATCGGTATACAGCTTTACGCAGTCGACGTCGCAATACTCATACTTGCGAACGTCGTCCGCACTCGGCAACGCCATTACCGTTTGGTCCGCGGATTTTTTTCCGTGCGTAAATTTAGCCGAAAACGCGGGCACGAACGTCAGTTTTTCCACCGTTCCGCTTTCTTCCATTTTCGCGTACTCCGCCGCGACGTCCGCCGCGTCGAGCAAATACACCGCCATATCGTACCCCGACTGCGCGTCGTAATGGTTGAACGAAAACGCCATATTGTCTTTCAGTCCAACCAATCCTATCAAAAGCGCGAGACAGCCGACAATGCCCACCGACGAAAGCAGCATTCGGATTTTGTGCAAAAACATGTTGCGTAAATTCATTTTCGCGCCGAAGCCCAATCTCTTCCACAAACCCGTCCAGCGTTCGGCAAGTATGCGCTTTGTCTTCTTCGGCGGTTTGGGACGCATAGCCTGCGCAGGCACGGCTTTGAGTGTTCTGTGGCAGGATAAAAACGCCGAAACGCACGCGAGCGCCGCCGCAACGACAACGCCGAGGAATAGATACAAAACCCCGATATCGAGCGGCGTAGGCGGCATGGCGAACTGCCCTTCGTAAATAAATTCCAAAAGATACGGAACAGTGTACGTGCCGACTATTCCGCCGGTAAGTCCGCCTATCACGCACGCAAACAGCGCATAGAAAATATACGAAAAATACACAGCGCCCTTACCGACGCCTATCGCCTGTATTACGCCTATCTGCATGCGCTGATTATCGACTGTCTTGCTGAGCGAAATAACGGTTATTGCCGCCGCCACCGCAAAGAATATAAACGGCAACACCGCCGCAAGCGCGCTAATCGCGTCGTTTATTCCGTCGTATGCGACAACCGCAGGATACTCGTCAAACTCCATGACGTTAACGAACAAACCCGCCGCCGCACTCGGGTTCTTCAACATGTCCTGTATCTGCTTTAACGCCTGTTCCGCATCTTCGGTATCTACCGTGTACGCGCCGAAAACTTCTTTCGCGTTTTCGGGAGTGCCGAGCGTCCTTATTCCGTTATACACAGTTATGCCGGCCTGTTCCAGCGATGAAAAAGGCAGTATCGGATTTGCGCCCGAGTAAATACCCGCGGTATCGGTAAAGAGCGGCACATCCTCGACATTTACCATTGCCATAACGAATTCTTCGGCTGTCGCCGCGGTATTCATTACGTCCACTTTGTAAAGAACGTCGATTGCGTGGTAAATTCCGCTAACCCTGCATTTGTAATCGAGCTTTTTATAGCTCATATTCATGCTCGGAAGCTCGATTCTATCGAGCGTATCGACGGTAAGCTCCATTGTGTCGCCGAGCTTAATCTTATGCGCTTCGGCATACACTTTATCCACTATTATTTCTATAAAACCGTCGTCCTTTTTCCGCTCGGGGAGTTTGCCGCGCAGGACGTCCGGCTTGTCTATATCGGGCGTAAGCGTGGTAAGCGTTACGTCGGTACGGGTACCTTTGAGTTTGGCGTAAAACGTGTTATATCCCGCGGCGAGCTTAACGCCCTCCGCTTCGCCTATTTCGTCCACCGCCGCAGAGTTTACGTACATATACGCCGCGCGCGCCGACGCCGTATTCAAATCGGCGGCATAGCCGTCAACTTGCTTTGTTACGGCGGAAGTCGCTTCGATTATGCCGGCGAAAAAGAAACACCCGATGAATATAACGACGAGTATGGAGATGAAACTGCCTATGGTTTCGCGTATATCGCGAAACGTTTTTAACAGTATATATTTCATTCCGCCTACCATTCTATTGAGTCGACAGACATTCTGTTTTCGTTTATGTCAATCGCCTCGACTTTACCGCTCTTGACGTGAATCACTTTGTCCGCCATGGGCGCGATTGCGCTGTTGTGCGTTATCAGCACCACTGTTTTCTTGTATTCCGCATTGACGTTTTCGAGAAGTTTGAGCACCATTTTGCCCGTCTTGTAGTCGAGCGCGCCCGTCGGTTCGTCGCACAAGAGAAGCAACGGGTTTTTCGCAATCGCGCGCGCTATCGCCACGCGCTGCTGTTCTCCGCCCGAAAGCTGGCTCGGAAAATTTTTGGCGCGCTCCGAAAGCCCCACGTCATCCAGCGTCTTTGCGGGGTCGAGATGGTTCTGCGTAACCGACGCGGCAAACTCGACGTTTTCGAGCGCGTTGAGGTTGGTAATGAGATTGTAAAACTGAAAGACGAACCCCACCTTTTCGCGGCGATAAAGCGTCATCTGCTTGGCATTGTACTTTGTTATATCGTCGCCCGCGACGTTTACCTCGCCGCCCGTCGCCGTGTCCATGCCGCCGAGTATATTGAGTATAGTCGACTTGCCTGCGCCCGACGCGCCGAGCACTACCACAAACTCGCCCTCTTCTATCGCGAAGTCCACGCCGTCGAGCGCGGGGATTTCCACCTCGCCGAGTCTGTAAATTTTGCTGACGTTTTTAAATTCGATAAGGCTCATTTTTTACTCCTTAACAAATCGGGCGAGCGCCGAGGTCTTTATTCTGCCGTAAAAAGAGTACCACATGGAAAGCAAATCGTCCGCATCCGTCAAAACAAGCATATCCGAGAAAATATCGCGGACAAGCGCGCGAAGTTCCTCTGTTCCCGTCGGCGCGTCTCCGACTTGAAACGCGCGCATCGTAACGTAATCGAAGTACACTGCGTCATCGTCGGCAAACTCTTTTAAGACGCTGCCTATTTCTTTCAGCTTGCCGTTGATATCGAAATCGCTTTTAAGCACGAGCGCGATTTCGCGCCGCAAAAGCCGAAGCCGCTCTATGCACAGAGCGCACACAAGCTCGTCCTTGCTTCGGAAGTAAACGTAAACCGTTGCTTTCGAATAGTCGGCTTCCTTTGCGAGCATGTTCATATTCATGCCGTCGTAACCGTACTCGACAAGCAGCCTGTCCGCCGCCGTCATCAGCGCCTTTCTGTGATACTTGGTCGCCGCAGCCTTTTTTTCTCCCGTCATATCGCACTCTCCGAAGTTAAATATATTATACCATATTCCGCCGCCGTTGTCAATGTACGCCGTATGTAAGCAATGTGAAAAATACAACAGCCCGATATTCGGCATGCGGAACCGACGCTTACAAAATTTACCAATGCAAAAACGCCCGACGCAAAGTCGGGCGTTTTTCAGCGTTGGTAATTAGGTCAAAATCAGACGCTTGAAAACCAAGCACCAGATAAGGTCGACCCAGCCGAGGATGACGCCGGTAGGAAGAATAGCAAGAATAAGGATTATGACTTGCTCTATACCCTTACCGTGCAAAGCCGCCGATACGCGAACGCAGATTTCCGTTATCCAGTTTACACCGGGAATCAACAGAAGGATTATCTGCACCAAACGCGGCAAGCTCTTGAAACTGCTGACGATAGACACCTTTGTTTACCTCCATGTTTTAATATATGCATAATAACATATTCTTTATGTTAAATCAAGCGTTTTTCGAAAATAGTTTGCGACGAAATTCTTATGCCGTCCGATAACAATCGCTTATTTCAATTTATCAATCGCGGATTTAAACGCGCCGTCAATGTCGGGAAACGTACGGTTCAACGCTATCGGTTTGCCGCCGCACAAAAAGCATTGCGTCGAACGCGCCTCGACCACTATATCTCCCGTTGCGGCGTTGCGCATCGCGTAAGCAAACACGAGACGTATACCGTTATAGCACTCCACTCTCGTTTCGATTTCGATTACGTCCTCGAACGTCGTCGGGCGCTTGTACTTGGCTTCGATACTGACAACGGGCGACACTATGCCCTGTTTTTCCATTTCCGAAAACGGCAGACCTATTCTGTCCAAAAGGTCGACGCGAGCTTCTTCCATCCAGCGGATATAATTGGAGTGATGGGTAACGCCCATTTTATCGGTCTCGTAGTATTGTACTTTATGCGAATACTTAATCATTTATTCCGTCTCGAATTCAGTCTCGATTCTGCGACTTTGTTTTTTTGAGCGACGACAGATTTTTTATGGGCGTAAACGCGTCGCGGTTGCGATTGAGCATTTCCTCGGCGAGGTTTTTATAAGCGATACCTCCCGTCGACGTGGGGTCGAACTGCGTTATCGGCAAACCGAACGACGGGGCTTCCGCAAGCCTTACGCTTCTCGGAATACGCGTCGAAAACGCCTTCTTGCCGAAGTACCGCGATATTTCTTCCGCAACCGAGTTGACGAGGTTTGTGCGCGAATTGAACATCGTTACGACGACGCCCTCGATTTCGAGCGTCGGATTGAGAATCTTTTTAGTCAGTTTGATTGTATTCATAAGCTGACTCAAACCTTCGAGCGCGAAGTATTCGCCCTGCATGGGAATTAGTATGGAATCCGCGGCGGTCAGTGCATTGAGCGTCAACAACCCTATAAACGGCGGACAGTCGATAAATATGTAATCGTAGTCGTTTTTAACGGGCGCGATTGCGCGCTTCAACGAATTTTCGCGGTTTTCTATACCGACAAGCTCTATTTCCGCGCCGGCAAGGTCGATGTTTGACGGGATAATATCCAAGCCGTCGACGCACGTCGGCACAATCGCCTCTTTTGCCGTGCAATCGCCGACAATCAGGCTGTACACGGATTTCTTTACCTTATGTTTTTCAATGCCGAATCCGCTCGACGCGTTGCCTTGCGGGTCGTTGTCTATTATAAGCACACGCTTGCCGAACGCTGCGAAGAACGCCGCGAGATTGACGCATGTGGTCGTCTTGCCTACGCCGCCCTTTTGGTTGGCTATTGCTATCGTTTTTGCCATGATTGTTTTTCCCGTTTTGTCGTTTTGTCGTCGCTCGACCGCGCGCCATAGCGCGGCGCGAAGTCAACGCTAAATGGTAAATTTGTTCTTGCCCTTATTGAGCGTGATAAGCCGTCTTTCCGTTTTGCGTCCGATATGTTCCGGCGTGATGTCGAGCGACACTTTTGCATTCGTGCCGTTATCGACTATAATATCTATTTTCGCAGGCGAATACTTGTATCGCACTTCGAGTTCGCCCGAGCACAGCGAGAGCGCGCACTTGAAATCCTCGATAGCGGTAAAGTCGGGCGTTATCGTTATCTTGCTTGCGCCGTCCTTTACGTCGATACCGCCGAACACGCAGATAAGTTCCGATATAACCGCCGACTGATACGCCTGACAGTGCGAACCGTATCCGTTGAAGTCCTCGCCGAGCGTAGTACCGTCGCCGTCCGCAAGCGCGTCGTACCGCGAGCGAAAACGGTTCATCGCAAGGTCGCGGCGTCCGAGCTTGTCAAGCGCTTCGATGACCGCCCATTCGAGATAAGGCGACGCCGCGTACGTCGAACACAACAGACGCGCGACCGCCTCTCTTCTGTTCTCCGGCACAAGTCCGCAAAGCGCGATAAGCGCGTTGGCGCGGTCGTCGTAGCCGTCGTCGCGCGAAGTGTAACCGAGCCCGTCCCAACGGCTTTCTAAATACTCCGCTATATTATCCATACGGTCGGTAAAACTCTCTTCGTAATCGAGCTCGCCGACATAACGTCCCAATCCGCACAAAAACTTACACGCCGAATAGTACAATGCGTTTTCGACGAGCGGTTCGTCTACATTGTAAAGGTTATCGTACCACCGCCGGTTGCCTTCGCGGAGCGCGACTCCGTGCTCTGTCATTTCCCACAACATCAGATAATCGCACAGTTTGCCGTACTCGCGGCGGAGCAAATCTTTGTCGGTCGTGAAATTGCGGTACTGTGCGAAAATGCCGTACTCGCCTAACGCCATAAGTCCGTGCGCGGGAATGTCTATGGGAAGATTGCCCGGCACGCAACTGTAAAGCACGTCGCCGTCGCGCGCGGCGATAACGTCGTCGATTACCTTTTTAACAAGCGGCGCGGCGTCCGCGTACGCGAGGTACAGCGCGCGCGCGGCGATGGAGCCGTCGCCCAGCCAAAGCGTGCGTTCGCGCTCGGGCGTATCCATAATCGTCGACCCCATGCACGCATAAAGCGTGTTGAGAGATTTATTAAACAATTCGTCGAGTATAGGGCTGCCCGTTTCAAACTCGCACGTCGGCTGCGTATCGTAACCGATTTCGCGGTAGCCGAGCTTCAATACGCGCACGGTGTGCGGCATTGAAAATATTATTTTTTCGCCCGTCATGGGAAGCAGCGAGTCGAAAATATTGACCGTCGGCTTGGTGTGGTATTCAATAGTATGTCCGCGGTATACGCTGGATTCCTCGCCGAACGTGCCGTGGCACTCGCTTCTGTCGGTACGAATTTTTATCTTTTCCTGCCCGTTGCCCGTAACCTCGAAGTACGGCGTAACGCGCATTTCGCGCGGAAGCTCTATCGTATACGTATCGCCGTCGAACTGGTCGGTCGCGCGTTTCGCACGCGCGATTACGGGTTGCGCCGAAAACCTTTCGAGCGGCAACGGACGAAGCGTCAGCGCGCCTATTACGGTATCGGGATAATCGGCTACTATCGTCGCGGGCGTGAACAGCGACGAACTGAACGACGAATCGAGCACGTTTTGTATTTGTCCTTCGAGCGACGCATCGTAAAGCACTCCGCTTCCCGCATAACAGCAGTTTGTCTGCGGCGGCGTTTTGTACGCGCGGTTTTCGTACGCGGTAAACGACTCGTCGCTGTAAATTTCGAGGTCGTTGCACTCGAAAATGAATCCTGCGCGCTCGGGCGCGATAAGGTCTCTTCCGTCTACGCCGTCGTGCACGCAGAACACGACTATCGCGTTTTCGCCCTTGGTCAAAAGCCCCGATATGTCGAACTCGTCGTAATAGCTTTGCTTGCCTCTGTTAAGCCCGCCGCACCATACGGCGGCGTTGCCGTTGACGTACAGATAATAATGGGAATCGCAAGCGGCGCGGCACAGCGCGCGCGTCGGCGGTTTTTCGGTACCGAACGAAAGCGTACGTCTCAAAATAACATACGAATTTTTGCGCTCCGGGTCGCCCGCCCATATCCATTTGGATTTTCCGAAAAGCACGGTAGGCTCTTCAACCTTATTCATAACCGCCTCTTTGCCGCGCGGCGGAAAATACGTTACGCCGCGCAACATTTTTAGTTTACCACAAATAAAGCGTTTTTGCAACACTTTTGATATTTTTACCGTAAAAGACAAAATCGGCGCGGAACTTTCATTCCGCGCCGAGTATTGCGTTATACTAACAATCTTTAAAAATCAATCGTCGTCTTCCCGTCGGTTATATGACCTTTGTTCGTAACCGCATCCAGCCAGCCGCTGAGATTGGTGTTGCCGACGATATACTTTTGGAACACTATCTTGCCGTCGCCCGAACCGCTGAATTCGTAATAACTCGCATCCGCCTGTACCGACGCTGTAAAATACGAGAATGTCTCGCGGTTATCGAGTCTCAATTTGATTAGCTGTTTAAACGTGTTGAGCAAGTCGGCGAAATTTTCCTGCCGCGACCAAACGAGCTGATTGACCTTTGACGGCGAGTTATACGAGTTGTGGTTGCCGTACTTGGTTCTGCCCATTTCCTCGCCCGCAAGCATAAACGGTATGCCGCCCGACAGAAGGTATGCGCTCGCCGCCAACTTGCACTTTGCGATTCTTCCCGCGTCGGGATAGTCGTAAAAGAGCGTCGTCTCTTCGCCCGCGCGTTTCGTAACGAGCTGGTCCCACAGCGTGTAGTTGTCGTGCGCCGCGGCATACGCCACGTTTTGCGACGCAGTGCGCATTACGTGAGTCTTGCCTGTCGAACCCGTATGTCCTTCCATCATCGCCTGAACGTTTGACATGGCGCCGAGGTTGTCGGTAAGCCAGCCGCGTTCCGTATCGAGCTTATTGCCGTCGCCGCGCAGTCCGTTTCTGCCCTTGTCGTCGAAAATAGCCACTCTGTCTTTAAGGCAATCGGTAAGTATGCGGTTCCAGTCGGCTTGCTCGTCGTTGAACATTTTGTTCGCCTTGGAGCCGTAACCGTTATCGCCGTTATATGTGTATTTGCCCGTGCCGGGGATTTGCGCGCTCGTCGCGTTTACGCGTTTTGTAAACGACGGAGCGGTGCCGGAAAGTCCCGCCCACGGCTCGCCGTACATCAAAATATGTTCGCCGACTTCTTGGTCGAGCGCGTCGCGTATTATGTTAACGGTACGCGTATCGTGCGCGCCCATAAGGTCGAAGCGGAAGCCGTCTATGTGATACTCTTTCGCCCAGTATATAAGCGAATCTACCATGTACTTGCGCATCATGGTGCGCTCGGACGCGGTGCTGTTTCCGCAGCCCGAGTTGTCGTAAGGTCCGCCGTTCTCGTTGGTGCGGTGGTAATAATCGGGCACCGTATCGTTGAGCGCCTGACCGTTGGTCGCGTAAGTGTGGTTGTACACGACGTCCATTATTACGCCGATGCCCGCCTTATGGAGCGCCATAACCATTTGTTTAAACTCGTTTATGCGCACTTCGCCGCGCGACGGGTCGGTCGAATACGACCCCTCGGGCACATTGTAGTTTTGCGGGTCGTAGCCCCAGTTAAACGCGTCGTGGGTGTCGTCGGCTATCGACATATCGCTTTCGTCGATTGTCGCGAAGTCGTAAACGGGGTTGAGATGCACGTACGTTATGCCGAGGTCTTTAAGATAATCCAAGCCCGTTTTGAGGTTCGGCTTGCCGGGCACCGTGGTATTCTCTTCGGTAAACGCGAGGTACTTGCCCTTATACTTCATGCCCGAATCGGGCGACGACGAGAAATCTTTTACCTGAATCTCCCATACGATGGGAACGTCGGCACGCGCCCTATCGAGATTATAAAGATAATCGTCGTTTTCCCAACCCTCGGGGTCGGTCGTATCGAGGTCGAGTATCATGCCGCGAAGTCCGTTAGCTCCCGCCGCCCGCGCGTACGAGTCCATGGTCTCCACTATGATTCCGCCGTTGTCGATAGTAAACGTGTAATAAAGCCCCGCAAGGTCCCTTTTGTATTCGAACTCCCAGACGCCGCCCCATTTTCCGCCTTGCGGTATGCGTTTGTTAAACGGCGACACGGAAATCGCTTCGCCCGCCGAACCGTTGTCGTAAAGATTGAGCTTTACCGAAGTCGCAAACGGCGCCCATACGCGGAAAAGCGTGCTCTCAGGCGTGTAAAACGCGCCGTAATCGAGGCTTTGAGTGTCCTCGTTCTCGTACGTTTTGATAAATTCCACGTCGTCTATAAACGCGTTCATGGAAACCGCCGCACCCGTAGGCACGCCTTTGATGTAAAACATGTAGCTCGCCGCGAAGTCGAAATTGATTTTTTCGAACACCGCGCTCGCGTCGTAAACCGCGCCCGTCGCGCTGTCGGGGAGCGTTATCCGCGTCTCGCCGACTTTTTTGCCGTCTTGATACAGCTCGCCGACGGTATCGGCAGTGAGCATGGTGGTAGAGCTGAACGCCACTTCCACGGAGTTTGCGGTTTTTGCGGTAAATCTCGCGCTCTTCACTTTTTCGAGAGCCATTTTTGCAGCCTCCACATCGGTATAAGCCACCGTGTCGCCTCTGACGTAATATACGTCCGCGTGATTGTTAGCGTCAATCGCGCCCGAAATGTCGACAAACACGTCTGCCGTTTCTTTTTTGTAATTGCCCCACACCGTCGCGCCCGACGCCGACGGGTCGTTCGTGCACACGAGAAGTCCGAGAAGCGTGCCCGATTTGAACTTTTCCATATCGGCGGCGGAGAAAGCTCTGTCGAACGAATACGCGGTATTCCCTTCCGCAGGCTTGGAAAAACCCTCGTCGGGGTCGAGATAGCCGTTCTCGGTAGGCTTACCCGAGCCGCCGCGCACCCATATCCACGTGCCGAGCGTATCGTACTTTTTGCCTGTGTCGTAAACGTGGAGCGTTACCGTATTCGCTTTTCCCGCGCGTGTTTCCGCCGTAACGCGCACCGTGCCGAGCGATATAAACAGCCCGGCTATCGCGGTGAGAAAAAGCACTATCGCCATAATCACCGCTATACGCTTATCGCGGTTTGCGTAAATATTTTTATTCGTGCTCTCAATCATTTTCCGTTCCCCCTCTTATATGGACGAAACTCTGCCGTCGTTTTTGCCGACGACCTTGCCGCGGTAATCCGTCGACTTTCCGTTGAGCGCAGTAACCGCGCTGCCCGCCGAGCCGCTTGCGCTGTAAGTGAACGTGCCGAGCTTATTGACCCCGTAACTGACGGTGCCGCCTTTCGCATTGTACGCGACCATGCCGCCGAACTCTTGGTTTTGATAATCGCCGTTGACGCGTATGAGGTTGATTGTGCCGTAAGCGTTGCCGCTGACTACGCCGCCCGAACGGTTGACCGAAACTATTCCCGCCGCACAGCGCACGTTGTTGTACGGCGTGCCGTACGACAGCGCGGCGACGCGGTTGCCCCAATCGTCTATCTTCCATTCCGTTACGTTATCGCACTCGCTGCCGCGAATGTCCAGCCTGTCGACGGTGTTGTCCGAAACTGTTCCGTAATTTTCGAGCGCCACGCCCGCCATTTCATAACAGGCTTGATTGTACAGCAGAATTTCGCCTTCGGGCACGAGGGTCTTTGCCGCGACTTGCACAAACTCGCCCGACACGGTGCATTTTGTAACCGTGCCATAGTTGTACGTGCAAATGCCGCTCACCGACCCGCCCACCGAAGTGAAGCGCACGTCTTTGAGCCATACTCCGCGCACGGTACCGTAGTTCTTGTTGGCTACCGCCGCAACCGACGCGCCGAGCGGAAAAGCCGCGTCTTGGAGCTTGTTGTTTATTTCCGCGCCGTCGAAAGTTATGTCTCTGACAGTCGCGCCTTCCGCTATAAAATCGAACAGCGCCCAATATCCGCCGTCGTATTCCACGCGAACGTTGGAAAGTTTTTTAAGTCCGCCGTCGAGATAGCCGTAGAACGGACGGGAAAGCGTAAAAAGATTGGATTCGCTGTCGAGAGCGGCCACCGAGTTGAAGTTCATATCGTTTTCAATGCGGTAGCGATTGCGCTCGGGCGTCTTGCCTCCCGAAAGTTCGTACTCGTACATAAACTCGTAATAGTCTACTGCGCGGAGGTCGAACGGCGTGCGCACGAGATAAGGCGATTCCGCCGTGCCTTTGCCGTCGAGATAGTCGATTTTCATCGGCGATATTTCCGCATCGGCTATCGCCTTGTCGGAAGATACGGGGAAAACGCCCAATATCAGATTGCTTCCCACCATGTCGTATCTTAATGTGTCGTTGGCTTTGATTGTCTTTGCGACCGTCATATTGAGGTCGACCACACGATACGCCGACGCGCCGCCCACGGGCATCCACGTTATCACGCCGTCGTTTACCTCATACCCCTCGACGGGCAACAGCATGAGTTTGGTATGCGCGGCGTTGATTCCGACGGTGGAGACTGCACTCTGTTTAAAATATGTGTCGTTGTTTCCCAGCGCGGCGATTTCGACTTTTAACGCCGCACCCGCCGTGTACCCGCTTATGTCGAGGCTTGTCTTATGATACAGTCCGTCGCCGCCGTCGGTAACGTTTTTACCGTCGACCGAAACCTTGTATGCCGATGCGCCTGAAACGCCGTCCCAGGAAAGCACGCCGTTATCGAGCGATTTTATTTGCGGGCTGTCCAAAGTAACCCCCTTTGCGGTGTAAGTAAAATTTATCGGGTCGGAATCGTCGTAACCAATCGCTTGCGCGATAAGCGTAAAATCGAATTTACCGTCTGCGGGCAAATCGAATCCCGAAAGATGCGAAATATTGACGTACCGCGTTGTTACCGTTGTTTTAAATCCGTTAACGGTCATTTGATATCCGCCAGCGGTCGGCACGGCATCCCAAGACACCATTATGCCGGACGCACGCTCCTGAATTTGAACCGTAGACGCATCGACCGCCTGAAACTTTCCGTCGTTCTTTTCTTCGGCATCGTCGGAACACGCGGCAAATCCGAACAGCGCGAGACACAGCGCGACAGCCGTAACGACCGACTTCATAAAACGTTTCCTCATTATTTCCCCTCTTAAATTGCTATTTTGTATTCTAACATACGCCGCCCGCGCTGTCAATAGTTTTTTCGGAATTAAATAGCCGTCCGCCGCGCCGCATTGCGGAGGAAAGTTTAAAAAAAGCTATTGACATTGTCTGCCGAATAATGTATTATATAATGTAACGTTCGCAAAGTAGCTTTCGGGCTAATCACACACGCAGAAACATATTATGAACGACGAAAAAGACATCACATACCTCGGGGAACAGATTATAGAAGGCACAGAACCGCCGAACGCGTTCGAAGCATCGCCCGTACTTAACGACGGCGAGCCTATTATAGTCGCCGCGCCTGTCGCGGACGACAATACTGTCGTGCCTCCGCCCGTCTACGCAGAACCCGTTGCGGAGCCGATTATTCA
Organism: uncultured Christensenella sp.; assembly: GCA_949948785.1. Classification (GTDB taxonomy): domain Bacteria; phylum Bacillota; class Clostridia; order Christensenellales; family Pumilibacteraceae; genus Anaerocaecibacter. The sequence continues at coordinate 27,102 of CATLGX010000004.1, read as the reverse complement.
GACGCCTCCGCCCGTCTACGCAGAACCCGTCGCGGAACCGATTATTCAGACGCCTCCGCCCGTCTACGCAGAACCCGTTGCGCAAGCGCAAAACGGCGCGGCGGCAGATGTGGAAACCGAAGTACAAGAGCAGATAGGACAATATCTCGACGAGCAGCTCGAAGCGTTGCTCGAAGAGCAAGAGCGCGAAGAGCGCGCGCAAGCTGTGGCGCAAGAGCAAATCGGCGAGTATCTCGACGGACAGCTCGAAGCGCTACTCGCGCAACAGACCGACGAAGAACGCGAGCAAGCGGCAAAAGCGCATGCCGAAGACATAATGGAGCAAGCACGCGCCATAATGGAACAGGCGGCAAAAGCGCAGGAAACCGCGAGACAAGCGCAGGCGCAACAAACCGCGCCACCCGTCCCGGACGCCACGACCGAAGCGGCGAAAGTCATGATGGAACAGGCACGCGCTATGATGGAGCAAGCTCAAGCGGCGCAGGCGCAAGTCGTTCAAGCCGTTCAAGCCACGCCCGTGCCCGATGCCGCGACCGAAGCGGCGAAGGTCATGATGGAACAGGCACGCGCTATGATGGAACAAGCGCAGGCGGCGCAATTGCGCGCACAAGAAGCGCAGACGGCGCGCCCCGTCGTTACGGAGACAGACTCGCGCGGTGCGCAGGAAGTAGACAGGCTCAAAGCCGAGCTTGACAGCATGCGCGACCTTGTAAACAAACTTACCGTTTCTCTCGCGCAAAACAACAACGGCGCGACGGCGGCAAACAATCAAACGCCGCCCCCTCAATCGTACTACGACATGAACGGCTACAACCGTTTGGAGAACGAGCTCGAACGACTGCGCCGCGACCTCGCCGAAAAAGAACTGCGCGAGCGCGAACGCGAAATCGAGCGCAAACAAAAAGAAGCGGAAAACAACGTCAAAGACATTCGTCCCGAGCTTGTGCAGATGTCCGACCCCGAAGGCGCCAACCTGCCCAACCCCGTCGCACCTGCGCCCAATCTCGGAAGCGAATACATCACCCTTGCCGACGGCGTTTTCTATTCGACTAAAGACAAGCAGATATACGTAATGACGCCCGCATCGAAAGCGGCGGCAATGCAGACGGCGCGCCCCGCTTCGACGCCCAAACGCAAAGCGGCGGCAAAGCCCGCGTCCAAAAGTTCGGCGCGCCCCGCGGCAAAGCGGAGACCCGCCGCAAAACGCCGTCCCTCGGCGGCGGCAAGACGCGCGCCGCACCGCCCGCGTCCGAAACGTTAAACGACGCGTTCGCGATTTATCATGTACGACGCCATAGTCATAGGAGCCGGACCGTGCGGATGCGCAGCGGCAATAACGTTATCGAAAAGCGGGCACAAAGTCGTATTACTTGAAAAATACAAACTGCCGCGATACAAAAGTTGTTCGGGCATACTGATAGACAAATCAATACGGTTTATAGAAAAAAAGCTGGGGCGCGCCGTCCCGGCTTTTGTTACGTGCACGCCCGTCGAAAACCGCGGTATGGTCTTATTCGACGACGGCGGCAAAAAATATGAGTTTCAAAGCCGCGGGCTTAATATTTTACGGGATAAATTCGACTGCTGGCTGGTTTCGCTTGCAAAGGAAGCGGGCGCGGAAGTCAGGGACGAAAGCGCGGTTACGCACATACGCACAACCGAAACCGAAGCAGAGGTCGAAGTAAACGGCGCAAGCATATTCGCCCGATACGCAATAGACTGTACGGGCGCTGTCGGCGTTTCGGGCGTTCGCCCCGCCATAACCACCTACCAAACATTCAACGTCGGCTCGGCAGACTTGGACTATCATTATTTTTACGCGTTCCTTCAACCCGAGCTGTCCGATTACGACGCCTGGTTCAATGTCAAGGACGGCATGCTCATTATCGGCGCGGCAAGCCCCGACGCGAAAGCGGCAAAACTCTTCCACGAAAAATTCACCGCTTTCATGGTTCGCAATTACGGTTTGAAGATTACGGAAACACGCAAAACCGACAAATGGATTATGCGCAAAGTCGCGCCGCCGTTCGATATAGACTGCGGCGCGGGCAGACTTCTCAAAGCAGGCGAAAACGCGGGATTCCTCAACCCTATGGGCGAAGGAATTTCGTGTGCGCTCGAAAGCGGATACTGCGCCGCCGCCGCGGTATCGAACGCGCTAAACGGAACTCGAAACGCCGCCGACGTTTATACCGAACTTACAGTCGAAACCGTAAATTATATGCGACGGCAATGGAAACTCGTCGGAAAAATGTCCGATAAATTTGCTTATATGAATTAAGCTATATATTTTATATCTTTAAATCCCGACGCATTATATCGATTCGTCCAATACTTTCGCGCGCAATTATCTGCGTGCGAATTCTAATTTAGCCGCTTCCGTATGACGTCCGACAAACTCCGATTTCGCGTCGGTATACGCGTCGCGGTCGAACTCGTAAATTTCCCGCAACCGCAATTTCAAACTCTCGTATTCCGCGGCCACGTCGGGATGCGCGTTTAAATAATCGCGAAACAGCACTTCGTCAGCATCGCCTTCGAGCCGCAAGTGCACGTGAAAAACCTTTTCGGCAAAACCGTTTTCCGTATATCCTCTGTTCAACGATATTCGATTTTCGCTCGACGACATAACTATATATCCGTTCCGCCGTAAAATTTCCGCGGCGCGTTTCAGCCTGTCGCGCTCCGTCGTCAAAAGTATATCGACAATCGGCTTCGCCATAATGTGCTTTACCGCCGTACTGCCTATATGATAAATTTTCACGTCGAAAGGCAGCAGCGATTTAATGCGGCTTTCCTCTTCCGCATACCACTCCGCCCAACGCGAATCGTGTTCCGCCAAAATTATCGGAAACAACTGCCAAAGCTCTTCGAGAGTCATTTCTTCCAACGCTTTTTTCATGCCCGTATTATATCATTTATACCGTCAGATTGCAAGCCCGAAACGCTTTGAGAAAAACCGCACACAAGGTTTTACAAAGTTATTACAAATTACGGATGAATTTATTACACGTCCGCGATACTATATATGAAAAGAGGCGGCATGAACGGAATACAAATAGCAACATCTATACTCATGCTCGTTGCGGGCGTCGGAATATTCCTTATAGCCTGCACGATGATGAGTTCCAATCTCGAAGCGCTCGGCAGCACCAAGCTCAAAACGCTGTTTTCCAAAACGTCAAAGAGCAAGCTCGCCGGCGTAGGCGTGGGCGCGGTTACGACAGCCGCGGTGCAAAGTTCGAGCGCGACGAGCGTAATGGTCATCGGCTTTGTAAATGCGGGCATCATGACGCTCGCGCAAGCCGCGACCGTTATTTTCGGCGCGAATATCGGAACGACCGTTACGGGTCAGCTTGTCGCATTCGGTATGTTCGGCGAAAACACGATTTCGGCGTCCGTCATTTTTTCCGCGACGGCAGGCATCGGCGCGTTCATACTCGCTTTCGCCAAATCGGACAAACTCAAAAAAATAGGCGGCATTACGGCAGGGTTCGGAATGTTGTTCGTCGGACTGACTCTCATGAGCGACGCAATGAAAGACTTTTCGGGCTTGGCGGAGGTGCGCGAGTTTCTCGCCACTTTCCGCAATCCGTTTCTTCTCGTTCTCGTCGGCGCGATTTTAACCGCGCTCGTCCAAAGCTCGTCGGTCATGACGTCCATGACGATAACGATGGTGGTAACCGGCTTGATAAATCTCAATCAAGGCATTTACATAACCATGGGCGCAAACGTCGGCACTTGCATAACCGCTCTGATTGCGGGGCTTACGAGCACGCGCAATGCAAAGCGCACGGCGCTTATACATCTGATTTTCAATGTGAGCGGAACGGCTATATTTATGCTCGTCGGGCTGTTCCTCTATTTGGGCGGAATAAACTACGGCTCGCTTTTCGGCAAGATGTTTCCGCACGCGCCGCAAATACAGCTTGCGATGTTCCACACCATTTTCAATGTCGCAACAGTCGCCGCGGTTCTCCCTCTCACCAATCTATTGGTCAAACTCGTTACAAAAATCATTCCCGACAAAAAAGAAAAGACCGACTCTTCTCCGCGCTTTAAATATCTCGAAGAACATATGCTTGCCGCGCCGCCAATCGCAGTCGGTCAGGTCAAAAACGAAATTCTGCGCATGGCGGAGCTTGCCGATGCCAACTTCAAAATAGCGTGCGACGGCATTTGCGGCGCCGACGAGGACGGCGGCAAGCAGTTCCGCGACAACGAAGCAACGCTCGACTTTCTCCACCGCGAACTTAACCGTTATATAGCGGAACTTCTCAAAGCCGACCTCGGCGAAAATGACAAAATATATCTTTCGTCGGCTATCCGTTCCGCGTCCGACCTCGAACGCGTCGGCGATTACGCAGAGAACATTACGGAGTACGCCGCGAAACTCAAAGAGGTCGGCGAAGCGTTTTCTGAGTCTGCCGTAAACGAGATACGCGAACTCGAAAGCATGGTGCGCTGTCTTTACGTCAACGCGATAAAAGCATACAGGGACGGCGACATAGACGCTATGAACGGCGCATTGCGCATAGAAGACGATGTGGACGCATTTACGGAACGCATGGCGGACAATCACGTCGCGCGGTTACAGCGGGGCGAATGCACGCCCGAGGTGGGTGCGCAGTATATCTCGCTCGCCGCCAATATAGAACGCATCGCCGACCACTATATAAACGTCGCAAAAACGATACGCCGCGGCGCATAGTTGCTTTTGCGTATAAAAACAAGTATAATATTCTCTGACAATCGACGAAAACACGAGGAGTTATGCAAATGAACGGCAAAGTTTTCATTTTAGAGGACGACGCGAGCATAAGCGGACTTGTAAAAGTCGCGCTTGAAATGAACGGCTCGGAATTCAAGGCGTTTACCACAATCAAGAGTTTCACCGAAGCCGTCGAAGCCGAACGCCCCGACGTCGCTCTTCTCGACATAATGCTCCCCGACGGAAGCGGACTGGACGCGCTCCGATTTATTAAGAATAAATATCCGGAAGTAAGTTGCATCATGCTTTCCGCGCTGTCGAAAGAAGAAGACAAAGTCAACGGACTGAACATGGGCGCGGACGACTATGTGTCCAAGCCTTTTTCCGTTCTCGAACTGACGGCGCGCGTCAACGCCCGACTGCGCGGCAAACGCAAACCCGCAGTACTCCGCTTTGCCGACATAACGCTCGACACCGACACAATGGCCTGCACAATAAACGGCAATGCCGTCGCGCTCAATCGCAAAGAATACGAACTTCTGCTCTTTTTCATGGAAAACGCGGGCAAAGTCATGCCGCGCGAAAAGTTGCTCACCGCGGTTTGGGGTTACGACGTCGGCGAAACCCGCACACTCGACAATCACGTTGCGCGGCTTCGCAAGCTGGGCATAAAAATAGAAACGGTATTCGGCGTGGGGTATCGGCTGTGAAGTGGCGTATTTGGCTGTTATCGCTCGGAATCACGCTCGTATGCGTGCTTATTTTCGCATTTGCGACTACGCAGGTGTATTACGATTCGTCGATAGACGACAGTAAAAAATATCTGCACGTCTATATGAACGGGTTTGACGAAAATTTATACCCGATAGACAACTCGGGCGCGGCGGCGTTTTCCGAAAAGCTCGACGGCGCGCGGGTAACGTTTACCGACGCGCACGGAAACGTGCTCGCAGACAGCGCGACGGAACACGCGAATGCCGACCATTCCGACCGCACCGAAATCATTGACGCGATAAAGCACGGCGAAGGCTTTGCCGTGCGGTCCAGCTCGAGGCTCGGCAAAAACATGGTTTACTACTGTAAAAATTTCGACGGGAAATTTTTGGTTCGCATTGCGGTATTCACCGACAACAGCTGGATGATATTCGTCAAGACCCTGCCTACTCTCGCCCTGTTTTCGAGCATCATGATAGTGCTCTGCGCGGTTGTTGCGGTGGTCGCAACGCATTTTATAATAACGCCCGTTAAAAAGCTCGCGACAAGCGCGGCAAGCGACAATGCCGTTTCCACAGATATTTCGGAGCTGAAACCGGTAGCGGAGATTTTAAACATGCGAAACCGCGACATCCGCAGACAGCTGGACGAAATAAAAACCGAAAAGTACGCCGCTGAAAGCGCGCGCGCGTCCAAAGACGAATTCATCTCCAACGTTACGCACGAAATGAACACGCCGCTCACCTCCATACACGGCTATGCGGAGCTTTTGGCGGCGGGCGGACTGACGGAGGAGCAGAAACAGCTCGCATACTCGACCGTCCTGTCGCAAAGCGAGCGTCTGACCAATCTCATCGCGTGCATCATAAATTACAGCGAAATCGACAGCGACGACCTCCCGTCGTACGACACGGATTTTTCGGCGCTCGCCAAAGAAATTTTGCAGGCGCTCAAACCCGAAGCCGACAAGCGCGGCATTACCGTAACCGAAAATATAAAAGACGGCGTAACGATATCGAGCCGCCACGAACGGCTGAGCGAGGTGTTCGGCAATCTCGTCCGAAACGCTATAAAGTACAACAAGGACGGCGGAAGCATTACGGTAACTCTCGACGAACATGCGCTTGTCGTCGAGGACAGCGGTATAGGCATCGCCGCGGAAAATATGAACAAAGTTTTTTCGCGTTTCTTTACTGTGGATAAATCGCACGGCGGAAAAAACGGCGGGTTCGGATTGGGTCTTGCCGTCGTTAAAAAGATTTGCACCAAATCGGGCTGGGACATAAACGTCGAGAGCGAACTCGGCGCAGGCAGTAAGTTTACGGTCGGCTTCGATTCGTAATAACGGGCTGTATTACGCCGAGCGCCGATTGAAATATCAATTGGTTTCGCTCGGCTGTTCCTCGCGGTCGCCTATGGTGTTTGCGACCATTCCGTTTTTAACGCACAAAAATCTTACGATTACTACTGCGGAAATGCCGACGCAGCCGACGGCGGCGAACGGCATGCCTACAACAGTAATCACTATTCCGCACACAAGCGCGTTAAGCGCGTACACTACAACGCTTCGCTTGCTCGCGGGATTGATTTTTATTACGAACGAGAACAACAGATACAGCACGACAAGCGATACTATGCCTATCCACGTTACGGGAATCATGCCGAGCATGACGCCGAACGACGTGGCTATGCCCTTACCGCCGCGAAGTTTATTGAACAAACCGACGGCATGCCCGAAAACGGGCGCGATAACCGTCATGGTGTAAGCGATATTGTCCGCATCCATTAAAAGACTTGCTATCAGCACGGGCACCGTGCCTTTCATGACGTCGAGGAATAGGCAGATTCCGCCTATCTTTTTGCCGCAGTGTTTAAATACGTTAAACGCACCGGGATTGTTGTCTACGCTGATTTCGTAAATGTCCTTATTTGCGAACCGCCGCGGAATACGCTCGCAAAACATAACTCCGCCGAATAAAAATCCGCCCATTATCAAAAGCAACCAGTAAACGGCGTCCATTATACCGGCTCCTTCGCGTCTCTCATTTTATCGACGCTTATATTGTTGTCGGCGTCGCAATCCCCGTCGGCAGACGCGGCGGCGGTTTCCGCTTCGGGAACGGCGCTCTTTTTCGCGTGAAGCGAAAGTATCATGTTTTCCATTTTGCGCATGCAATCCTCTTGGTCGAGGACGACCGCGCTTTGGGCGTACTTGCGTTCGTATTCGGCGCGCTCGTCGGGGTGCTCTATCCAATAGTCTATTACGCGCGCGAGGTCTTTGCAATCTTTATGCTTGAAAACGCACGAATTATCTATTGCGAAATCGCGCGTCGCGCTGTTTGCCGAGTCCGATACTATCGTCATATTTCCGCAGGCTATGCTTTCGAGACAGGCTATTCCTTCGAGTTCTGCCACGGCTGGATGGACATAAAGGTCGCAGTAACTGAGCACTTCGACGAGTTCCTCCCTGTCGTACAGTTTGAAAATAGGTGAAACGGGCAATTTTTTAGCGAGTTTTTTATACCGCTTCTCTTTTATGCCCTGTCCTGCGAGTATAAGCTGTATGCTGTCGCGATGCTTAGAGCATGCAACCGCCTTGATAAGCGTGTCCTGCGATTTTTCGGTCGAATACCTGCCCGTGCTCAAAATTACGGTTTTGCCGTCGTACTCGTCCGGCTTTTTCACGTCGCGTTTGCAAAAATGCGACTGCACTCCGTTTGAAATTACAAACCCCGAAGTTTTGCGTTTTATGCGTTTTTCGAACACCCGTCGAATAAACTCCGTCGGATAATGTATGCCGTCCACATAGCGGTAAACGTGCTTGTAAATATACTTGTATACGAAAGTATTTACAGGGCGCCACCTGCTCATTTTGATATAGCTTGTCAAGTTTTCCGCCTGCATGTGAAAGCCCGCGGTGATGGTAATTCCGCGCTCGTGCGCCGCCTTTGCCGCCGCCATACCCAGCCCGAGCGGCATCATGATATGCACGTGGTCGGCGCCGTCGAGAGACGCCGAGACGATGCTTTTATCTGTTTTGGCGAGCGAAACGCCGACGCGCCGCACGATTGCGTTAAGCGCCTTGCCGAAACTCCTGTTCGGAACGACAAAAAAATTGTCCGCGCCGAGCTTGGTCTGGTCGGTACACAAAACTCTGACGTCGTAGTTTTGCTTTCTAAGATAGCGAATCAAATTCATGGCGGCAACTGCCGTACCGTTATTCTCCTCGCCCAATATATCGCATACAACCGTAATTGTCATAGGTAACTTCCTAACTGTTTTCGATACAGGTGAGTCTTTTGATATTGAACGGACGTTTGGCGGAATCGCCGCCGCTTTTGCCGAATTTATTTTTCATTTTTTCGAATTGCGCAACGAAAGACCGCGCGTCCGGCAAAAAAAGCTCGCCCTCTCTGGAAAGCGCAACTTTGCGCGTCGAACGCTCGAACAGTCTTACCGACAATTCGCTTTCCAATGCCTGTATCTGATGAGAAACGGCCGGCTGCGTCATACCGAGTTTTTTACCCGCTTTGACAAAATTAAGCGTGTCAGCCACCGTCAGAAAACACTTCAACTGAACGGAATTCATACGGTTATTATACGGCTAAAAGGCAATAAAGTCAACGTTTTTATAAACGATATTTATAAAAATCGTTATTACGACAAAACTTTCACGATATTTTCTTTTAGATTACACATACGCCGCGGAAAAAGCGTCGAACGTGAAAAAGTCGGTTGGCGTACGCTCTAAAAACATAAACCGCGCGGGTCGCACAAGCGCAAAAACGGTTGTCGACGCGACGGCATTTTTAATAAAATTTCGTATATGGAAAGAGCTTCGACAAACGACATATCGGTTTTACTCGACGCCGACGCCCGAAGAACGGCAGAGCGCATAATAGCTCTGTGCGGCATACCCGCAGGGCTGAAAGGCTTCGACTATCTCGCCGACGCGATTATTTTATACGGATTGAAAGGCTGTCGAACGCTCGTCAACGTTTACTCGCGCGTAGCAAAACTGCGCGGCACGGACAGCAAATCCGTCATGCACGCCATAGAATATGCGGTTTGCGTCAATCCCGACGCGGCGGAACACGCGTGCGCTCTGCTCGGCACGGAACTGCCGCGAAAATATTTGCGAAACGGAGTAATCATACCTGCGCTCGGACGTTTGCTCGCACACAAAACGGCGGAGGCGCACGCATGATTTAAAAGCGCAAACCCACGCAAACTATATATCTTAAATATAAATACTTCAATCTGCCGCCGCTCAACAATACCGCGTCGGCAACGTCGTCTATATAATGTTCCACAATATTCTTCTCGTTTGCGGCAAGGTCGTAACCGCCGTAAACGCTCTTTTCTATCAAACTTATAAACCGCGCGGTGCGCTCGCGCGAAACGCCGTGTTTTTCGAGATTATCGGCTGAAAATCCGCCTATTCTTTTACAGTCGCGCTCCACTACGGAATACGCCACCCTGCCGTATTCTTCGCCGTTGCTGTTCATTCTCCTGCGCTTGCAACGCAATACCGCCGTTTTGCGCACGGCAACCGCGAGAACGGCGAGGAGCGCGGCGAGCATGACGCTCGCCATCGGCAACAGTATTTTCAATGCGATTTCCAAGCCGCGTTCGGACGGCGTTTTACCGCCGCCGTTATCTTCATGCGGAGGCGGGTCGGGCGTATCCGGTTCTTCGGGGTCGTCGGGAGGTGTGGTGGGGTCGTCGTTTTCGGGCGGGTCGGGGGTGTTGTCGCTGTCGGGGTCGACCGTTACGCCCGGTTCTTCTTCCGAAAAAAACGACGGCGTAACTTCAATCGGCAACCAGCCTATACCGTCGAAATACACTTCCGTCCACGCGTGCGCGCTATTGCCGCGTACCGAAACGGACTGCACTTCTTCACCGCCGCCCGAGCGCACGAGATAGCCCTCCGCATATCTTGCGGGAAAACCGTAAAGTCTGTAAATATGCGCGGCGGCGGTCGCGAAATACGCCGAGTTCGCGCGTTCGATTTTGCCGCCGAAAAAGTCCTCGACAAAGTTCTTTCCGAATTTATCCGCTTTCTCGTCGTACCGATACCATTTTAAAAAGTGTGCGCGCAAAAGCGTCGTTACTGTGTTTATCGAGCCGGCGTCGACATCGCCCACCGCGGCGCGCACGACGTCCGCCGTATGCGTGTCCAGACGCGCATACGTATCGTATGCAAACGCGCGGTACTGCCGCTCGCGCGCCAAATACTCTTCCATATCCGCCGTGTGCACGCCGTCGTCCGTAAGCCAGCCCGCCTGCGTAACGCTCTCCCTATTCTCCTCGCTGTCGCACACGGCAAACGAATACTCGACGTCGGACGCTCCGCCGCGGATATTCAAATCGTAATAAAACTCGCCGACGCTGTAAGACGACGCGGAATACGGAGAATAAACGTACTTCTTATTCGCTCCGACGTTTTTGACGTAAACATTGTACCTCGCCGTATTGCCGCCGAGCGACGCATATTTTGCATACTGCAAGAGCGGAATGCCGCTTTGCGCTGCATACTCCATAAGCCCTTGATTGCCGTTTTCGACGTATTTGTTCTTGTCCGTCGGTTTCCATTCCCTGCCGTCGAACTCACCTCCGACAAAACCCTTTAAATACAAGGTGGTCGTTTGCGCCGCAAGTCCGACGCGCAGACGTTCCGCGTCCGACGCTTTCATGCCTACGGACTTTTCAAGCTCGCCCTCGGGCAGACTGTCGGAGCCGTATACGATATTATCGAAAGAATCGGCTATCGCGTCGCGGAAATTTCTGACGCCGACGCTTCCCGCATATGCAAAACACGACAGCGCGATTGCAACCGCCGTAACCGCGCATGCCATATAACACCATGCCGCTTTGACGGGGAATCCGTTTCCGGCAAGAAGCGCCGCCACGAGCGTTACAACGATAGCCACGGACGCGGGCGCTTTTGGATACAGTCCCATACAGAACATGGAAACGAGCGTAACAGCCACAATCAAAAGTTCGAAGAAACGGTTTTTTTTCATTATGGCGCATACGCCGAGCGCAAGCCACACCGAAGCGACGGACAAAACCAAAAACTCTACGGCGGGCGCTTGAACTGCGAGATACCGCCAGCCCGCATGAGTGTTGGCGTTCACCGCCGCAACGACGCCGTTCCAAAACTCGGCGCAACCGCCGACAAAAGCCGAAAAGTCAATCGCTACACACAGCACGGTGTACAATACAGCCGCGCCTACGATGCCGAGCGTGAAATACTTCCTGTTACCGAGTACGACGAAAATTACGGCGAACACAAGCCCCGTCAATACTCCGCATACGCGCGACGGCGTTATTTCCACCGCCGACAGCACGACAAAATACAGCGCGGCAAACAGCGCTATACTCGTCGCGGCGGCAAACACTTTCATGCCGATTGCCGTCTGCGGTTTCATTACGATTGTTTTTTCGCCAGTTCTTACCATACCGCCTACAATACGCAGTCCGTCAGCGCCGCTATCGCGTCGCACGACACGTTGATTATTCTCACGCCGCGGTCGTTTACTTCACCCGCGCCGTCGCCCACGGAAATCGCCGTAACGTCGGCGTATCCGCACTCTTTCATCTCGTCGGCGTTCGCCGCTACCGATACCGAAATAATCTTGGTAAACGCCGCGCTCTCCGGCGAACGCGACAGATAGAACAGCGCGTCGGCATTGCCGTCCGCCACTTTTACGCTCATGAGTTTGTTTACCGTCTCGACAAACGTGTCCGAATCCCGCACTTCCGAATACTCGAACTTGTCGCCCACAAACCAGCCGACGTTGTGAATATAACCGCTCGTCTTAAAAGAATCGGATATGGAAATCGCCACGTCGAGCACGCCGTTGAGCCGTTCGTCGGATGCGGGCACACCCGATTTATTGCGGCTCATATCGACGAGTATGAGCGTTCTGTTCTCGTCGGTACTGCCGAACTCCTTGGATTTGAGCGCGCCGAACTTGGCGGACAGTTTCCAGTGCACGGAATTGAGAGAATCGCCCGGCGCATAATCGCGGATATTGAATATTTCCGAAACGTCTCCGCCCTTTTGCGGCAAAACCAACTCGCCGTAACGCGAATCGTTTTTATTGCCGTCCGCGCGGGCGCGCATTTCGTCGTACAGCACGGGCGAAACTATTGACTCTGCAAACGCGCGGCATTTTACGCCGAGCGCGCACAAACCGAATATGTCGACAAGCCGCACTTTTTCGACGCGCACGCTTATCCTGCCGGAATTTGCGCTTACGTAATCGTAAACATGCGCCGCGCCCGACAAATCCTCAAACACGAACGTTTTGTATTCGGTTGTGCCGAACGTCGAGTTTTCTATCTCGGCGACAAGCCGCGCCCCGCCGACGAGAAATCTCGGTTTGACGCGCATACTCATCGTTATTCGCAGTACGCCGCCGCGAATACACGAAGCGTGAAGCTCGCAATCGAACTTGACGCGTTTTCTTGCAAAAAGCAGCATCGGAAAAGAGCCGAGCGGCAGCACGGTAAGGCAGACTAAAAGAAACAGCGCGACCGCGTTGTCCGTTATTACGAATGCCGTAACGGCGCCGAGAAACGCCGCCGCGTATATGACTCTCTTCCACGCCATCGTTATTTTCCTTTCGCCTTGCCGATTGACGGCACGGGCGTTTTTTCCAAAATATCGGCGAGTACGGTACGAGCGTCCGTTCCTTCGAGCTTAGCGCGCGGACGGAGGATTACTCTGTGCGCGCACACGTCGCAAAACACTTCTTTTATGTCGGCGGGAGTAACGTAGTCGCGCTCGCAAAGAATGGCGCACGCGCGCGCCATTCTCGACAGCGCGATAAGTCCGCGCGGGCTTACGCCCAATTCTATAAGCGGATGCTTCCGCGTGTTTTCGCAGAGCGCAACCATATAATCGAGCAAATCGTCCGACATCTTGATAGACGCAAGATAGTTCTGTATCTCGATTATGCTGTCGCGGTCGGTTATGGTGCCGAGCGCGTCAATCGGTTCGCTCGCTTGATGCCGACGGAGAATTTCCGCCTGCTCCGCCGCGTCGGGATAGCCTATCGACAGCTTCACCGTAAACCTATCAAGCTGAGAATCGGGAAGAGGCTGAGTGCCAGCCGAACCGACGGGGTTTTGCGTAGCTATGCACATGAAAGGATTGGGCAGTCTGTGCGTTACGCCGTCGACGGTAACCGAATTTTCTTCCATAGCTTCGAGAAGCGCGGACTGAGTTTTGGCGGACGCTCTGTTAATCTCGTCGCCCATAAAAAGGTTGCAGACTATCGCGCCCTTTTTGTACTCGAACTCTCCCGTGTCGCCGTTGTACACCGAAAAGCCGGTTATATCGGACGGCATCGTATCGGGAGTAAACTGCACGCGTTTAAAATCCAGCCCCAACGCCTTTGCGAAAGCGAGCGCAAGCGTGGTCTTGCCCACGCCGGGAGTATCTTCGAGCAGTATATTGCCCTTTGCGTAAATTGCCATAAGCACTTTTCGTATGACGTCTTTTTTCCCGACGAGAACGTTGCCTATCGCGCTTACGATTTCTTCCGATTTTTCGATTATCATTTTTGCTCCTCCGAATATGTTGCTCTGTGATTTTCCGCGCCGTGCAACGCGATACCGCCGCGCACATGCGGAACGCCGTCCTCCATATAGAACCAGCCGTATCCGTCGTAATTGATTGCAGGCTCGGTCGCACTGTACAAACAACGTGAGATATTGTTGTAATATCCGCCCGTAGTGCCCATCGGACAGCCGCGCGTAAGGTACGCAATATTGCTTCCGCTCGCCGCGATAAGCGCTTCCGCCCGCATCTTGCTCATATGGAAAAATACATGTTCTATGCCGTACTGACCGTAAAACGCATAGTCGCCTATGCTCTTTAAGCTATCGTACAGCAAAACGTCTTTGAGCGCGTTGCAGTACCGCGTTTCGCCCGTCGCAGTCGTAAGCGCCGTGGCAAACGAGAATGCGCGCTCGCCTATTCTTTCGAGCGACTGCGACGCATACAGCTTATCGATTTTGCGGCACTCGTAAAACGCGTAAGCGCCTATCTCGGTTACGGTAGAGGGCAAAATCGCGCTCGCCAACGTCGCGTGATACGAAAACGCCCAATCGCCTATTTCGGTAACGCCCGCATTAAGTTCCGCAAGCGACGTCATGCCGTTTTTTGCGGCGACGAGATACAGCGTCTTGCCGTCTGCCGAATACAACGCGTTATTTACCGCTTTAAAATACGGATTGCATTCGTCGACGGTTATCGTTTCAAGACTTTTAAGCGCCGAAAACGCAGTCGACGCGATTGTCTTCAATCCCTTGCCTATATGCAAAGTCTTTAAGTCGGCACAGCCGTTAAAGGCGTTATGACCGATTTCCGATACGCTGTCGGGTATTCTCACGCCCGTGATTTTGGCGTTCATAAACACTGCCGAGCCTATTTTGTCAATGCCGTCGGCAACCGTAATATTTTCCGCTTTATTCAAAAGCGCCATCACGAGCGTGTCTCCGCTGTACACGAGATTATCGTCCGAACGATATACCGTATTGTTTTCGTCCACGGTAAGTTCGGTAACGCTCGAAACGCCCAAAAGTATGCTCGCGCCGATATGCGTAACCGTGGACGGGAGTCGCAGTTCCGTAATACCCGAAGCATTGTAAAACGCCGCTTTGCCTATGTTTTCCAAACCGTCGTTGAGCGTTATGGATTTAAGTCCTTTTTGATAACTGAGCGAATACGGCAAAACCACTCTTACGGATTGCGGCAAAGTCAAATGCGTCTTTCCGTAAGCCGCGGGCACTGCGTACAGCACGCCGCCGTCGCCGAAATCGCGGCCGCCCGCATGCGAGCCGTAAAGCACGCCGTCGGTTACGGTGTAATAGGGGTTGCCGTCCGCAACGGCTATTTCTTTTATCGCGTAACACTGCCACAGGACGTTCTCCACCGCGCCGAACGTTATTCCGTCCGCCTCGATTGGATAAGCTCCGAAATACTTCACGTTTTTGCCGAGCGTTATTTTGCTCAGCCCGTCGCAACGCTGGAACGCATAGCCGCTGACTGTAACGACCGTATCGGGAAGTATTACGTCGTCGAGAAGATAGCAGTTGGAAAAAACGCGGGAATCGATGGATTCGAGACAGTCGCCGAAATCCATTTCGGTCAGTTTGGTACAGTACGAAAACGCGCGCTCGCCGAGTTTTCTGACATTGCCGAGCTTAACCGTCGTCAAAGTGTTTACATAGTAAAAGCAGTACGGCGGGATTTCGTCGAACCTGTCGGGAATGGTCAACGACGTAAGTTTCGTGCGCTGAAACGCGCCGTAAGCAAGGTCGTCGAGAGCGGCACACCGTTCGAGGTCGATATTCGTCAACTGACTGTACGCGAACGCACTCGTACCGAGATATACGAGCGACGTCGGAAGATTCACCGACTTGAATCCGCAAGCGTAAAACGCCTGCGAATTTATGCGCGACACAGTGTCCGGAATATCTATCGACGTAAGCGCGACGCAGTTGTAAAACGCTTTGGACCCGATATTTTTAAGTCCGTCGGGAAGAACTATTTCGGATAGTTTTCTGCATCCGTAAAAAAGTTCGACGGGGATTGTCGCCGAATAATCGTTGCCGTCGACGTCGGTAAAAGTTACGCAGTTCAAGCCGCGCACCGAAACGAGCGACAAACAGCCGTAAAAAACGCTCGGGCCGAGATATTCGAGCGACTCGGGAAGAGTAATTTCCGCGAGCGAAACGCAACCCGAAAACGCGGACTTGCCTATCCGTTTGATGCCGTTCGGCAAAGTTACTTTTCTCATTTCGGCGCAATCGCGGAATGCTCCGCCCGATATACTCGACGTTTCGCTCAAAACGGAGTATTCGGTTACGCTCTTGTCGTACACCGTGCTGAGTATCAGCGATTCGCCCACGCGCACGTACAACGCTCTGCCGTCGTCCACGCTGTCGACCGCGGAATTATAGAACGCGCCCGTCATTATTATCTTGACGTCGGCAAGCCCCGTAATAGTGCGCACCGACGAATACGCAAAGCAGTAATGCTGTAACGAAAATACGGACGGCGGAATTTGCAGCGAAGTTATCTGCCAATACGCGCACGAATAACTGCCGAACTCGGTCAGAGACGGGTGAAAAGTCGCCACGGCAGAGCTTGCGGGCATGAGATACAGCGTCGTATAGTCCTTTGAATACAGCGCGCCCTTATACGACGCATAATCGTAATTGCCTTTATTTACCGTTATTTCGGTAAGCCCCGTCGTGTCTATTGCCGTCATGACGGGCACGTCGAGTTCCGCTGTGGAGGGAAGATTTAGTTTGGAAAAATTCGCGCCCACAGTATTGAATACGCTTACGAGGTCGACGTAAGTAACACCCTCGGGCACGGACACCTCGTCCGTTTTATCGCCGACGTAACCGGAGAATACTCTCCTGCCGCTCCCGTCGTATTCGAGCAGCATATCGTCAAGTTGCTCGTGCGATATATAATGGGCATGCAGATTTAAGACGCGTTCGTTGCCTTCGCTCGGCGCGGGCAATCCGAGTCTGCCCGTAACGGAGTTTGCCGCGTTGTCGTACCAACCGTTAAATCGGAGCGCGCCGTCTGCGTCCGAAAGCCGCGCGACGCCGTCCGTCGAGTAGTTGTGTTGAGAAATATCTACATACACGGAAAGTCCCAATGCTTTCGTGACGGTCGCGGTCGCGTCCACGCTTTTCCACAATTTCTCGCCTTCTTCGTCGAGAAAGAAATTCACTTTATAGGAATTAACGTCGTAAAATATATAGTTTTCGGCGCTGCCGTAGCTTATCTTTATCTGCTTGTTGGAACCGACTTCGTTCAACTCGAAATGTTCGTAACCAACGGTGCCGTTTTCAAGCAGTTCGCGCGTTACGCGCACGCTTTCCCCTTGCCCGTCGGTAAAAGATATATTGCATCTCTCGATAAGCTCGGTCTCGTCAACGACCATATCCTTGGCAAAGCTCAACCGATTTCGCTCTATCGTAATCACTTCGTTGCGCTTGATGTCGGGTACGTCGCCGCCGCCGCCGAACGAAGCCGCCGTGCACGCGCCGAGTAGAGCGAAAACAAATAACGCGGAAAAAACGAGCGTGAAAAATAAAAGTTTTTTTCTCATGCGCCGTCCGCCTTTTTCGGTTTCTTCGGTTTTCGGGACTTGCCCGCATTTCCCGAATTATCGGATTGTTCGGTTTTTCCCGTCGACGGGGCGCCTTCGGCTTTCTTTTTGGCGCGAATAATTTCGCCTGCGCGCCTGCGCAACGCGTCGAAATCGATGGGTTTCGATACGTGCGCGTCCATACCCGCCGCCTCGGACAGCTTGACGTCTTCGTTGAAAGCGTCTGCGGACAACGCGATAATGGGCACGGACAACGCGTCGGCTTTGCCGCTCGCGCGTATCTCGCGCGCCGCGTCTCTTCCGTTAAGCCGAGGCATCTGTATATCGAGAAGCAAAAGGTCGAACGCGCCGTCGGGCGAACTTGCGAATATGTCCGCCGCCTCGCGGCCGTCGTGCGCGAGAGTAACCTTTGCGCCGTCGCTTTCGAGCAGTTCCACCGCAATCTCGGCATTTACTTCGTTATCCTCCGCAAGCAGTATTCGGCAACCGTCGTACTCGAATTCCGTCGCGTCGTCTTCTTCGGGCTGTAAAGCCACGGGCTGCGTAATGTCCTGTACGATGTCGGCTATCGGGAGCGCCACGAACACCGAAAAATCGGTACCCTTGCCGAGCGCGCTGTCGATGACTATGTTGCCGCCCATAAGCCGCACTATGTTATCGCAGATTGCAAGTCCCAATCCCGTGCCGCCGTAATTATGCGCGGTAGACGCCTCCTCCTGTTCGAACGGGCGCATTATCTTACGTATGTTCTCGGGCGCAATGCCCTTGCCCGTGTCGCGCACCCTAATCATGAGCTGAGACTTTCCGCCGATTAGGTCGAGCTGCTTGAACGTTACGTCGATGCGCCCGCCGACAGGCGTGAACTTGCCCGCGTTGGAAACGAGATTCGTTATAACCTGCGTAAGCCGCATTTCGTCGCCCATGAGATAGCGAGCCGCAACGTCCACCGTCTCTACGCTGAACGTCAAGCCCTTGCCGGTAAGCGTACCATTGAACATATTGCGTATTTTTTCGGCGAAAGCGAAAACGTCGATTTGCGTATTAAACAGCTTCATTTTGCCGCTTTCGATTTTGGATATGTCGAGAATGTCGTTTATCATGCCCAAAAGAAATACGGAAAGGTCGCCCGCGCGGTCGAGATAACTCTTAGCTTTTTCCGGATTGTCTATATTCATTTTGGCAAGCGACATCATGCCCATAACGCCGTTCATGGGCGTGCGTATCTCGTGGCTCATGCTCGACAGAAAGGATGATTTTACGGCGGCCTGTTCGAGCGCCGCGTCGAGCTGTTCGCCCATATCGCAAAGCTCGCGCTTTTGCGCCGTTATGTCCGAAATCGAAAACGCCACGTATTTTATACCGTCGTGTTCCGCGGTAAACGCGTCGCATTTGGCGTGCTTTCCGTCGCCGTAATCGAACTCCGTTTCAAAAACGCCGCTTCCGTCCCACTCCGCATATTTGCGTTCGAACGCGCGCACGAATTTTTTGTCTATATGATTTTTGACCGCCTCGATGTCGGCGGATGCGGCTTGCGCCGTCATGCCGAAAAATTCCGCGGCGTTTACGCTTATATACACAGGCTCGCGCGTGTCGGCGCGCAATATCAAAAACGCCGTATTCCCGCTCTTGCCGAATATATCCGCGAACAAACCGTCGTCGGCGACGACAGCGCCCTTCGACTTTTCTTCGGCGCGTCCGACCTTGACGCGCACGTATATAACGCACAGCGAAACGACTGCCGCCGTTATTAGCGCGAGTATTACGCTGTATGCCGTTATGTACGCAGTCATATACGTTTTCTCCGTTTATAAATCGCTCGCGCGTACATATACCGCGCTATCATATATTATACATTTTTTTCGGTAATCCGTCAAGAACTAATTTTATATATCCGAGCCACGCCCGCCGATATTCCGCTGATTATTCTCGACACCCGTCGGAAACATACAATACCGACGTCGACCGACAAATAAGAAAAAATCGGCAGAGCGCTTTTGCGCCTTGCCGATTTTTGGTAGCGGGGGCGGGACTTGAACCTCGCGACCTTCGGGTTATGAGCCCGACGAGCTACCTAACTGCTCCACCCCGCATCAGGATAAAACGATTTTAACATATTTTTACCGCATTGTCAACCGTTTTACCGCCGCATACGACGCAAGTAGGTCGAATTATATACGATAGGCGCGTTTAATCGGCTTAATTACAAAAACATACCGCGTTTATTATGAAAATAATAGCGCGTTTTTCGGTCGTGTTATACAAAAGTTCCGAGTGCACAATATATTGTGGTTGTTTCGACAAAAAATTTATATATATGGATAACTTTTGCATTATAAAAACATCTGTTATTTTCTGTCGAAATTTATAATTTTCAATATGTCTCAATTTTCGTTATGATAATATCTTCATTCTGGCGTTTTCGGAAGCCTAAACGGCTGTTTTTAAACAGAAATACGTTAAAATGTTGAAAAATTATTGACAAAACCGTGTTAAAATGTTAAAATGCACACATAGGATAGTTTCGACGGGTGCGCGAACGGGCGTATAAACGTCGCAACTTCCCCATAATAAGGAAAAACGTAATTCATACGCTGCTCATATGTCTAAAAATTTATTGAAAAGCAAGTCGGCGTACACCAAGCGCCGACTGATAATGGTCTTTATTCTGTGCACCGTCATTGCGGTATCGCTGATGACGGGATTTTCGGGTCTTAGTTCCGACAACACCAAACATTCGGCAATCGGTCAACGCATCTGCATGTATGACGACGTACCCGAAGACGGCACCACCCCCGCCGACCACGACCTCGTTTCCAACGTCAAATACACTGCGCAAAGACTTTACATGTCGCGTTATTTCCGCGGCGAAACGGTGGGTAAGGTCGAAGCCGAGCTCGGCGCGGGACTGAGCTACAACCAGGACGTGTACAACACCCGCGTCGTCAAAGGCGAAAAGATTTTCACACAATCGATTTCAAGCTCGTGGGCGAAAAGCGTTGCGGAGCAAAAGTATATAGACGGCACGCGCGTGCTCTACCGTCCGGCAACCAGCGTAAGCGGCAAGACGGCAAAATTCGCCAACAGCGCGCGGGACATTACGGATAAGTTCGGCGAGTTGTACGGACTAATTCCCAACGAGCTGACAAAGCAGGTCCTTTCGGTTACGGAAGACCCCGATAAGGACTACGGCGTTACAATCAAATCGGTACGCGACGACAACGCCAATCAAAAGCATGCCACCCTTTCCCAAACGAGTCGGAACGACGCCGCCGTCGGCGGAGCGACCGAAGTAATAACGTTTGACGTGCCGCAAACGCTCGTACCCGACGACGACGGCAATTATCAATTCACGCTGACGCTCGACCCCGTGTCGGCGACGCTGTATTCGCGAAACGAAACCCGCACGCTCGCAGGCTCGGCGCAAAATCCCGATTACAGCAGCGCGAGCAACGGTTCGGTCGTCGTAACAATCAAAATAGACGAAAATTGGTATCCCATATCGGTGCGCGTACGCGAAACGTACGGCATCGAGATAAAGGGTATCGGCGCGCTGATATGCAATTCCACGCTTACGGAAACTTTTTCGGAAATCGGCAATCGCGACATCGTTCTGCCCGAACAGGAATTTTTCGAATCGCACATGGACGACATAGGCGGAGACGTTCTGCCTGCGGAACCCGGCGCGGCCGACTATTTGCAGTACGCATTCGGCAAGTACATTTCCGGCGCCGAAAACCTCGACCTTTCCGCAAATATAGCGGTCGGCGACATCAATATCAAAAACCTCAAACTGTCGCTCAATATCGGCACGATGAACGTTCGCGCGCGTTACGGCGACTTGTACGTCGAGTACGGCAAAGGCGACGCGGTCGGGCGTGCCGACGACGTTCTGTACATAACTCTTAACGATATAAAAGGGTATCTGCCCGTCGAAAAAGCGACGGGGCTTATTTCCGACCCCGCAGTCAAAGCATTGCTGTCGTTGTTCGCGTCGGATATACAGCTCCCCGATTTCGGTTCGCTTTTCGGCGAAGACTTCATGTCGGGAATGACCCTCGAAAAAACCGACAAGTACGCAATAATACATATACCGCTCGAACTCGAAGGCTTGGCGAAAGTAGACGCGCAAATGAAGCTGAAAGCGTCGGAACCGTACGACCTCGTGTCCATATCCGGCACGGTAGACGCGTTCGGCAGACACATAACGCTTGACGCGAAACCCGCCAAAAACCTCGTATTCGAAACGCCCGACAAGAGCTATGCCGACCTCTCGCCCGTTATCGACCTCGTTCCCGCCGCAATATCGACGGTGCTCGACAACGACGCGTACGGCATAAAGGGCGATATTACGCTCAACGGCAACACGGTATCGCTCGACGCTTACATAGCGCGCGACGGGTTCGAATCCCTGTCCGCCGTCGACGCGACGGTTTCGCTCTTCGGACAAAATCTGTCCGTCAAGTATGTCAACGACGCGCTTTACGCTTCCGTCGGAAAAGTCGGCGTCAAAGCGAACGCCGAAGATATTCCCGCGCTTATCGAAGAATTGAAGCGTTATATCAATCTCGACGCGGGATTGCTCGACAAGATAAAAGCGCTCCTGCCCGCGACGATAGACGACTGGATAAGCACGGCTAAAAGTCTCGAAGCGGACGAGAGCGGAATAACTTTGGGCTTGCGCATACTCGGCGCGCCCGTAACGCTTAAAATCTCGCGCGACGGCAACGCGCTCACGGGGCTTGCGCTCGACTTCTCGCTCGACATATTCGACGTTAAACTGGACGCGGCGCTCGACTTCGACATAACCGCGCCCTCCCAACGCGAAGTGGCGCCGCTCGATATAGATTACATAGACGCGAAAGAACTTCCCGGGCTTATTCCGTTTATTCTCGGCTATGCAAATGCCGACGCGCTCGACATCGAGATAAACGGAAAAGCGACTGTCGGCGGCGCGGACATTCTTCTCGACGGAAGAATAGGCGCGGCGCTCGCAAACGGGCAGCTCGGCGCGGCGCTTAAAATTACCGCGCTCGACCAAACGCTCGACGCGACATACTCCGACGGCGTCGCGTACGTATCGGTCGGCAATATCAAATTCAAATTCGACACCGCCGACGCAGCCGCGTTCAAACCCGCCGCGGAAAAACTTCTTAAAGCGCTCGGCATAAATATTTCCGCAATACTGCCCGCCGCACCCGACTTATCGAATATCGACATAACGGCGGTAATTCCTGCCGTTCTGTCCGCCGTCGAAAAAGTATCCGTCGAAAACGGCGTGATTACTCTCACGGCAGTAATAAACGACAATCGTATTATTCTCGCCGCAGACGTCAAAAACGGCACGGTAACGGTAGACGGCGAAATCGGCGGCGTGAAACTCGATATAGACTGCACGGTTACTGCGCGCACTCCCGACGAAGTTAAAATAACGGTAGAACACCCCGAAACGTACAGCGACGCGAAAGAATTTATTCCGACAATCGATAAACTTGCCGACGTCATCGCGGCAAAAGTTCTGTCGGCGAAGTTCGACGTGCAATACGGCGAATACAACTTCGGCGGCACGTTCGCAATCGACCTCAACGGCGGACTCGACGGAATAAAACTTCGGCTTGCGCTCGACACGCTCGTCGGCGACAACGTTCCCGCGGTAACGGCGCAAATAACGATAATCGGCAAAACCGCGTACATTGTAGCGGACGGAGGAATCGACGCGAAACTTTGCGCGTCGCTCGACGATATGCGCGCGGCATGCGAAAAACTCAAATCCGTACTTCCCGAAAAGGTTTACGCCGCGATTATGCCGGCACTCGAAATCGCGGGCGACCTCGACGGCGCGCTTAAAGACATGTTAATAGGCGCAAAACCGCCCGCGCTCGAAGATATTCGAACAATGCTTGACGGTATTCTGTCGGCGGTAACGCTTCGCGCGGCGGATAAAAACATCGAAATGAACATATCGCTGTTGCCGATAACGGGTAAAAACGTTACAATCACGGCGAACGCCGCAACCGACCTTTCGTCGCTCGGCATAAAAGCGGAAGCAGGTCAAACCTCGGTTGACGCTCGACTGTACGATATAACGGCGGACGCCGACATCGCAACGCCCGACGGCGAGTTCGTCTCGGTCGCAGACGTTTTACCTCTCGTCGACGCGGTTATGCCGCTTGCCGATATGAAAGGCTTGAAACTCGGCTTGACCGCTACCGTGTTCGGCGTTGACGTAAACGGAGACATCACGCTCGCCCTTCCCTCGCAAAACGCGGGGCTGTCGGCGGAAATTTCGCTCACGGTCGGAGACTTGCCTATTTCAATCGTTTACGCAGCCGACAAAATCTACGTCGACGTAAACAACGGCGATATAATGCTGTCTTGCGGCACGGACAAAGCGGAACTTGACGCGTTGCTCGGCAAGCTTGCAGAGGCGGTTCCGCAGCTCGGCGACGTCATAAACATCGGCTCGTCTGCGATTGCGGACATTCTCGCCTCGCCCGAAAAACTGCTTTCTTCGCGTATTTCACTCGAAAAAACGTCGGTCGGATTTAACGCGAAAATAGACCTTGCGCCGGTCGGAATCGACGCGAGCGCAACGCTCGGCATTATAAACACCGACGGCAAGTTCGCGGGACTTTCAATCGAAGCGGTATACGCGAAGGACACGGAGAACGACATAACGCTCGACTTGAACTTCGACGCCGAACTCGACGAAAACGGCGCGCTCAAAGCTATCCGCGCGACAGACGGCACAACGTTCGCCGCGCGCCTCGAAATACAGAACAAGAACGCACAGCAAGTCTCGGTGAACGGCAACGGCTATATCGCGCTCGACGACCTCGTCTATTATGCCGTGCCCGTCATGTCGCTCGTAAACACCGCGACGACGGCAGAGTCTCTGTCGCTCGGAATAAACGCTTACGTACTGACGGACGATAACAAACGGCTTTCGATTACGGGCAAGGCGGAAATCGATTTCAACCCGCTTTCAGTCCGCGCGTCAATCGAACTTCTCGGCGATAAGATAGACATAACTTACGTCGGCGGAACGCTTTACATAAAACTCGGAACAATCGAGCTTAAATTTGCGCTCGACGGAAGCGACGGAGCAAACGACATTGCGCGCATACACGCGATACTCGCCGAACACCTCCCCGCCTATCTGTCGGAAGAACTCGCAATTCTTTTGGGGCTCGAAGAAGGATTAAGCTCGCTGAGCGATATCGGACTTATTATAGACAGATTCTCTTCGCTCGGCAGCGCGGACACAATCGAAAGCAAAGCCGCGTTGCTGTTCGGCAAGCTGCACGACTATAACGGCGCGCCGTCGGCGGTCAAAGCGCTTGCCGACATGTTGCAACTTTATATGAAAGGCAAAACGCCCGTAATCGGGTTCGAAGCTGCCGAAAATCTGACCGTAACGATTGCTCCGTTCCTCTCGGCAGACAAAACTGCGCTTTCGGAACTTGTTATCGAAACCGAAATTTCGGGCATGGCGGTGCATGCGGCAATAGGCACGCCGACTTTCTCCGATACCGCATTCGGCATAACAGCGCCCGAAAACAGCGGGAACTATGTTTCTCTGCTCGACTATATCGAGCTGATAAACAACATCGTTCATACGTTTACCACAACCGACAACGACGGGAACATAACGTTTGAAATAGACAAATTCGACTTTAACTACAAAGAAAAAGATACGGTTGTCCAAAACGCCGACGGCACGTCGACGACCGTTGCGGGAAAAACGATATCCGCGACGGCGGTTAAAAACGGCGAAACCGCCCTGCCCGTCTTAAAAGGCATTTTCGCAAAGAACGCGAAAGGCGGTTACGACGTCAATCTCGAAGCGCACATCAAACTTTCGGGAATTTCCGAGAATACGGGCGATATTACCCTCGCGCTGTATGTGCTCACAAACTACACCGCCGCGTCGAGCGGAAAACTTTATGACAAGGTCGCGTTCCTTTCGTACACGGAATCCAAAACGGGCTACGGCGAAAACATATCAATCGATTACGGCTCGGTAATGCAAATACTCGCGTCCGTACTCAAAATACTCGGTGTAAACGACGTTACAATCGACACGATTATTCCCGAGGAATACCGCGTCGAAATAGATTCCGAAATATTCCGCTCGATGGAAATAGTCGGCATGGACGGCGTTCGCGATACGATTAACAATTTGGTCGCGCTTCTCATCAACGCGAAAGCGGCGCTCGGCGACTTGGGCGAAGCATGGAATCTCGTAAAAGCCCCCGACGCTATGACGGACGCGACGCGCGAGCAAAAGATTGACGCGCTCCTCGGCAGCATGGAGCAAATCAAAGCTCTGCTCAAACAAGCCGCGGCAAGGTTCGGCAAAACCGAAACGACACAGAATCCCGACAAAACCGAAATAACCGAAATCACGGTCGATAAATTCTCGGACATCGTAAACGGCATTGCACTCACAAGCGAAAACGGAAAGCTGGGCGCAACGGTTAGCAACAAACTTACGACGGACGGGAACGGCGTTGCCAAAATTTTGGTGTCGCAAGACGTAAACGCACACGGCAAAGGCATACTCGACGGCTTTACGGTAAGCAATCTCGACGTAAATACGGCGGTAATAGACAATATCGACGTATCGTTCACTGCGGGCGGCAATGTAGTTATCGCACCCGCCATTAGCGCGCTCGAAAACGTTTCCGACGGCAAAGACAAAACAACGTATTCCGATTTCTCCAATGTCAAACATCTGCTGTTCGACGTACTCAACACCGCCAATCTGATGGAATTTGCCATAGGCGGCGTGGATACGAGCGACACGATAACGCTCAATCTGCACTTAGGCTCTCTGAATCTCGCGGACGTTCCCATTCATTACGACGTAAAAGTCAAGCTGTTCGATAAAGCGGAACGCGTCGCGCTCGGACTGCTCTCGCCCGAACAGGCGCAAAACAAAAACGAACCTCAATTTAAGACGGCGGCGTTTGTCGAACTGAAATTCAAGGACTGCACGGCGTTCGGAATGCAGGTCGTAGGCGACCTTTCGACGCGGCTGTATTTCTACGACGATATTTTGTATTTGGACGGCGTCAAGAGCTGGGCGAGCAAAGAACTTTCTTACGGCGGATTTCTCGGCATAGGTGCGACAAAAAAGACTTTCTTCGAATGCGAACGAGTGTACGTTAAATACACAGTCGAACAGTTCATGAAAATGATGTCGTCCGATATGGAAAAATTCATGTACGAATTCCTATTCTATCTTGTTCCGCTCAGCAGAGACCTGTCCGTTGCGCACTTAGACATACAAAAGATAATAGCCGACGCAGTCAAGCCCAAAGAAGGCGAAACAACGACGGCAACGCCCACTATCGCCACAGTGTTCAAAGGCTATCATTACGCCGACGGCGCGCACACGCTGACAATAGGACTAAACGAACTTGCGGGCAACAACAGTCTTTCCGATGTTACGGTATCGTTTGTCGGCGCGAATAACGACAACGGCAATCTTTTGGACAATTATGTATCGAGCGCGGCAATCAGCAC
>CATLGX010000003.1 GCA_949948785.1 uncultured Christensenella sp. | reverse complement strand
CGGCTATCGTTATCAGCACGCCCATGACAAAGCACACGACGAGGAGCACCGCTATTTTTTTCGATTTGGTAAGACCTGCGCCGACGTGTTCGCCCATGGGCGTCATCGCGAGGTCGGCGCCGAGGTTGAACAACGCTATTCCCAACATCAAAAACACCGCCGCAACCGAAAAAACGATAAGCTCGGTCGCAGTAAAGTCAACGAGCGGAGTCGCGGCGAGTATCAGTACGATTGCGGTTATCGGAAGTATGGATATTAACGCTTCGCGCAGCTTTACGAGTACGGGTTTCATGTGCATTCATTATAACATGTATGTGTGCGTTTTGCAACATATTACGATACATACGTTGACATGCTCCGTCGACGTGTGATAGAATACAAGGCATGGACGATATTATAAGAATCGAACATCTCGTCAAGCGCTTCGGGGAAATAACAGCCGTGAACGACATAACTTTTTCGGTGCGCCGCGGCGAGTTTTTCGCGTTTCTCGGAGTTAACGGCGCGGGGAAATCCACTACGATATCCATGCTGTGCGGTGCGCTTGCCCGCGACGGCGGAAGTATAACGGTTGACGGAACGGACACGGAAAAAGCGCCTGACAGGATAAAGCGCATGCTCGGCGTAGTGTTTCAAAATTCGACGCTCGACAAGGCGCTGTCGGTGAGAGACAATCTCAAAAGCCGCGCCGCGCTGTACGGAATTTTCGGCAGGGAATTCGAAAAACGATACGGAGAGCTGGACGAATTGCTGTCGCTTAAAGAGCTTGAAAAGCGCGCGGTGGGAAAGCTGTCGGGCGGACAGCGGCGCAGAGCGGACATTGCGCGTGCTCTTATTCATTCGCCTCGAATACTTATACTCGACGAACCGACTACGGGGCTTGACCCCGCGACGCGTAAAACCGTGTGGAACGTAATAGACAAACTGCGCGCCGCCCGCGACATGACGGTTTTCTTGACCACGCACTACATGGAAGAGGCCGCGGACGCGGACGACGTTGTGATTATCGACAGCGGAAAAATAGTCGCGCACGGTTCGCCCGTCGAGCTTAAAAACCTATATACAGGCGATTTTATATCGTTTTACGGCGGCGACGAACTCGAACAAAAGCTGGAAACGCTCGGCAAGCCGTTACAAAAAATTGCGGGCGGCTGTCGCATAGAGGTTTCCGATACAGCCGAGGCTACGCGTCTGATTTCTTCGTTCCCCGAGCTGTTTACCGATTACGAAGTCAGCAAAGGCAAAATGGACGACGTGTTTTTGACTGTAACCGGTAAAAGGACGGGGGATTGAAATGGCAATCGGAACTGCGGTAAAACAGACTGCGGCGTTTGCGGCGCGCAATATCAAACTGTACTTCAAAGACAAGGGCATGTTTATAACGTCGCTCATTTCGCCGCTGATTCTGCTCGGTCTTTATATTCTGTTTCTCGACGGCGTTTTGAAGGATTCGTTCGAAGCGGTTGTAAAAGGATTCGATGTCAAGCTCGCGCCCGAGCTTATGAACGGATTTATAGCGTCGTTCGAAGTGTCTTCGCTTATTGCGGTGAGCAGCGTAACGGTAGCGTTTACCGCAAATATGGCGATGGTGGACGACAGAGTGCGAGGCGTGCGTAACGACCTCTTGACTTCGCCCGTTAAAAACAGCGTGCTTACGCTCGGCTACTTTATCGCGACGGCGTTCGTAACGCTGATAATTTGTCTCGTTGCGCTCGCCGCCGGGCTGATATATATAGGCGCGAGCGGATGGGCGATGAGCGCGGGCGAGCTGTTTCTCGCTCTTCTCGATACCGTGCTCTGTGTGCTGTTCGGCACGGCGCTTTCTTCGATTGTGTGCGGATTTTTGAAAAGCCGCGGCGCTATGAGCGCCGTATCTACCATAGTTTCGGTTGTTTACGGATTCATTTGCGGCGCGTATTACCCCGTCAGTCAGTTCGCGTCCGCTATGCAGAATATCGTCATGTGTCTGCCGGGAACGTATTGCACGGCGCTTTTGAGAACGCATTTCATGTCGGGTTATTTCGACAAGTTTGTCTCGGCGGGTCTCTCGACGGACGGCGCCGGCAAGCTGTTTGACGGACTCGACGGACGAATGTACTTTTTCGGCGGCGAAGTTCCGCCTTGGGCTATGTATATAGTCGTTATCGGAACGGTCGCACTGCTTATGGGTTTGTTTGTAGCTCTCAACGTTTTGTTCGGCAAGCGCGGACAAAAGCGTTAGTTAGGTTGCTTTGAAAAGGTTGACACAGCCGATTGTTTCGTGTATAGTGGATTTGTTGAAAAATCAACCAATCGAACGGAGGTTGTTTAAATACAATGATTGAAATAGTTATAGACACGGCATCGGACATGGAGGCTGTCGACGCGCAAGAAGCGGGCGTGTCCCTCGTATCTATGCAAGTGAGGTTTGGCGACGAAGAGTTTTCGGACGGATTCGACTTATCGAAAAAGCAATTTTACGACCGCTTGATAGAGAGCGACGAACTGCCGCAGACTTCGCAGATTAACGAGTATCGCTGGGCGGAGAAACTCTCCGACGTCGTGGAAAAAGGCAACGAGGCGCTTGTCATAACGCTTTCTTCCAAGTTGTCGGGTACGTATAATTGCGCCGTAAAAGCCGCTAAAAAATTCGGTAAAAATGTGCGCGTCGTGGACAGTCTCAACGCGAGCATAGGCGAGCGCGTTCTGCTCGATTACGCATTGCGAATAATAAACGGCGGCGGAAGTCTCGAAGAGACGGCGGCGGAGCTTGATTCGGCAAAGTCGAGAGTGCAGGTGCTTGCACTGTTGGATACTCTCAAATATCTCAAAAAAGGCGGGCGCATTTCGACTGTCGCGGCCATTGCCGGCGGACTGCTTTCTATAAAGCCCGTAATATCGATTGTAAAAGGCGAAGTCAAGCTCGTAGGCAAAGCCATGGGTTCCAAAAAGGGCAACAATCTTTTGATGCAGCTCGTGGAAAAGTGCGGAGGTATAGACTTCGATATGCCGTACGCGCTTGCCTATTCCGGAACGAACGGAGAAGTGCTCGAAAAGTACAAGACGGACAGCGAGCACTTGTGGAAGGGCAGAGCGGACGACATACCGACGTACGTTATAGGCAGTACGATAGGCACGCACGTCGGACCGGGCGCAATCGGAGTTTCGTTTTTCGCCAAGAAGTAAACGACACGCCTGTGCATATGAGCAAACGTCGGATTTGGAATATTTGTGCGCAATCGGCAGTTTTCTTGCCCCGAACCCTTGACAGACGGGAGGGGGGGGGGTAAGCTATAATAGTTATGAACATCGGAAGTCAAAAACAGTACACAACCTATTTTACGAGGCGACATCATGATTGAACTCAGAAACGTAAAAAAATATTTCAAAAAACCCGTGCGCGGCAAAGGAGTTTTGGGCATGCTCAAAACGCTGTTTTCGCGCAAGTACACCCTCGTCAAGGCTGTGGACGGCGTTTCGTTCGATATAAACGACGGCGAAGCGGTTGGGTATATCGGCGCGAACGGCGCGGGCAAGTCCACCACAATCAAAATTATGAGCGGCATACTCACGCCGACCGAGGGAGATATTTTTATAGACGGACAGCGTCCGTACGTCAACAGAGAGCGTAAAAACGTTTTGAAGTCAATAGGCGTCGTGTTCGGACAGAAAACGCAGCTTTGGCTTGATTTGCCTCTTACGGAAACTTACGATTTGTTGAAAGGCGTTTACGATATTCCCAAGGACGAGTACACCAAGCGGTTGGGCGAGTTAATCGAGCTTCTCGATATGAAACCGTTTATTTCCGCGCCTGTGCGCACGCTGTCGCTCGGGCAGCGCATGCGCGCCGACCTTGCGGCGGCAATGCTTCACAATCCCAAAACACTGTTTTTGGACGAGCCTACAATCGGACTGGATGTTTTGGTAAAGCGCAACCTCATTTCGGCTATCAAGTCTATTCGTGCGCAATACAACACGACGCTACTGTTGACTACGCACGCCATGAGCGATATAGAACAGCTGTGCGAGAGGGTGATAGTGCTCGATAACGGAAAAACATTGTTCGACGGCACGATTGACGGCATAAAACATATGTTCGGCGATAAGCGCAATATCACCGTTACGACAAATCGACCCATTACGTCGGACAGCGTTCAAACGCTGTCCGACAGGTGCGACGTTCCGCCCGAAATTTCGCAGGACGGCAGGCAGGTCAAGTTTTCCGTCGACGCAGGCAAACAGCATGTAAACGAGTTTTTGAAAAGCGTACTAACGACTCTGCCCGTCGAAGATATAAAAATAACCGAGACGGATATAGAACAGGTAGTGCGCACCATTTACGAGAACGGAATCGCGCCGCCGCCCGAAAGCGAAAGCGACGGAACGGGCGGAGAGCCGGACGGAGAAAATGACAGAAAAGAAATCGAAACGGACGGCGACGGGCAGAAGGACGGTAAAATCGATGAAACCGATTAGAACGGCTAAGATATATTCGTCTTTTACCAAGACAAACTTTTTGTTGACGTTCGCGTACCGCGGTCAGGTGTTTTTATGGTTGTTGGGCGGACTTTTGACCGCCGTCATGTCGGGGCTTTTGTGGTGGGCTGTGTTCAAGTTCGGCGACGGCGCGACAAGCATAGCGGGTTTTACATATCCGCAAATGCTGCTTTATATGATTATGTCTGCCATTTGCGGTGAAGCGCTGTATTGCGGCACGGCGGACGAAATCGCGCGCGACGTTCGAAACGGCGTCATAGGCATGCGGCTGACAAAGCCTATAAGCTATCAAGGTCAGCACGTCGCCATGGCGATTGGCAATTTCGGCGGGAGAATGATTGTAATCGGCATCCCCATGATAACGCTCGGAACAATCGTCGCCGTGTTCGGGTTCGGGCTTACGGGTATCGAGTGGTATAACGTATTGCTTGCCGTGCCCGCGCTGTTTTTGGGCTTGTTGCTTAAAAATGCGATAGGTTTCATGTTCGGTCAGATTGCGTTCAAGACGCAAGCGATGTGGGGCGTGTTGTCCATGCTCGACGTGTTCGTTTCCTTTTTGTCGGGTGCGATTGTGCCGCTGTCGCTTTTTCCGAGCGGCGTGCAGACCGCGCTCGGATATACTCCGTTTCCGTCGGTGATATCGCTGCCCGTGCGGATATTCATGGGCATGTGTACGCCGTACGAGATTGCGATAGGATTTGCGACGTCGCTGTTCTGGATTGTCGTGTTGAACGTTTTGGGCGCGCTGTGGTATAAGCGTTCGGTGCGGCACGTCGTCGTTTTCGGTGGTTGATATGTTGAAAGAATTGAAGTTGTACCCTAAATACGTTTCGATGTCTTTGCGCAGTTCGCTCTCGTACAAGGCGGATGCGATTTTGCAGATTTTGAGTTTCGCCGTTACCGAAGCGGTTTCGCTCGCGACCATATATCTAATCGTCGGCACAGTACCGTCGGTGGGCATTTGGTCGTTTGAGGCGCTCGCAATGCTGTGCGGATTCACGCTCATACCGAAAGGGATTGACCATATGTTTTTCGACGATTTGTGGATTTTGGCGTATTGGGCGGTGCGGCTGGGCGAGCTTGACCCGTACTTGACCCGACCCGTAAACCCGCTGTTTCAGTTCGTCGCAAAAACGTTTAAGTGGGCAGGCTCGGGAGAGCTTGTCGTCGGCATTGTTATAATGGCGATTTTCGCGCCGCAATGCGCCGTTATGTGGACTGCGAGCGGCATAATCGGCATAATAGTTTGCGCGTTTTTGGGTATATTCGTTTTTACGGGCATAAAACTGATATTCGCGTCGCTCGCGTTTTGGGTCAAGAGCAGCGGCGTTATCCTCAATACCGTGTACAACTTTTGCAACTATGCCAAGTATCCGCTCAAATATATGGGCAAAGCGTTTCTGTCTATCATGCTGTATGTCGTGCCGTTCGGCTTGTTTTTGTATAAACCGATGGAGTGCCTGATAACGGGCGAAAACATTTGGTGGAGCGCGCTGTGGAGTGCTGTCGCCGCCGTCGCGCTTGTCGCGCTCGGACTTTTCATTTGGCACAGAGGCTTGCGCAGATACGAGAGCGCGGGCAATTGACGCGCATAAAAAACATGTAAAAAACGCGACAACGTATTCAATCGTCGTCGCGTTTTTTCTGTTGCGCTTACACTATGTACTTGTCGAGCCGGCCTGTCTGTTTTAAAAAAGATAGCATGGTATCTGCGGAATATACGTCCGGCGCGAGCGCGAGACAAATGCCGAGGTCTTCGCGGTCGACGAGGTTTTTAAGCGCGTAGCCGCCGTCGGGATAGACGCGTTTGAACACAGTCCACGCCGCGGCGCGGCGGCGTTTGACCGCATTGAGCCGCTTTAAAAACTCGATTTTGAATTCGCTTCGTCTATACTCGCACAGCCGCATTTTGAGCGGCGGATATACGGCGGAAGTATGTATACATGCGCGGCGCAAGTCGACGTTGAAGTATTCGCACAAACTGTCTATGCGTTTGTTGTTGTCGGGCGGAAATTCGAGCGCTTTGCCTTCGAGATTTTTTATGTAGAAATCGACTACGAACGCGCCGAGCAAAAACTCGGTTTCGCCGCGCATGCCGATAAGCCGTTCTTCGGCGGAATACAGCATGCGAACAGCTTCCGTCATTTGCGCCGCGCCCGACATGTGTAAAAGCTCGGGGTGCCGCTCTATTATTCGCGCCGCGTCTTTGCCTGCGCCGACTATAAGTTCCGCCGCTTTTTTGCGGTTCTTTTCGTTGCCGCCGAGCGCGTCGGTAAGCCCCGTAACGAGCGCGGCGACTTCGCGGTACAGCGCGTCGTCGTCGGCTTCGCCGCGCATTCTCGATTTGAAAAAACTGTCGAACGCACAGAGGTCGAGCGCGGCAATCTCGCCGAAGCTCGATGCAAGATTGCCGTCTGTGTCGGCGGCGTCGAATACCGCCGCCGCAGGCTTCGCGCCGCGCACGGAAACGGCGAACGCGCCGTCGGCGGTTCGGTAAAGTTCGCTCGCCGTTGCGGCGTATGCGTGAGTGGGGCAGAGTATGAGTTTTGCGTTTTTTGCCGCCGCGTGCGCCGCGGCAAATTCACGCTCGCCGCCGCGCGCAATCACTATGTCCGCATCGGTTTCGACCGCGCGGTAGCCTGCGCGCAAAAAGACGTCTACGCTGTCGAAACCTATCGCGCGCAACGTCGCGCCTTCTGGCGCGGTTGCGGTTACCGCTTCCTCGGCAGTCGCGTAAAACAGCGTTTGTTTTTCGGCGGCGGAGTCCGGTGTGTCCGTCGTTATTCGGTGTTCGTTCATGACGTGCGTATTATACGCCGTACGCATTGTCGAAAATCGGGCGTGTTGGGGTGATTATGACTTATTTTAAATTCTCGATTGGCAATTGCTCTGCGGGCGGACCGATTCGATACTTCGCCGCGCTCGTAATTATATACCGACAAATATTTGCAAGGCGAATTTAAAAATCCATTCTAATCTAATTTTAATCTTTCTGTAATGCCGTTATTACTAAGCGATTATATAATGACGATAACGGTTATTGCAATCGGTTGTCGAGCGCGCGGATAATGCGTTCCGCAATGTTGATTGCGAGAGGGTACACGGTGCCAAGACGCACCGCCGACAGGGGCGTTTGACTGATGTCGGTAACTGTTGCTGTAATCGACACGTCGCCGACTTTGGGTAGTTTTTTGCCGTCGGCGCTGCCCGGCGCGATTGCGCCGAACGCAACGCGAATCTTGCCGACATCGGCAAGTTTGCCTACGGACGAGTCGATAGCGAGAACTTTTTTATCGGTATGGACGGCGCGGATGTGCCGCACGTTCTCGCGGAGATTGAGTGCGGTTACGGGTCGCGAAAGCGTGCCGTAGACAAACGCGTCGACGTTGCGTTCGACGAGCATCTGTCCGACTATCGGGCCGAGCGCGTCGCCCGTTACGCGGTCGGAGCCTATGCACAGTATTACAGGTCTGGTGCCGAGCGAGAGCAGCGCGCAATCGAGTTCGAAATCGCGCTTTTCGGCGGGTATTGCTTCAAACATCATGCGGAGATTTTTGACTTAAAACTCCAGAGCTATACCGTCGCGTTTGGAATTTGTCGGATGCGGATATAATCCGACGGAAAGGAGAAAAGGGTATGTCATACGTAGATATCGGCATTATAGCGCTTTTGCTGTTGTTCGCGGCGCTCGGCGTTTGGAAGGGACTCCAAAAGACGTCGCTCGCGCTCGGCGCGTTTTTAATATCGTTTATCATTTCGTTCTTTCTCGCAAATGTTGTTGCCGAGGCGTTTCTCGGAATAGACGGCGTAAGACAGTTCGTACTCGGTAAAGACGGCGTTTCGCTGTTTACGTGGGTGCGCGACTCCAAAGGCGACATGCCCGGCTCGTTTATATTCAAAAATTTCTACGAACCTATTTATAACACAATACCCAAAAAACTTCTTACGGCGTCGTTCACCGCCGCCGATGCGGCTGCGGTCAGCGTTGCGTTTTCGATATTCTCGGCGATTGTCGGCGTGGGACTGTTTATCGTGATTCGCGCGCTGTTGTGCATTGTTACAATGATTGTCAAGTCGTATATCCCGCGCAAAAAATCGATGGGCAACCGCGTTGCCGGTCTTGCGGTCGGCGCGGTTCGCGGCGGCGTTTGGGCGCTCGTGTTTACGATTGTATTCTCTGTGCTCGGCGGACTGCCCGCCATGAGCAAGATGGAAAAAGAATTCGACGATTCGGCAATGGCGCATTATCTCAATACTGCGGCGTACTCCATCAAGAACGCGCTCTTTATTCCCGACGACGAGATGTTGGAACGTCTTATTCAAAAGGGCGGATTTATCGAAAAAGAAGAAAAACCCGAAAAGCCGGAACTGCCCGACCCGCTCAAAGTAAAGCGTTACGAGCTTTACGCGGAAATAATGAATCTCAATTATCCGACAGGGCATAGATACGAGGTGGACACAACGACAGGCGAAATCAAGGAAAACGCCGACGGCTGGATTGAAGTCGACACGTCGGTTTTCGAGCGCACCGGGTTCAAGGATGCGTACGACGCGATTCTCGCATACAATGTCCGACTTGCCGACAACATAAAAGCGGACGACGGCGCGCTCAAAGACGCGACGCAGGAAACTCTCGAAGAGTACGATACCGTGCGTTCGAATATTTTGAGGATAATGAGCGGCGGCGGCGACAATTTCATTGTTTCGCTCACCAATTACAATAATATCTTAAACGACGACAGTTTCGGCAACAGCAGCGAAGCGGGCGTAGTCGAAAATACGAACAATAGTCTCAGAGATTATTACAACAAGATTGTCGCGGCTCTCGACGCGCTCAAAGTCGAATACGCAAAGTACGAGTTGCTGACAGTCCCCGCGGCGGCGGGCGAGTTTACTCTCCCCGATTATCCCGCTCTCATTCAAGACGAAGTGCAGTCCGCGCCGTTGCCCGAACCCGACCCCGCGTCGGTGATTGAACAGCTCGTATTCGCAATGCCGCAGAAGCGTATGGCGTTGGTTTAAATCATTATATCGTCCGAAAGCGGGAGACAAAGTCTCCCGCTTTTATCGTGTCCGTCGTAATTCGCGTGCCGTAGCATAATTATGTCATTACCCGACATACAGTAAATAGTAAAGTCGTATGCGGGAGAAATATTATGCGGTATGAAAAAAAGATGCTCATACTCTCGGGTGAGGGCAAGGGCGTCGTTTTGATAGAAAAGAGCGGACTGGGCGTGCGTTTCGCTTTGCGTACGTTCGGAATCGGCCGAGCATCGGGGCGGCGCGCGGGGATTATTACGCCGAGCGACGTTTTCGTGCGCGAATTGCCCGACACCGCCGACCCGTCGCTTGTGTTCTATCTCGACGGCGCTGAAACCGAGCCGATACACTTCGCCGTGTTCGACAGCGAGCTGAGGCTTTACGGCACCAACGGTAAGCGCATGTGGGAAGCCAACCTCATGGGGCTTTTGCGCGCGCACGACCGCGCCGCGCGGCTGTCCGAGCCGACTCCTGCGCGTCTGCCGCCGCTCATCGAAAAACCCAAAACTCTTCCACTCCCCGACGGCACGGGTCTGCCGCAATCGCGCGATGCCGTTTACGGCGACGACGCGTTGTCGGCGTCCGATTTTTATACAAAACTCGATATGGGCGAGCGCATGCGCGTAGTGGACGGGTTTCTCGATACGCCCCGTGTGATAGGCGGCGACGTCGGCTACACTCGGCTTGGAAATCCGTCGATTTCTGCGTTTGTCGCGCCCGATGACGAACCGCGCGGTGAGGCAGACAGAAAGGACGAAATTCTTATGTATGAAGCGCAACACGCAGACGCCGATATGTCGGCGACGGAAACCGAAGAATCCGAAGAAGCTGCGGCGACGGCGGAAATCGTGCCGACGGCAGAAGAGCGCGGCCTGTCCGCCGCGCAAACGGCAGAGGCGAGTCCGTTCGTCGAAAATACCGCCGCGCAAAGCGGCGTCGCTGTGTCCCGAGCGGTAAAAAGCGCGGACGTCGACGGCGCGGACGGTACGCCTGCCGAAACGACGGATGCGGAAGGCGCAATTGCGAAAGAGGGCGTTTACGTCTCGGCCGACAGGCCTTGGCAATACGCGGCGAAGTACTTG
Source organism: uncultured Christensenella sp. (assembly GCA_949948785.1). Lineage (GTDB taxonomy): Bacteria > Bacillota > Clostridia > Christensenellales > Pumilibacteraceae > Anaerocaecibacter. The sequence continues at coordinate 53,090 of CATLGX010000003.1, read as the reverse complement.
TGCAAGATGTCCAAGCGTGCGCCCGTAATCGAAAAGGAGCGCGTGCGGCAGATAAAGCCGCGCGGCAAAGTTCCGCCGCTGCGCGAAACCGCATTTTTCGAGCGCGCGCACGGAGATATAGACAAACTTTTCCGTGTCGCCGAACGCGATGACGAGCTTAAAGCGCTTTTGCCCGATATCGAGTGGGTAAAAGTCGAATTCGACGGACGTACGGTGTCCGTCGGACGGGCGAGCGAGTTTTTGTGCTATGCCGTTGCGGGCGTTTACGAAAAGATTTCGCCGCTCGGCAAAGAATCGCAGTGGCTTCCGCGCGTCAAGACCGCGCCTACCGGCAAGGGGTATTGGCTGGTGTTTCAGGACATAAATACGGGCGAAATTTTGGCGGGCTGAGCGCAAAGACCGCATAATTAACAAAACGGGCGAAATTACGGCGTTTTTCGCTTTCAGACTTTCTATAAATTGTAAAAATATGTTATTTTAGTTGCTTTTTTTCGTTGTTGTTGTTATAATGACAATATGAAAAGTGTGGATTTAAACACGAATTGGAACATCGTATCGGGCGGAGAGGAATATACCTGTGATTTGCCGTACGACGTTACAGCGGGAGCGCGGCGCGATTTCGAGTGCGCTTTCGGCGAAAACAACGGTTATATACCGACGCAGACGGCGGTTTTTACCAAAACTTTGCCCGTCGTAAGGCGCGGTAAAGCGTATGTTATCGTTTCGGGTTCTTTGGGATTCGGCGAGGTTTACGTCGACGACAGGCAGGTCGCGCGCATTTGCGGTCGCTCGCCTGTTCGTATAGACGTTACCGATATGCTCTGTTCCTCGCACGTTACGCTTAAAATAGCCCTTACCTCGTCGCCCGTCATGAGCGACAAATACGTCGGGCTCGGTATCGGCGGCGGAGTTCGGCTTGTTACCGAAGACGTCTGCGATATTCGCGATGGCACGCTTTTCGTAAAGACCGCCGTTGTCGGCGACAAAACTTACGCGGATGTCGAGCTTGCCGTCAGAAACGACGGCGACGACACGCAAAAACTCACTCTCGACTGTTCCGCTTTTAACGCGCGCGGCAAGCGTTGCGGAAAAAAACAGAAAAAGATAACGGTGCGCGCGCATTCGGTCAAAAACTTTTCGGCGCGCGTCCGCATTGCCAAGGCTTACGAATGGACCCCTGCCGACCCGTATATGTATTCCATGACGGCAAAGCTCGTGTTTCAGGACGGCGCCGAGTGCGAAGCGTCGACCCCGTTCGGCATTGTCTCCCGCTCGCTTAACGGCTCGCGCGGCTTGTACGTGAACGGCAAAAACACAAAACTTTTCGGCGCGTATCTCGCGCATTCCGATGCGGCGCTCGGCGGAGCTTCCGTGTACGTAGCGGAAAAACGCAGGCTGGAAGCCTTAAAGGCGATAGGGTATAACGCCGTGCATTTCGTCGGCTGTCCTACGGAAGCGGCGCTCTCCGCGTCGGACGATGTGGGCATGTACGCATATGTAGATATGTTCGATTGTCTTGTCGAGGGCAAAAGCCCGCTCGACGGACATGTTTTTAATTTTTATCCCGACCTTTGTTCGTGCGACGTATTCGAAAGCGTCGCCGCTATGCGAAACCATCCGTCGGTCGTCATGTACGGCGTTGCCGACGACGTGCCCGAGTGCTACGGCAGAAATAACGGGTACGAAATTATAGCAGGGATAGCGGACGACATTCGGCTTGTCGACGATACTCGTCCCGTAACCGTTTCGTCGCGCGAGTTCGTTCCCACGTCGCGCGAGCTTGAAAACGCAGGGGTGCGCAGGCGGTTCGACACGCCGTCCGCCGCCGTCGCCGCAGGGCGCGAAAAAGACATTTTCGGGTCGCTTACGCAAGAAGCGTTCAATGCAGTCGACGTTTGCGGCTTCAATTATCTTTATCCGCTTTACGATACGGACAAGCTCAAACGGAACAGACTTATCGTCGGCAGCCGCACCGACTCCGCCCGCGCTTTCGATTCGGTAGACGAGACGGAAAAGAATGCGCTCGTTATCGGCGATTTCTGCGATTGCGGCATGGATTATCTCGGCGGCGGCGCAGAGGGCGAAATCCTTCATGCGAACGGCGATATCGACGCAACCGCGCGCGAAAGCATTATCGGCGCGTACAAGCGCATTATTCTCGGCGGACGAAACGAGGCGTTTATAGCGGTCGTCGACCCCGACACCGATAAACCCGTTGCGGTGTGGAACCATCCGCGCCATCTCGGTCAGACGGTTACCGTGCGCGTTTATACTTCGGGCGACGTCGCGGCGCTTTATCTCGACGGTAGGCTCATCGGGCGGAAGCTCGCGGGTAAGATTAATAAGCACATAGCGGTTTTCCAAACGGAATACTATCCCGGCACGCTCGAAGCGGTATGCTACTTCAAGGGCGTGGAATGCGCGAGAGCGCGGCTTAAAACGGCGGGTTCGCCCAAAACCGTAAAGCTGTCGGCATACGACAAAACGCTGTATCTTTCGCGCGGAGACGTCGGCTTTGTCTCCGTTGACGTGTGCGACCGCGACGGCGAAACCGTTACGTACGCCATGCGAAATCTCACTGCGCAGGTTGAGGGCGCAAAGCTCGTCGCGTTTATCAATGCCGACCCGCGGCTCAGAAAAATAGACGCGGACGTTTGTCCCGCGTACGGCGGCCGTGCACTGTGCGTGGTCAAGCCGGACGGAGAGGGCAAAGTTACGGTCAAGGTTTCGGGCGACGGACTTACCGCGTCGCGAATATCGTTCAAGGTCAAACCGTAAACGCTTTACCGCGGTTAAAGAAGGGCGATAGGGTCATAATTACTTTCGGGCTAACGCTCGAAAACTTCAAAACATTATTTTTAAATTCGGTGCCAACTACGGAGTAACCATGAAAAAACGCAAAACAGCCATTACAATAGCGCTCGTGTCCGCGCTCGCTATTACGCCGACGCTCGCGGCATGTTCGAGCGACAACTTTTCGGCGGTGGATTTCCCTCGCGACCAAAATACGGCGTATGCCGTTACAAGTCAGGGCGGCAGCGCCGTCGCTTACGGCAATTACGTGTATTTCATAAACGGAACGCGCGGCTATGACGACGCCAAGGGCGAAAGCAACCGCTGGGGCGAAGTTGTCAAGGGCGGGCTTTACCGCGCAAAACTTGTCGAGGACACCGACGCGCAGTATGCCGACGATTTGAAGTATAAGGGCTTTACGCCCAAGCTCGATGTCGACGCGGGGTTGGAGTTTAAATATACGGCGGAAACCGATTATTTCGATAAACCCATTAACACCGTCGACGTTACTAAAATAGCGCCCAAGACGATAGGTACGTCGGGTTATGCCAAGGGCGGCATATTCATTTACGACGACTTCATTTATTTCGCAAGCCCCAACAACTCGCAGAACGCGTCGGGAACTATTCAAACGACGAGCACCGACTTTTTCATGATGTCGCTCAAAAAGAAAAACGCGCCCGTCAAGGTGTATACGACGAGCGAGGGCGTCGATACGTCTGCGTCCGAGTATGCGTTTTATAAACTCGGCGGCGCGGTGTATCTCGTCGTCAAAGAGGGCGGCAACATCGTTTCGGTCAAGATTAATCCGAAAGACGAGGATGCGGACGACCCCGTAACGTTTAAAGTCAAGGCGTCGAGCGTATATTTCCCCGTTCGAGACACCTATTATAAGGGCATAGACAATAACACCGTCGAAGACTTTATCTACTTTGTGCGCCCCGTTAACGACAAAGATTCCGTTCGTACGGGCACCGTCATCGAGGCGATGCGTCCCGACGGAAGCGATAAGTTTATTGTTTCCGCAAACGGCAAGACCGAGACTATTGAAGCGGTTCGCGACGGCGTTTTCTTCCGCCGCACGCAAAATATGTTCAACGAGACCGTTATCGCATACGACAACCTGCGCGAACAGCGTTACGAATACTCGGCGGCGTACAGAAAGCAACAGGATAAACTGCTTGCCGACGACAGTACGAAAGACCAAGCCGACCGCCATATCCACGGTGAGTTTTCTACCGCTATTTCGAGCGATATAACCGCGACGTACGCGTTCCGTCCGAACGACGACGCCCAGTCAAACGAAGTTTGTTTTGTTGCCGTTACGGAATCTGCGATGTACCGTTACGGAAAGGACGGCAATGCGGAAGTACTGTATTCGGGCGCTACGGGCACGCCGCTGTTCGACAACGCGGGGTATCTGTACTACTCTGGTTCGAGTTCCGATTTCTACCGCGTCGCGCTTTTCGATAATTTCGATAATGATTACGACGATGCGGGCGCTCTCAAACCTCTCGCGAAAAACACGACTTCCGCGGGAATAAGCTGTGATTACGTCGAGGGCTATTTCACGTATTTCGGCGACGTCGACCAGTGGGCGAGCGCGTACACGTATTTTTACAAGGTGGACGGGTACGAGGGTTTGGAACCGCAGTTTGTAGGCAAGCGCGCCAAAGCCGATATACCGACGGAAAAGCAAATAGAAGAAGCTAAAAAATAAGCAAAATCAAAGAATAAAATTTTTCGCAACGACGCGACGTTTTAACGTCGCGTCTGCAATTTAAGGAGAAAATTATTATGGCAAAAATTTATTACAGCGGAGACTGCAATCTCGACTATCTCAAAAAGAAAACGGTCGCAATCATAGGCTACGGCAGCCAGGGGCATGCGCACGCGCTCAACTTAAAAGACAGCGGCGTCAACGTCGTTATCGGACTTTATAACGGCTCCAAATCGTGGGAGCGCGCCGAAAAGGCCGGACTTAACGTCATGACCGCCGCGGAAGCCGTCAAAAAAGCCGATGTAATCATGTTACTTACGCCCGACGAAAAACAGGCGGCTATATACAAAACCGATATAGCGCCCAATCTCAAAGCGGGCAAGGCGCTGTGTTTTGCGCACGGGTTCAATATCCACTTTAAGCAGATTGTTCCGCCCGCAGACGTCGACGTGTTCATGGTCGCCCCCAAAGCACCCGGGCACACGGTAAGAAGCGAGTATGTCGAGGGAAAGGGTACGCCCTGTCTTTTCGCCGTGTATCAGGACGTTTCGGGACACTGTCAAGACATTGCGCTCGCTTATGCCGCAGGTATCGGCGGAAGCCGCGCGGGCGTTTTGGAAACGACGTTCGAGTGCGAGACCGAGACGGATTTGTTCGGCGAGCAGTGCGTGTTGTGCGGCGGCGTTACCGCGCTCATGAAAGCGGGATTCGAGACGCTCGTAGAGGCGGGATATGACCCGCAGAACGCGTATTTCGAGTGTATTCACGAACTTAAACTTATCGTCGACCTTATTTATAAAGGCGGTTTCGGGTTTATGCGTTATTCCGTTTCCGATACGGCCGAGTACGGCGATTACACCGTAGGCGAACGGTTGATAGACGATACGGTCAAAGCTAAGATGAAAGGCATTCTCAAAGAAATTCAGACGGGCGATTTCGCGTCGCGGTGGATTGCCGAAAACAACAACGGAAGAGCGTACTTCAACGCGCGCCGTCGAATAGAAGCCGAACATCCTCTCGAAAAAGTGGGTGCGGAACTTCGCAAGATGTATTCGTGGTCGAACGACGACAAGTACAAGGACTGAACCGCGGATTTCGCCGCGCTGACGGTCGAACGGCCGAATATTAAGCAGAAAACCCGACGGATACCCCGTCGGTTTTTTTGTGTTATAGTCTTTGAAAATTTGGCAATAATCGTACATATGGTTACTTATTGCATAGGTTCGGCGCGGCAAAAGCGCGAGTATTTCAAAGGCATGAAAGACGCGGTCGTACTCGACAACGTGGAAGTTCTGTTCTGCGCAAGCGAGAACGGGCGCAATTATTTCGCTTACGGCGATATACCGTTCGGCGGGTTTACGGTGGCGCAATACCTTGCGTACAGCCGCGCGCTCGACGACGTTAAGCCGTCGGAAACGGATATGCGCGAGTTAGGATGTCCGCCGAATAAAAAATTGAAAAAACTGTCGGAAGCGCAATTGCGTGCGGTCATGTTTCTCGAACAAACCGCGGGGCGGACGGACAGAACGGTAGTCGTCAACCTCGACGGCGCAAAGTACACGCGCAAAAATATCAGGGCGCTCGAAATTTTGCTGTCGCGAGTCAAAGACGCGTACGTGTGCGTTACCGATAAGCGGTTCGCAAAAAAAGCGAAAGGCGAGTTCCGCACCGTGTCGTTCGGCAAGCGCGTTAAATCGCCGCGCCCGAAGTTTTATTCGGCAAAAGCTCTCGCGAGAAAAATCGGCGCGACCCGCATATCTTCCATGTAGCCGCCGGACACTGGTCGGATATTTGTCGCGTGTGGACTGCCGTAATTGTAATTCTGTTCCGCCCGAAGAAATCGTTACGTAATTCAAATGAATACCGCTCCCGACACGCTTTCGCTCGCCACCTCCTCTCGTCGCGCTGCGATACCTCCTCCTTTTGCGTCAGCCAAAGGTGGAAGTCCCCGCGGAGCGTGGATAGGGTTTTTAAATAATAGATAATCGATAAAACTTGCGGGCTTGCGCCATAGTTCCCACGCTTGCGCTCAGGAAGACATCAAAAGAACTTTACCGCAATTATGTCATTCTGAGCGACAGCGAAGAATCTGGGAAATCCGGGCGAGCTGCGCGAGCCGCACAGTCGCAGGCGGTTTTATAGATTTTTGATGCAAAGAATATCGTCCGCAGAGCAACCGAGGAAATTGCACAGCCGAGATAATGTGGCGAGTGACGGCTGTATGCGTCCCGACAGATATTGCGAAACCGTCGGATTAGATACTCCGATAGCCTGAGCTATCGCCGTTTTCGGCTTGCCCGATTGCTCGATTTCCAGTCGAATATTTTGCGTTATGCGTTCTTCGAGTGTCTTTTCCATATGTGAATTATATTAGGTGTTACCTAAAATTGCTTGACATTTAGGTAATACCTAATTTATACTGTTTAAAAACTTTTAGGAGAAATCATGAATGCTTGGACGTGGGCGATACTGATTGGAGTTATAGTGGGTATAGTGGGGGGCGTAGCTTACTATATCGTTCGGCAATATCAAAAGTGGAAAGCGTACGAAGAGTCGCATACATGCGAACATTGCGGAGCATACGACGAGTTCATAGAGGTCGGGCACGAGCCTGTTAAAAGAAATAAGATTTCAAGGTCGACGACGAGCACCGATTCGAGAGGAAAGCGCACTACGTATAGGGAAGAAGGGGAGCGCGTTACATACAAGATAACGTTGCGATGCAAAAATTGCGGATACGAAAAAGTCGAGTTTATTTCTAAAAATGAATATTGATATGATTACGACGGAAAAAGCGGCGCTTGATGCGCTTGACAAATTCGTATACGCTATTGAAGAGCTTAAACAAGCGTGCGACGGGTTTAATATTTTCGACGCCGTGGGTATGTGGAAGCAAGAGGTAAAGCATTCCGCGTTTTTTGCGTGGTTGTTAGACCCGAAAGCGGCGCACGGTCGCGGCGATTTTTTCCTGCACGCGTTTTCGGACGCGCTGTTCGACTATAACAAACATATAAGCGGAGTTAAACCGAACCGCGAGATTTTGTCGAAGTTTTCGTGCGAGCGGTTGCACGCGTTTGCCTCTGCCGACGACTTGGTTGTCAAAACGGAAGAAACGCTTGTCGGCGACGACGGTCGCATGGATATTTATATGCGCTCGGACAAGTCGAATATCACGCTCGTTATCGAGAACAAGACTTTTACTTCGACGCACGACAATCAGCTCAATAGATACGAGGAGTTGACGGCGGGGAACGGCGATTGTATTTACGTTTATCTTACGCCTTTCGGCGAAAAGCCGACGCATAAGGACGGCAGCTATGCCGATAAATGGTGCATATTCGACTATGCGTCCATACTCGGTATTTTGAAGGCGTTTTTAAAGGGGCGGCGCGGAGTGGACGCAAAACTGAAATTTCTCATAGAGGATTACATAAATATGGTGGACGATAAACTTCTCAAAAACAACCGCAATATAATGGATAAGTGCAAGAGAATTCGGCGCGAGCACGGCGACGCGCTCGAAATACTTTTAAACTATTCCGATTGCGCCGACAAAGTTATCGAACACTTGAACGACAAGCTTTCGCAAGTAGTTCCGCATTTTATTCCTTACTCTCCGCGCGGTAAAAGCATATATTTTACAGTTACCGACATTTTGGATTTATATGCGCGTTGCGATTGTCCGACGGAGCTTGACAGCGGCTTACACCGTTTTCAGATGTCTGTGCTGTGCAACGATAAAATAACGATAAGCATGTGGCTGTGCAAGGACGGCGGTGAGTGGTCGGAGGCGGACAAAAAGATTCATGATGTCGTAGCGCCGCAAAAACCCATGGGCAGTAAATACTGCACGCTGTTCTCGGTAACGCTTTTGGAAGAGAGCGAACGGTACGGCAATTACGACGAACAACAAATCGAAAGAAAAATCGAGGGTCCGCTCGGCGTGTTTTTGAAAAAGCTCAAAGAGTTGCAAAACAGCCTTTAAGATTGACATAGCGCCGGCGATTTTGTATAATGCTTATACAGAGTTTGCGAGGTGCTTACTTAATGATAGAATTTATTGACGAGCCCGGTATTATTTTGCCCGAAAAGCGCGATTTGGGCGCGACGGTAGCGGTTACGACTTTTAGCGACCATCTTTTTGCCGAGCTTAAAAACAGATATTCGCTGCGGAAAATAGGTGTACTGCCCGGCGGACTTATCGTGCCTGTGTACGGGTTCGAGGCAGGCGGCAAAAAACTTGTTGCATACCAAAGTCCCGTCGGCGCGCCCGCCGCCGTCGGCGCGCTCGAAGAGGTTGCCGGCGGCAGCGTCAAAAGCGTCGTGGCGTTCGGCATTTGCGGCGCGCTTACCGATATCCCGACGCGCAATTTCGTCGTGCCCGACAGGGCGTTCCGCGACGAGGGCACTAGCTACCACTACCGCGCGCCGTCCGATTTTATAGAGATGAAAAACAGCAAACGCGTCAAAAAGCAACTCGAAAAAAGCGGTTTGCAGTGCGTTGTCGGCGGCACGTGGACGACCGACGGGTTTTACCGCGAGACGCGCTCACGCGCCGCCTGTATGCGCGAGAGGGGCTGTATAGCAGTCGATATGGAGTGCTCTGCGCTTCAAGCGGTTTGCGACTACCGCGGCTACGAGTTTTTCACGTTCTTTATAACTGCGGATTCGCTCGCGGGCGAAAAGTGGGAACCTAACTATATTCTCGCGCCCGACGCGACCGATGCGGATGGGCTTGCCGCGGTTTGCGCGGTCGAGCTTGCGAGGACAATATGATAAGCGTAGCGTTTGTGTGCCTCGGCAATATCTGCCGCTCGCCCATGGCGGAACTTATCTTTAAAGATATGGTCGAGCGCGGCGGCGTCGCCGAGCATTTCCGTATAGACAGCTTCGGAACGTCCGACGAGGAAGAGGGCAATTCCGTTTATCCGCTCGCCGCGCGGACGCTTGCCGCGCACGGAATTGTAGGTTCGCATGTAGCAAAAAAGATGACTTGCGCCGATGTAGAGAACTTCGATTACGTTCTTGTCATGGAAGAGAAGAACCGCTCTCGACTTATTCTCACCACAAACGGCAGATATTACGATAAGATGAAAAGACTGTGCGATTACACGGACAGTCCGCGCGACGTCGTTGACCCGTGGTACACGCGCGATTTCGAGCGCGCGTACAAAGATATTTATGACGGCTGCGCGGCGTTTTTGCGCGAAATGCGGCGAATTTATAATATTTAACTATATACGCATATGCGCATATATCGGCGTTCCCGCGCAAAAAGTTTACATGCGCATATGCGCAACTGCGGCTATGCGTTTTTATCGTCGAAAAGCGATTGCGCCGACGTCGTTGTCGTTTCGTCGGCGGTATCGCGCTTTTTTAATTGCAAACGATGATACAGCCGCGCCGAGCGCGTTATCATAAATATCGATAACGTTACTACGAATAGCGAAACGAAGTTCCCGAGTGTTCCGATGACGCCTGCGAGAGCGCCGAATTCGGGGAAAGTAGTCAAAAGAGAGGTCATAAACGTCAGCATTGAAGCGAGCGCGGCAACCGTGGTAATACTTCGCAGTGCGCGCGTTATGAGGTTGTCGTTCTTGTGCGATTTGACAAAGCCGACGGCGGCGAACGCTATCTTATAAAACGTATATAGGTATGTGCCGTAAATCATCAGCGGAAATTTCGCGGCGAGCGCGCCGCGCGAAGCGAGCATTACGTCGAACATGGTAGTCAGCGTGCCGGTCAGTATGAAGAGCGCGATGCCGACCGCCGTGTAAGTTTTTATAAAGTGTTCTTCGCGCGCCGCCGTATCCGTTTTTTTGAGCAGCGGCCGCGCGCCGAAAAGCACCGTGCCCATTCGCATCAGCGCGAGCGCAATGTAGTACGTTCCGCTCGCCGTGAACCATTTAATCCCTGCCGTTTTGCCCGATACTATTTGAAATATTCCGTACGCCGTATCGAAAAGCGCCGAGAAGCAGGCGTAAACGACGGTGCGAAAATCGTAGTTCTGCACGAATGCGGCGCTTAACTTGTGTTTCAGCGCGCTCTCTCTCAGTTTTTGTACGAATTTCAGCCGACGGATGACGCCGAATACGGAGTATGCGATAAAGAGCGACGCGAACAGTATGAGAGACAAACGCACGCTTGCGTTCCATGCGTCGAAAAATACGGAAACGATTGCTGGCGTAAGCAATGCGAGTCCTATTATTCCGCTTAACGCGGCGACTGCCGCGTTGGGGCGCAATAGATATTCGGTTATTTTGCGCTCTTTTTCCATAGCTTTATATATAACATATATATTATATCCGGTCAATCGCGAGAAAACCCTTTGCTTAAAAATTTGCCGTGCGCTTGATTGGCGGCGGAAAGTGTGGTATAATGGGCATATGGATATTACACAAACGGTTAAAGAGTTGTTCGAGCCGACGTTCGAAGCAATAGGCGACAGCGACCTCGGTTACGAGCGCAAGCGCACGCTGTTATACAATCTGTACTGCTTTGCGTGCGCGGTGTATCCCGGGTACGTATCGAGACCGAGCGATGTTCTTTTCGAGTACGGTTGCTGCTTTTTGCTCGAACCCGAAAGGCATCCCGACTATTCCGAGGATAAGCCCGAATTCAAGCCCGTTCCAGCATCCGACGATATTGTGCCAGGCGGCGGCAGGTGGATTGAAAAACGCGGGAAGACGTTTATCAAGTACGATTACGGTTCGCCGCTGTTCAAAAGGCTTTTGGACGGGCAGGTGATTCCGCCGCAGGACAGAACGCCTGTGCCCGACGTATCGCTGTACGCCGCGGTGTATCTCGTATGCAACATGTTTAAACAACTGCGCCCGCTTTGGTACACGTATTACTTTTATCTCGACGCGACAAACGAGCCGGTTGATGAGGAGTTTGACGGAAAACTGTGGGAACTCTTGCATACGGACTCCGTTTATAAAGGCGCGCTCGAAGTGCGCGGCTCTATGTTGATAGGCGACGAGAGCGAGCTGGGCGCAGGCAAACTCGCAGAATTTTACAAACCGTTTATCGCTTATCGCCGCGGGCATATTTTCGATTTGTTTCAAAAAAAGACGGAAAGCGGCGAATGCGATTTTGTTGCCGAGTATTCGGGCGAACTGTTGCGCTATTACCCGGAAAGCGTCAATTTGATGAACTGGAACGCCGCCGCGCGGACAGAGTGCGTCGCCCGCGACAGAGATGCAAACGCTCTTAAAACGCTCGTCGTCGATTTGCGCGATTACGCCGCGGCTTGCGATTCCGAAGCGGTAAAGAGATATTTGAAACTTGCCGAACTTATGCTTAAAAATCTTAACGCGCGATAAATATACAATTACAAACGCGCGGTGCGGATTTTATTCCGCGCCGCGCGTTTTCGATAGCGAGTTTACTTCTTGATAAACGTCAGGCATTCCGCCGCTCCGCCGTCGGCGGTGGATACGGTTATTCCGTTTGCGATGCACTTTGTCGAGTGGTTGAAAAGACAGGGCGCGTTGCAGCTGACGGCTGTATCGACGGAATTGTCGGGCTTCATAAATTCCGCCGCCGCTTCCGTCTTGGCGTCCGATTCGCTTTTTTCGTAGGTGGTGCACAGCGTGCCTTGCGACACCGCTATATCGCGTGCGCAGCAGCTGTATCCGTGGTTATAGCGGCAGTCGCGCTGTCCGCATTTCAAATCGTACATGGTTGTTACCTCGTTGTTTTTTAATAGTATTATCCGACGGTTGCGATTTATACGTTCTTGCGGACGCGAAATTATGTTGATTCTAACCGAAAAATGTGGTAAAATCGGGTTGTGGGAATAGGCGAAAGCATATCTGCGTGGCGCGCGGCGGCACGCGACAATAATACGCGTTTTGCGACGTATCGACGTATTCCTCAACGCAAGCCGTCGGCGTACGAGGTAGCCGCATATTTCGTTTTGCCCGCATTGCTTGTCGCGGCGGGCGCGATGCCGAGCGTCGCGCTGTTTTTGATGCCCGCGGTTCTGCCGCTTTTGTATTTGCTGTTCAGAAGGTTCGGGGCGGTATTGCCGTTTTCGTGTCTGCTGTTTTACGGGCTGTTTTCGCTCGTCTTGAATTACGACGTTCTCACCGTAGTTTATTTCGTATTTTCCAATTGCGCGTTAGGCGGCGCAATCGTTTCCGCGCAGTACAAACAGTATTTGCTGTGTATGGCGGTCGCCGTCGTTGCGGCGGTTTTGGGCGCTATTTTCGGTATGGTAATCGTAAGAGCCGTCGAGGGAAAACCGCTCGGCGAAGTCGCTCGCGAATATGTCGCCGCAGAGTACGACGACCCGTTTATCGGATATATCGCTCGCGATTATTACGAAAATACCGATATTCCGCCCGAAATGGTGAGAGTTAAACCGAACGAGGACGGTTACGACGCCGCCGTTATCGAGTTTTTCGGAGAGTATGCGCATGACCGATTCGTTGTCTACGCGCCGTATTTGTGCGTTCATCTCGGCGGACTTTTGGGACTTGTCGTTTATTTTGTTTCGGCAGCCGTGAATAGACGGACGGTAAGCCCGTACGACGATGCGTCGGAATGCGAGGTGCGGCTGGGGTCGCGGTGCATGGGCGGCGTGCGGTTTGCGCCGCCGCCGATAGGAAGCATGAGGTTTCCGCGGGCGTATTTGTGGACGGTTTTGCTTCCCGCGTTCGTCGCGTCCGTCATTCTCGACGCGGTAGGCGGGTTCGATGCGCTGTCCGCCACCTTAATGCACGCGTTTGTTACTCTGCCATCCGCCGCGGCGTTTTTTTCGCTCGTCATGCACATGTCGTCGCTTTTCGGCGGGAAAAAGAGAATAATCGCATTTGCGGTTTCGGTTATCGCGGGGTGTTGCGCGGTCGTGTTCCCGATAGGGCTGTTCGTGTTTTCTCTTCTCGGACTTTGCGACATTATTTTGAATTTGAGGTTCTGGATAGACTTTTTGCGCACAGATTAGCGCGCATATGTTTTTGCCAATGCTTGACAAAAGCGAGGCGGTTTGGTACACTGTTAAAAGAGGAAAGCATATGAAAGTTATTTTATTAAAGGACGTTAAGGCGCAGGGTAAGGCGGGGACGGTCATAGACGTTTCTGACGGCTATGCGCGCAATTATTTGTTTCCGAACGGACTTGCAAAACAGGCGACTTCGTCGGCGCTCAACTCCATTAAGATTTCCAAAGAAGCCGAGGACCGTCGGCGCAAGATAGAACACGACCGGGCGGTCGAGCTTTGCAAAAAACTTGCGTCGGTTACCGTTACCGTAAAGATTAAGACGGGCGCCAACGGCAAGCTGTTCGGCGCGCTCAATACCGCCGCTATATCGGACGCGTTAAAGGCAGAGGGCTACGAGCTTGACAAAAAGAAAATCGTGCTTGCCGAACCTATCAAACAGCTCGGGCATTACACCGTGCAGATTAAGCCGTTTGCCGAGGTTTCGGGCAAGGTCAATATCAATGTCGTCGCCGAATAATGGCGCCGCTTTAAAATTATCGCCGCGCTTTTCGCGGACAAGGAGTGAATAATGGCAGTAAAGGATAATAAGACAAACGACAGAAAGTTGCTCAATCGCAATCTTGCGCAGATGCTGAAAGGCGGCGTCATTATGGACGTAACCAACGCCGAGCAGGCGCAGATAGCGCAAGCCGCAGGCGCGGTTGCCGTCATGGCGCTCGAACGCGTGCCTGCCGATATCAGAAGGGACGGCGGCGTCGCGCGCATGTCCGACCCCAAGATGATAGCCGAAATTCAGAATGCGGTTACGATTCCCGTTATGGCGAAAGTTCGTATCGGGCATTTCGTGGAAGCGCAGATTCTCGAAGCTATCAAGATTGACTACATAGACGAAAGCGAGGTTCTCACGCCCGCCGACGACGCTTATCATATAGACAAGAACAAGTTCGCTACGCCCTTTGTCTGCGGCGCGCGCGACCTCGGCGAAGCGCTTCGCCGCATAGCCGAAGGCGCGTCCATGATACGCACCAAAGGCGAGGCGGGCACGGGCAACGTCGTCGAAGCGGTCAAGCACATGCGCAAAATGCGCACGCAGATTGCCGAAGTAGCGTCGCTTCTTCCCGAACAGCTCGCAACCTATGCGAAGGAAATCGGCGCGCCGCTCGACCTTGTGCGTCAGGTCGCAAAAAACAAAGCGCTCCCTGTCGTCAACTTCGCGGCGGGCGGTATAGCTACTCCCGCCGACGCCGCACTCATGATGCAGCTCGGCGCCGACGGCGTTTTCGTCGGAAGCGGAATATTCAAATCGTCCGACCCCAAAGCGCGCGCGGAGGCGATTGTCAAGGCGGTTGCGTATTACAGCGACCCGACCATTCTCGCAGGCGTAAGCTACGGGCTTGGCGAGGCTATGCGCGGGCTTGACGTAGAGGGAATGAACGAAGCGGACAGGCTTGCGAAGCGCGGCTGGTAAACGCAAAAAGCTGTTGCGTCGGCGGATGCGGGTTATGCGGTCGCAGTACGGATACGCGCAATCGCTTTTATCTATTGAAGTGATGACGCAAGCAAAGCGTCGCGCGGCATTCGGCTGTCTCGGGCATGCGTAAGACTCTGTGTTCTTTTCGGCGGTTCGCCGCCCGACGGCGATTGCGATGTGTCTGCGACTTCAAAAAGCAACTAAATAGGAGGTCATGTTTGTCATGACGATAGGCGTTCTTGCTTTGCAAGGTTCGGTTGCCGAACACCTTAAATTGATAAAATCGGTAAACAAGAAGATAGACGCCGTTCCCGTGAGAACGGTGGACGAGCTTGCTTCCGTCGACGGTCTGATTATCCCGGGCGGCGAGAGCACTACTCTGCGCATACTTCTCGACGAGTTCAAACTGTATACGCCCATTAAGGTGCGCGTCGAAGCGGGTATGCCCGTTTGGGGCACTTGCGCGGGGCTTATTCTTCTCGCTAACCGCATAGAGGGCGAGCGCCCGTATTTCGGGCTGTTGGACGTGGACGTCAAGCGCAACGCTTACGGCAGACAGATTGACAGCTTTGTCGCAGAGGGCGATTTCGCGGGAATGTACGTCGGCATGGTATTTATCCGTGCGCCCATTATTACGCGCGTCGGGAGCGACGTGGAAGTGCTGTCCGAGCTTGACGGCAAGGCGGTCGCGGTACGGCAGAACAACGTGCTTGCAACGGCGTTCCATCCCGAACTTGTGGCGCGAGACAACCGCATACACAAGTATTTCTGCCAGATGGTAGAGAACGCGTAAATATGAGATTTTTTTCTAAGAAAAAAAGCGCAGAGCGCCCGACCGTCGGGCTTGTGCTCGGCGGCGGAGGAGCGCGCGGATTTGTTCAGGTCGGCGCGCTCAAAGCGTTTTACGAGCGCGGTATAGACTTCGATTTGTGCGTGGGAACGTCCGTCGGCAGTATTGTCGGCGCGCTGTACTGCGCGGGGCTTACGCCCGACGAGATTGCGCGCGCCGCAGAGCATATAGAACTTTCCGACCTTCACGGGCGGCTTTTGATAAAGCCCGACGACCCGCGCAAAATAGGCAGGGTAGTCTACAATCTTATCGGCGACGCCAAAATAGAAAACCTCAAAAAACGATATGCCGCCGTGGCGACCGACCTTAAAACGGGCAAGCAAGTCATAATGGACAAAGGCTCGGTTTTAGACGCGGTTTCCGCATCATCGGCATATCCTATTGTATATGCGCCGCTCGAAAAAGACGGCATGAATCTTTCCGACGGCGGATTGACCAACAATATTCCTGCTGACGTTGCGAGAATGCTCGGTGCGGATAAAGTCGTTACCGTCGACGCGCACGGCTCTCGCGGCAGCGGAACGGACGGCAAAGGCGTTTTCGATATGCTCAAAGCGATGTTTTCCATTATGGGCGCGAACGCTTCGGCAGTGGGGCTTATGCAGTCCGATATTATTATCGCGCCCGACACTTCGGCGTTCAAGTCGACAAGTAAGGACGGATATAAAGAGATGATGGAACTCGGTTATGCCGTCGCAACGGAACAGTGCGACGAGATAGAAAAACTGTTCGAGCCGCAGCCGTAACGCGGTTTCGGCGTATTGACGGCGGATAAGGAGCGCGGTGAAGTGAAGCGGAAAAAAGTATACATAGCGGATATAATTTTGCTCGTGATAGTCGCGGCGGTGCTTGCCGTAACTATGGCGTGGTCATTCGATATCGAACTCGCGCTGGGATTGTGTTATTACACCGACGCGGACGGAAAGATTACGGCTCCGCCCAAGAACGGCGCAGTTGCAGACGGTAATACGCTCAACGTGCATTTTGTTGACGTCGGGCAGGGCGACTGCTGTATTATAGAGTTTCCCGACGGCGCCACCGCCATAATAGACGGTGGCGACCGCGGATATCAAGACGAGATAACGGAGTTTATCGAGACCAATCTCGATTCCGATTTCAAATACTTCGATTACTGTATTCTCACGCATCCCGACGCCGACCATTGCGGCAGTCTCGACGACGTTTTGAATGCGTATCCCGCGCGAGTCAGTTACCGTCCCAATGTCAGAGCGTATTACGCGGGTACGAGCACCAAACCGCAATATATCGACCCCGCCGACAATCTCACTGCCGACGCCGTGCAAAAGGACGGCGAGACTTACGCGCGCGCCGTAAAAGCGATGTACGAGCCGACCGCCGCGCACGACTTTACGCCGACGGTTCTCGTAACCGACCCGACGGACGAAAATCAGACGATAAAGGGCGGCATCGGCGACGACGAATACAGCCTGACTTTCTACTCGCCGCTTTCGACAAAGTATACGGGCGAGGGCGATTGGAATAACTATTCGCCTATAATGATACTCGAATACCGCGGCTATAAATTCGCCATGTCGGGCGATGCGGAAGAAAGAAATCTCGACGAGTTTGCCGATAAAGTAGAGGCGGCTAAGACGGACGGCGTAACCGATAAGTACGACGCGTTCACCGACGATTATTGCGTTAACGTAGTAAAAGCGGGGCACCACGGCTCGGTCAATGCCACGACGACGGAGTATCTCGAAATAATGACGTCGCCGAGCGCGGTGGGAAACACTTACAGCGTTATTTCGTGCGGCGAGGGCAATAAATACAAGCATCCGCACGCTGCGGCGCTCGAAAAAATAAAAGCGGTCGGCATTAAGGAACAGAATATTTTGCGTACCGATATTTCGGGCGACATAAGTTTTTCGGTCAAGACCGACGGAAACGGCAATTACAAGCTGTATTACGGCGACGACGTTTCGCCCGACTTGCCGAGCCTTCCGATTGACCCCGACGACCCGAATAATCCCGATACGCCCGATACGCCCGAAAAACCCGACAAGCCCGAGATTATACTCGTTTACAAGTATTTGGGCAGTGTAAAACTGACGTGGCCGCTCGTCGCGTGGGTTGCGTATGCCGTATTCGTCGTACTTGTCGGCGTACACCTTTTGATAGTCAAGTTCGGTTCGAGCGGCGAACGTACGCGCGGAAAAGGCGGACGCAGGTGATAGTAAAAAAGCTCGACGTCAAAGATTATAGAAACGCGGCGGCGCGCACAGTGGAGTTTTCGGACGGACGCAACGCGTTTGTCGGGCCGAACGCGCGCGGCAAAACAAATCTTTTGGAAGCCGTTTATTTTGCGGGCGTGGGCAAGTCGTTCCGTACGCCGCGCGACAGGGAACTGATAAAATCGGACGCGGAGCGCGCGTATATTTCCGTCGCGGCGGATAAAGAATGCGGGCGCGAAACCGTTAAGATAGTTATAGACAGAACTGCGAATAAGCGCGTTGCCGTAAACGACGTGCCTATTTCGCGTATGAGCGAGCTGATGGGCGTTTGCCCCGTCGTATTGTTTTGCCCCGACGGGCTTAAAATCATCAAGGAAGCGCCCGCAGACCGTCGTCGGTTTATGGATATCGCGCTGTGCCAAGTTTCAAAAGCGTATTTCGCGGCGCTTTCCCGCTACGATAAAATTCTGCAAAGCCGCAACAGACTGCTTAAAAGCGGCGGCGCAAACGACAATACTCTCGCGCCGTGGGACGAATTGCTCGCGACCGAGGGCGCGCGTATTGTCAAGTCTCGGCGCGGCTACGTCAAAAGACTTCAAA
This sequence comes from uncultured Christensenella sp., assembly GCA_949948785.1. Lineage (GTDB taxonomy): Bacteria > Bacillota > Clostridia > Christensenellales > Pumilibacteraceae > Anaerocaecibacter. The sequence continues at coordinate 34,514 of CATLGX010000003.1, read as the reverse complement.
TCCCGACTGCCGAACGGCACGCATTTTTGACGGGCGGAGCGGAAACGCCCGAACTCGAATACGAGGGTGCGGAAGGCGACGGCGCGGAAGAGATAAAAGCCGCGTTGTCTGCGGCGCTCAAACGTGACCGCGAAAGCGATTTAAGGCTTAAATATACGCATAGCGGTCCGCACAAGGACGATATAAAAATCAAAGTCAACGGCGTAGACATACGCACCTACGGTTCGCAGGGACAGCAGCGCACCGTCGCGCTCGCTATGAAACTTGCCGAAATGCAACTTCTTACCGATGTGCTCGGCACAAGTCCCGTACTTCTTCTCGACGATGTTTTCAGCGAACTCGATTCGACGCGGCGCGAAAAACTGCTCGCCGCGCTCGACGGGTTTCAAACGGTGATAACGGCGACGGACGATGACGGCTTTGCGCAGTTCGGCGTCAATATAATAAAGATGTAATCGGTATTACAGCCCGTAAACTTTTTTATCGGCAAACTGCTTTAACCGTTGCGGCAACAGCTTATAGCACAATGAGGCGAGCTTGTATTTGAAACCTATCGTTACTACCGCGGGGGTGTTTCCTTTGAGCATTTTCGCCAGCTTGTTCGCAACGTAATCTGCGGAATAACCCTGTTGCTCTATTTTGATAAGCGAATCCGACGCGCTTTTGAGTTTGCCGTTGTACTTGCCGCAGTCGGCGTAGATTTTGCGCTTGAAAGAAAACCGCGTGCGCGTTCCGCCTATAACGGCGACAGTCGTTTTTACGCTGTCCGTTTCGAGATTGACGGCTCGGGCAAACAGTATGAGCGCGGCTTTGCTTGCCGAATAAAAGCTGTCGAAAGCGATAGGCGCTATGCCGCCCACGGAGCCGAGAAGTATTATTTTGCCGCTGCCGCTCGTTTTAAGTTTTTTCATCGCGAGCTTACAGCATTCGATTGCGCCTATCACGTTTACGTCGAAAAGATTTTTGACGTCCGCGTATTCGACATATTCGAGCGGTGCGGCGAGCGACGTTCCCGCACAGTAAACGAGCGCGTCTATGGTTGAAATTTTTGCAAACGCTTTGCCGAGTTCCTGCGGAGAACTCGCGTCGGCTATGTAATTTTTAACGCCTGCGACGGGACATGCGGTGCGGGAAATGTTTGTAACCGAGTATTCCGCCGCGGCGAGTTTTTGCGCGAGAGCAAGTCCGATGCCGCTCGACCCGCCGACTATTACTATATCCGTTCTTTTCATGCGTATAGTATGCGCAATATACGGTTAAAAAACCGTTGATTTAACGCAACATACGTGATATAATAGTGCCGAAAACTTAAAAATAAAATATAAGGAGTGCGTTATGAGAAACAACTGGCTCAAAAGCGCGGTGTTCTATCAAATATATCCCAATTCGTTTAACGATACGAACGGCGACGGATACGGGGATTTCCGCGGCATTACGCAAAAGCTCGATTACATCAAGGGTTTGGGCGCGAACGCGATTTGGCTCAATCCGCATTACGATTCGCCGTTTATGGACGGCGGCTACGACGTGCGCGATTACTTTAAGGTTTCGTCGCGGTTCGGCAGCGAGGAGGACTTCGACGAGTTTTTGCGCACGGCGCATGCAAAGGGCATAAAAGTCGTTCTCGACCTCGTGCCGGGACATACGTCCGAGCAGAACCCTGACTTTTTAAAGAGCGCCGAACCTGTCGAAAACGAAATGTACGACAGATTCATTTGGACGAAGGGCGAGTGGGATTTCCCGCAGGGCTTTAAGGCGATTAGCGGCAGGCATAACCGCAAGGGCAATTATATCGTCAATTTTTATTCGACTCAGCCCTCGCTCAATTACGGGTTTAACCGCGTAGACGAGCCGAGCTGGCAGATGTCGTATAAGTCCGATGCGGCGAAAAAAACGCGGGAATGGCTGAAAAGCGTCATGCGTTTTTGGCTCGACCGCGGATGCGACGGCTTTCGCGTGGATATGGCGGACTCGCTCGTCAAAAACGACGGAGAGCAAGGCGAAAAGCCTGCGACGAGCGAGCTTTGGAGCGAGGTGCGCGCCATGCTCGACGAAGAGTATCCCGATGCGGTGATTATATCCGAGTGGTCAAATCCGCAATCGCTCCGCGCGGGGTTCCATGCCGATTTCATGCTCGACCATCACGGCAAGCCCTATAATCTGTTGGTGCGCGGCGAGGAAGAGCCTGACACATACAGCTACTTCGACGCGAACGGCAGAGGAGACGCTCAAAAGTTTGCCGAGGGCTTTTCGGCGTGGTATAACGAAGTAAAAGACAACGGTTATATCGCGTTGCTGAGCTGTAATCACGACACGCCGCGGCTTGCGCCCTTTTATTCGCAAGAGCAGTTGAAGCTCGTTTACGCGACGCTGTACACGTTGCCGTGCGTACCGTTCATGTACTACGGCGACGAAATCGGCATGAAGTATATCAAGGATATTCCGTCGGTGGAATGCGGCTTCGGGCGTACGGGTTCGCGCACGCCCATGCAGTGGAGCATGGGAAAGAACGCGGGATTTTCAGACGCCGATAGGACATTCCTGCCTGCGGAATCGGATAAGGTCGTCAACGTCGAGGCGCAGACCAAAGACAAAAAATCCCTGCTCAATTTTATTAAATCTCTTTTCGCGTTCAGAAAGAGCCGCGAGGAATTTATTTCGCGCGATTTGGAATTTGTGCATGCCGTAGGCAGCGAGCCGCTTGTTTACAGGCGCGGCAAACTGCTTTGCGTGGTCAATCCTCGTTCCGTCAAGGCTACGGCGCCCGTGGTTATTCCCGCCAAAGCTCCCGTGCTTTTTTCGGAAGGAAAGCCGGCAAAACCCAAAAAAGACGGGTTGGAAGTTCCGCCGTTCTCATTCACCGTTTTCGAGGCTTAATCGATTGTCAAACTGCCGCCGTAACTACGGCGGCATTGCTTTTTAAATTGACAACCGCCGTGCGGTTTAGTATAATATAAACAGGAGAGAAAAGAGATATGGCAATAAAAATAAGTGAAGCCGAGTACCGCCGCGCCGATGTGGCGGAGGCGATAGCGGATTGCGAAAAAGCCGCGCAGGGCGTCCGCGACGCTTCGAGCGCGCAAGAGATTGCGGATATACGCGCCGAACTCAACGCGAAGCGCCGCGCGCTGTCGACGATGTGCGTTTTGGCGTATTTCCGCCACACACTCGACGTTAACGACAAATTTTATGCGGCGGAGCAAGATTATTACGACGGCGCGCTTCCCGAGCTGTCGGCAAAGTCGGCGGAGTTCAACCGAGCGGTTATAAATTCTCCGCACGCGAAAGAACTCGAAAAATTGCTCAATCCTATCGTAATGGAAAATATCCGCGCCTCGGTGCGCGTTATGAGCGACGATATAATCGACGACTGCGTGGAAGAAAACAAGCTTGTTACGGAGTACGACAAGCTGATGGCGACATTGAAATTTCCGTGGAACGGCGCGAGCGTTCCGATAAGCGCAATACACGGCTACGGCAAAGACAAGGACCGCGCCGTGCGAAAAAAGGCGTTTGCTACGCTCGGCGAAACGCTTGAAGGAGTAAAAGACAAGCTGGACGGCATATACGATAAGCTCGTCAAAGTGCGCACGCGCATGGCGAAAAAACTCGGGTTCGATAATTTTGTGGAAATGGGCGACCTCCGCATCGGACATGTCGTTTACGGCAGAGAACAGATAGAAGTTTTCAGAAACTCGGTGCTTAACGACGTAGTGCCCACGCTTTCGCGGCTTAAAAAATCGCTTGCGAAAAAACTCGGCGTGGAGCGCATCCACCTTTACGACAACGATAACTACTTGGCGGGCGGCAATATCGACCCGACGGGAAGCGCGGAACAGCTCGTCGCCGCCGCGCAAGTCATGTACGACGACATGCACCCCGCGCTCGGCGCGTTCTTTAAAGAGATGTGCGAGGCGGAGGCGATAGACTATATCGCGCGCGACGGCAAGACTCTGGGCGGATACTGCGACATGCTTCAAGACCTCGGACTGCCCGTTATTTTCGCCAATTTTAACGGCACAATGGACGATGTAGGCGTATTGACGCATGAATTCGGACACGCTTACGCGTTTAAGCGCGCGCACGACAACGACATAGATGACGATTTGGGCGTAGGCGGCATGGAGACGGCGGAGACGCATTCCATGGGCATGGAAGCGTTGTGCAACAAGTACAACTCGCTGTTTTACGGGAACAGAGCGCGCGAGGCGACTTATCAGCAGATATTCGACGCGTTCGATTTTCTCGCGTACGGCGTAATTGTCGATTATTTCCAAGAACTTGTCTATTCCAAGCCCGATATGACTCCGGCGGAGCGCAAGACGCTGTGGCTCGACCTCGAACGCGAATACCGTCCGTATGTCGATATGACCGACATTCCGTATATCAATATCGGCGGCAGATGGCAGTACCAAAAACACATTTACGAAGTGCCGTTCTATTATATAGATTACTGTTTGTCGACCTGTCTCGCTTTGCAGTTCGGCGAGCTTGCCGCCGTCGACCACGCCGAAGCATTAAAGCGGTATATGGTATTCGTAGAGGCGGGCGGGAGCAAGACTGTCGACGAACTCGCGCACGACGCGGGCTTTTTCAGTCCTTTCGATAATGACGCGCTCAAAAAATTGTGCGCCGACGTCGAAAAACATCTAACCTTGTTGGAGTAGTCCAAGTTGTTCGGCGAAAGAAAAAGACTTCAAGGATACGTCGTAGAGACGGTGGAGTGCAACGGCAAGCCCAAAGAGCGTTCCGTATATATCGGCAAGCTCACCGCGTACGACAATCCCAAGCTCGCGTTGCGCGTGCGAATATTTTTGTGCGCGGTCGGCGTTTATCTTGTTGCGGCATTTTTGGCATGCGGGTTTTCGGCGTTTCATAACAACGTTTTGTATGTGCTCATACCTTACGTCTTGCAGGTAGTTACCGTCGCGCTGTATATTATGAGCGTCGTAAATCTAATGACTTACGGCGTAATTGTCAAAGAATGCGATTACGGACGTTCTATAAACCGCATTAAACCGGTGTGCATAGTGCATGCCGTATTCGCCGCGGTCGCCGCGGTCGGCGACGCTTTTTACGTTGCGTTCGACCCGACGTTTTCGAGCATCGTTCACGAAAGCGCTTTTATAGCGTTCGGATTGCTTTCGGCGTTTTCTGCCGTTTTCGGCGCGTTTGCGGTAGGTATTCTCAAAACCCACGAGGTGGAAAATCCCGAAAAAGCGAGGATTGACAAAGAACGCGAGAAACAAAAAGAACTCGACATGATGCTCGAACTCGAACGCAAGGAGAAAATCCGCGAGCAGTCGAGGTTGGCGAACGAAAACAGAAAAAAGAAGAAAAGGAAGTGAATTTATGTCAAGCGAAGTTTTGAAGATAAAAGGCGATACTTTTTTACAAATGCCGTTTATAGACACATCGCTCGCGCTCGAAGTATCGGATATTTCCGATTTCGCAGCCGTCAAGCGCAAACTCGTTAAACTGTACGGCGAATGTGCTTTCGCCGTTGTCGACGGAAAGAGCATAAAGCTGTCGGACGTATCGCGCGCGGACGCCGTTTTTATGCCGCCGCTTGCCGATTTCGATAAGCCGCGCTACAATGTGTGCGATGCCGAACGCGTAATAGAGCGGTTGATGCGAAAAGACGGCGGATGTCCGTGGGACAGTGTACAGACGCATCGGAGCATACGCGTCAACATGATAGAAGAGGCGTACGAGGCTGTGGACGCGATTGATAACAACGACATTGACAATATGCAAGAGGAGTTCGGCGACGTGCTTCTTCAATCTCTGTTGCAATCGGCGATTGCTCGGCGCGAGGGCGAGTTCGACTTTGACGACGTGTGCGACGGGCTTTGCAAAAAGCTAATCGGCAGGCATACGTTTATATTCGGAGACGACAGCGCGCATAGCGCCGCAGACGCGCTCACGCTGTGGGATAAGAACAAGTCGGTGGAAAAGCATTATGACGGCGTTAAAAGTCAGCTCGAAGCGCTTCCGAACGCGTTTCCGTCGTTGTTGCGTTGCCAGAAAGCATACAAAAAGATAAAAAAATCGGGAGCGGAAATTGTTCCGTCGCGCGATTTGGAAGCCGCGCTTGAAAATAAAGATTATGCGGCGGCAATAGCGGCGTGCGTCGCTTTGCTTTCCGACGAGGGCAAGGACGCGGAAGTCGAACTTAATCGAATCGTTCGCGAAAAAATCGACAGCCTGTGATTTCGGCGGCATGCAAAACGCTACGGCTCGGCGCATACGAGATTAAGGGCTTATGGCTTGCGCCGATGGCGGGCTATACCGATATAGCGTTCCGCACGCTTGCGCGCGAGTACGGCGCGGCGTTTACCGTAACGGAAATGGTTTCTGTGCGCGGACTTGTCCGCGGCAATCGAGCGACGGAAAGGCTTTTGCTGACGTCGCCGCTCGAAGTTCCGTCGTGCGTTCAGCTTTTCGGCAACTCTCCCGACGAGTTTTACCGCGCCGCGAAAATGCTCGATTGCGACGTCATAGATATTAACATGGGCTGTCCCATGCCCAAGATTTACAAAAACGGCGACGGGTCGGCGCTTCTCGACAGCCCCGAACTTGCGGGCGACCTTGTGCGCGCCGCGATAGACGGTTCGGGCAAACCCGTTACGGTAAAGACGAGGCTCGGACGGCGGATGGGCGAGACTACTGCCGACGCGCTTATAGAACAGGTCGAAAAGGCGGGCGCTTCCGCCGTTACTTTGCACGGAAGATATGCCGAACAGCGCTATACGGGGCAATCCGACGTCGCGGTCTGTCGTGAAATATCGAGAAGGCATAGTATCCCGATTATATATAACGGCGACGTCGCCGCCGACGCGAAAGACTCGTTCGACGGATTTGCGGCGGTTGCCGTCGGCAGGGCGGCGCTGTCCGATATAGGTATATTTTCGGGAGTATGCGCAAACGCATACGACGTTGCGCTCAGACATATGCGGCTTCTCGAACGGCATTTCGACGATAGATACGTCGTGGCGCAAGCGCGCAAGTTTTTCGTACATTATTTTAAAAACACGCGCGGCGGCAGGGCTTTACGCTCGGCGGTCAACGCCGCCGCATCTCCTGCCGAGATATACGATATTCTGTTGCGCGAAAGAAATTCGACAGACGCCGAATGAACGGCTGTGCCTTGCGCGGGAGTTTGGGTACTTCGGGTTATTTGTTTTCCGATTACCGCTTGACAAAGGCGGGCGGCGGCGTTATAATCAAGTCGTATAAATCGGAAGAGGTGGTATTATGGAAGAAAACAAGATAAACGTCAAAATGGAATTTACCGACGGCGGAGTAATCAATCTCGAACTTTATCCCGACGTCGCGCCCGTTACCGTTGCGAATTTCGTCGCGCTCGCCAAGTCGCATTTTTACGACGGGCTGTGCTTTCACCGCGTTATAGACAAGTTCATGATTCAGGGCGGTGGCTTTGTTTTCGACAACCGCAAAGGGTTGGTTTCGAAGAACGCAAAAACGATAAAAGGCGAGTTTTCGTCCAACGGCGTAAACAATCCGCTTAGACACGACAAGGGCGTTATATCCATGGCGCGCACACCCGATAAAAACAGCGCGTCGTCGCAGTTTTTTATTTGCGTGGCGGACGCGCACTTCCTCGACGGAGATTATGCGGCGTTCGGGCGTTGTTCCGACGAGGACAGCATTGCGACCGCCGTGCGTTACGGCAAAGCGAAAACGGGCAGATGGCAACAGTTTTCGGACGTGCCGTTTATGCCCATTGTCATAAAAAGCGTTACCGTGGAATAAGTTTTTCAAAAGCTATCGCAATTCAAAAGGCGGCGCGTTTGGGCGTCGCCTTTAATTTATTTTTCGGTCATTTCAGTCTGTAAGCGTCCACCGCTTCGCCGACGAATACGGTGTGAGGTCTCGCGGAAATAAAAAGGTCGTCAACTTGTTTTTCTATATTTTCGGGCGGTATTATCGCAACGACTTTGTATTCGACAATCAGACCGCATTCGCCGAGAATATACGCGTCTATCGAGCGTGCGCGCTTGGGATGGAGATTAAGCGTCTCGAATTTATTGACTTTAAAGCCGGAAATCGTATCGCACAGCGAAATTTCGGTGCGCATATCGCGCGCGGGAACGTTTAGAGCGAAACTCTTTGTTTCTTTGATAATGCGATAGGAAAATTTAGTGCTGCGGACGGGTAGGGAAAAGACCTGTCTGCCCCACAGCTCGCCGAACATGCCCCAATGCGTTACCATGATATTGGGCGTTTCCAGCCCGCACGTGACGAAAATCCCCGTCGCGCTCATGGCGTGTAAAAGCGTCGCTTCGTCCTTATCGGTCAAGGTTATGTCGTTCATGATGCGATTATAGCACGACCGCGCGATAAATTCAATAGCTTTCCGATAAATTTATCAAAAAGTATAGCCGTTGTCGTCGCAGCAGCCGTGGCGGTTCGAGCCGATGCCCGAGCCGTTGCGGTTTTGCATGAGCAAGAACATGATTACCATTTGGTTTATTGCCGCTTGACCGCCGCCGTTTTCCAGCATTAAAATCATCATTAACAGATTGAAAATATCGTCCGACATGCCGACCCCCGAAACTTTTTACCTATAACTTATATGCGAGGCGGCGCAGAAACGTTCGTCGCGGATTTTATTGTTTTTTTCGGCAATCGCCGTCAAAAGACGAGTTTTTATGCTATTGACTTATTGGGCGATATATGCTATATTGCACACATGAACACTATGTTGCTTGACAGCTATACCGCCGAAAAAGTTACGGAATATTTGCCGAGCGACAGCGCGCTCGACACGCTCAAAAGTTTTTTCGACGCGTTATCGGACGTAACGCGCTTGAAAATTCTCTCGGCGCTTACGGTGTCCGCCATGTGCGTAACGGATATTTCCACGCTTACCGGTCTTAACCAGACCACCGTTTCGCATCAGCTTCGCATTTTAAAGACGGCTCGCGTCGTAACGAGCAAGCGTCAAGGCAAAGTCATGTTTTATTCGCTGTGCGGCGGATACGTGCCGCGTGTCATGGATATAGCTGTCGGCGCCGTTTTAAATTCGGATTAGCGGCTTGCGCACCGCCAACGGAGATTTTTACTTATGATTATAACGCAGAAATGGGACGAAGTTTTAAAGGACGAATACGATAAATCGTATTTTAAAAAACTTATGGACGACGTGGAACGCGAATACGAAACGTCTGTCGTTTATCCGCCGCGCGAAAGCATTTTCGCCGCGCCGCAACTCGTCGATTACGACAAGGTGCGCGTCGTCATACTCGGTCAGGACCCTTACCACGGCGACGGTCAAGCCAACGGTTTGGCTTTCGCGGTGAACGACGGAGTGGACGCGCCGCCTTCCCTCGTCAATATTTTTTCCGAACTCGAATCCGATATAGGCATGAAACCGGATGACGGCACTACGCTAATCGGCTGGGCGAATCAGGGCGTTTTGCTTTTGAACGCGTCGCTCACGGTGCGTGCAGGCGCACCTCAATCGCATGCCGCCCTCGGCTGGCATAACCTTACCGACGCCATGATTAAAGCGCTCAATAATCGAGATAAACCCGTCGCATATATTTTGTGGGGCATGAGCGCGCGGCAAAAAGCCGAGCTTATCGACAAGCGCAATTTCATAGTGTCGTCGCCGCACCCCAGCCCGCTCAGCGCGTACCGCGGATTTTTCGGGTCTAAGCCGTTTTCGAAAGTCAACGATTGGCTCTCCCGAAACGGCATGCCGCCTGTGTATTGGCAGTTTACGTCGAGTTTCGAACCCGCGCCGTACTACCGCGTTAAGGGCAGTATAACCAGAGCGTAAAAAGTCGAATACCGCCGCTTTCTTGTTAAACGGCGGTATTTTTAATGAATATATTGTCGAAATGTTCGAGTATTCGCTTTATTCGCACTTGTCGAAAACGTCGGGTACCGTATAAAATCCGCGCGTGTCGAAAGCCGCGGGTACTTTGCGGAATCCGCGTAATGCGCCACATATAAAATAGTTGTTTACAAACACTTAAAAGTGTGGTATAATGCCGATATGATTAACGATGAAAATGACAACGGCGTATCTTCGCCGCCCGTTCCCGTCGAGACGGCGCTCAGGCGTGTGGACGAATCGGACAATGTTATGATTGTGCCCGAAGCCGAGCTTCCCGCAAAGCCGACCTATCAGCCTATGCAAGCAGACGGCGAAAAGGCGCCCGGGGAGAGCAGGCGCGTTACGCACATAAACGAGGATGCTTACCGCGACGACACGATGGACGGCGGTTATGCTACGGTCAAGGGGCAGCGCAAGAGTGATAATCGGCTCGTATGGATTGTCATTATAGTAATGACAATTATGTGTTGCGCAGTCGGAATTTGTTCGTCCGTTCTTACCGGGTATTTTATGCGCCGCGGCGCAACGCCCATAGAGATTGACGCGTCGTATAAGTACGAAGCGGTAGCCGCGGTCGTAGAGACCCGCAAGCCTTGCGTGGTCGAGGTCGAAGCCGGCGGTTCGCACGGCAGCGGCGTTATCATGAAACTCGAAAACAACAAAATTTACATCGTTACGAATTATCACGTTATAGAAAAGAACGTCGCCGGCGTAAAAATAAGGTTTATGGGCGCGGACAGTTGGTACGAAAACGTCGAAGTGTTGGGTTATGATACGTATTTCGACGTCGCAGTAGTAACAATAGTGAGCAGTACCGCGCCGTTCGAAGTGTACGAACTTGACGGCAGCGAGTGTTTTTCTCGCGGCACGCAGTACAAAGAAGGCGACATAGTAGTCGCGATAGGCAACGCCATGGGACACGGCATTGCCGCTTACGACGGAATCGTTTCGCGTGCGTCCGAGCTTATTACAAAGGACAACGACAGAGCCGTGCCCGTGCTTCGTACGACGGCGGCAGTCAACGCAGGTATGAGCGGCGGCGCGTTGTTCGATACTTCGGGACGGTTTATAGGGCTTAATACCTATCGTATGGCAAACTATTTGCCCGGTTCTTCCGATTCCGATTATGACGTCGAGGACACCGGATATGCGGTGCCGGTGTCAATCGTGTATCCTCTTTATAAACAGATACTCGAATTCGGCAACGGCGGTCAGATAGATAAGCTGATAGACATAAGATTTTCGAATACCAAACTTTCGGCGGGGTCCAAAACGTCGGTGGGCGCGGTGGACGTGTACTGTTCCGGCTTCGGCGGGTTTAGGGCCGAGTACCGCAACGGCGGCAAACTTACGGTAATCTCGCTCGACGCGGGAACGCCCGCGAAAGGTATAAACGTTGGCGACGTGATTGAGACAATCGGCGTTGCGGGCCACGACGCGAAAGTGCGCGCCGACGTGTGCGCGCTCGGTAGCGAGCTTTTGCGCTACCGTCAAGGTTCGTATACGGGTTATCAGCTCGCATTCGGGCTTTCGCGCGGCGGCGCAAGCGTAACCGTTGCCGTAGACAACTATTTCGGATTCGTATCTTGACGGCACGGCGGTTAACAGACAGATTGCGCGGCGCAATAGCGCGGGCGGCGGCGGTGGCGCTTGCCGCGCTTTCGTTTGCATTGCCGCTCGGCGGCTGTACGTCCGAAGCCGTTTCGCCCGATTTACCGCCGCACTTGATAGAGAAACCCGACGCAAATCCCGTCCGTCCCATAGACGGATTCGAAACCGCGGAACTTTCCGATTTTTCTCTGCCGTTGTCGGACGATAAATATCGCGCGCGAGTAGACGAATTATACCAGACGGTGGTCGACCTCGGCAGAAAGCCGATATTGCGCGACGACGACCCCGTAAAACCGATATACGACGCCGCCGTTGCTGTGCTTGACAAATATATATTAAACGCTTGGCACGCCGAGGTCGACGGCGAGTACCGTAAGGTGCATTCTATTCACGATTGGCTTGTGTATTATGTCGATTACGACTTCGAGCTGTACGACAGATACCACGGCGGCGAGGCGGTGGACGACAATCCCGCATTCGACATAGACGGCGTGTTTCTTAACAAGCGGGCTGTATGCAACGGGCTTAGTCGCGCGGCGTCGTTTTTGTGCGCGGTCGAGGGCGTGCGTTCCATGCGCGTAACGGGTACGTATCTCGGTGCGCCGCATGCGTGGAATAAGGTTAATATAGGCGGGGAGTGGTACAATATGGACGTTACCGCGGACGCCGCAAATTATACGGTTGATAAAGGGGCGAGTTATAAAAAACAGCTGACGCACGGATATTTTTTGCTGTCGGACAAGACGTACAGACGGTTCTCGCCAAACGGCGACCCGTCGTCTGCGCACGTTTTTACGAGTACCGTTAAATCCGAAAAAGATTTCGATTATTATACGGGCATGGTTTCGGTAGGCGACAGAGATTTCGGCATGACTGTAACGAGCAAAGCGCGGCTTCTCGAAATTTTCGATGCGGTCGACGACGAGGGCGGACGAGTGGGCAAGCTGGAATTAAAACTGCGATTTCCCGAAAAGGACGAGAACAGCGTCAACGACGGCGATATTTATGCGCGCGAGATAAAGGATGCGTATAGAAGATTAGGCTCTTCCGACTTTTCTTCGAGCAGCTTGCCGTATGTGCGCTATCCCAACGGCGTATATTTGTTTTTGATGTATTTTTAGTTTTCGCATAATACGAAAGCCGCAAGGAAAAATCCTTGCGGCTTTTGATTACTATGTGTTTAGGCGTATTGCGATTTAGTGATTTTCGATATAATCCACGAGGTCGCCGACGGTCTTGACCGTATCCATAGCGTCGTCTTCGATGGTTTTGCCTGTTTCCGATTCGAGATTGAACATAAGTTCCATTATAGCGAGAGAGTCCGCTTTGAGGTCTTTTACGAAGTCGGTGTCGCGCGTTATCGCTTCGGGCGCGATGTCGAAGTAATCGGCGAGTTCTTTCTGTATTTTTTCAAACATGGTTTTTGCTCCTTGATTGTTGACTTGGTTTATTATAGCAAACGCGCATGAGTTTGTAAAGCGATTATATGCGTTTGATTGATTCGGCTATCTGTTCAGTACGGCAAGCGCGATTTCTTCCGCCATCCGCGAGCATGACACATGCTTTTTGCCGCCCGCAATGTCTTTTGTGCGCAAGCCTTTGGCGAGAACTTTATGTACCGCGCATTCCACGGCAAACGCTTCGTTTACGAGTTTGAGCGATGTGGAAAGCATCATGGCGGAGGCGAGTACTGTCGCTATCGGATTGGCTTCGTCGTTGCCTGCGATGTCGGGCGCGGAACCGTGGATAGGCTCGTACAAACCCATATTGCCCGCGCCGAGCGAACTGCTCGGCAAAAGTCCGATAGAGCCTGTCAGCATGGACGCTTCGTCGGACAGTATATCTCCGAACATGTTGTTCGTCAGTATCACGTCGAATCGGGACGGTTCTTTTATGAGCTGCATTGCGCAGTTGTCGACAAGCATGTTTTCAAGCTCTACTTCGGGATAGCCTTTTGCAACGCGTTCTACCGTCGCGCGCCACAGCCTGCTCGTTTCGAGCACGTTTGCTTTATCGACGCTTGTTACTTTTTTATTGCGTCCCATGGCGATTTCAAACGCTATTTTTGCAATGCGTTCCACTTCGTTAATCGAGTATACTTCCGTGTCGTACGCTTCCTGACCGAATGCGCCGTCGCGGTAACCGCGTTCGCCGAAGTAAATTCCGCCCGTGAGTTCGCGCACAATCATTATGTTTACGCCGCGCTTTGCGATGTCCTGCCGAAGCGGACTTGACGAAATAAGTTCTTCATGTAAAGCGATTGGACGAAGATTGGCAAAAAGCCCCAGTCCCGACCGCAAACTCAACAGCCCGCGTTCGGGGCGGAGGTGCGCTTTAAGCCCGTCCCACTTAGGCCCTCCGACAGCGCCCAACAGCACCGCGTCGGACTGCTTGCATGCGTCCAACGTTTCTTTGGGAAGAGGCACGCCCGTTGTGTCGATTGCGACGCCGCCTATGTCTCGGCTTTGCATATGAAAATTGTGCCCGAACTTTTTTTCCACCGCGGTGAGCACCGTTGTAGCCGCGTCGATTATTTCGGGTCCGACGCCGTCGCCCGGCAAAAGCGTTATGTGAAAATCCATAATTTTCCTCCGTAATGTTTTATATATGTTTTGCGCTTAATGCGACGTCAAAGCAGTCCGCCGCGGTCGATTATAGCCTTTATTTCGTTCGGGTAGGGCGGAAAAGCATACGCCTTGTTTTTCGTTAAATTATTAACTATGCCGTTTTCGAGGTCTACCGATATTACGTCGCCTCTTTCTGTTTCTTCCGCCGCAGGCGCACATTCCACAATCGGAAGTCCTATGTTTATAGCGTTGCGAAAGAAAATGCGCGCAAAACTTTTTGCTATTACGGCGGCTACGCCGCACGCCTTTATAACGGCAGGCGCATGTTCGCGCGAACTGCCGCAACCGAAATTTTCGCCCGCGACTATATAGTCGCCGATATTGACTTCGCTTGCGAACTTGTCGTCGATATCTTCCATGCAACGGCTTTTGAGCGCGTCGAAGTCGGACACATTGAGATACCGTGCCGCGACTATGGCGTCGGTATCGATGTTGTCGCCGTATGTAAATGCTTTGCCTTGTTTCATTCAGTCTCCCGTATCGCGTCCCGACGCGATGAATGCGGCTTTAACCTATATAGCCGAGTAGCGCCGCCCGTGCCGCCGTGTAAGGCGACGCGAGATAAATCTTTGACGTTTTTGCGCCCATGCGCCCGATAAAGTTGCGGTTGGTTGTCGCGATTACCGTTTCTCCGTCGGCGAGAACGCCCATATATCCGCCGAGGCACGGTCCGCACGTCGGCGTCGATACCGCCGCGCCCGCGCGTATGAATTCCTCGATATAGCCGAGTTTCAGCGCTTGAAGATATATGTCCTGCGTGGCGGGAATTATTATGACGCGCACGCCTTTTGCCACTTTGTTGCCCTTTATGACTTCGTACGCCGCTTTGAGGTCGGACAGTCTGCCGTTGGTGCACGAGCCTATCACCGCTTGGTCGATTTTGATTTTTTCTTTGGAGATTTCGTCGAGAGTTACGGTGTTTTCGGGCAGGTGCGGTCGTGCGACCGTCGGACGCAACGAGTCGAGGTCGACTATGATTTCGCTATCGTATCGTATATCCGCAGTTACCGTTTTCGCAAAGCGCTTATCCGTTTTGTCTTTAACGTATTCGAGCGTAACTTCGTCGACGGGGAATATTCCGTTTTTTGCGCCCGCTTCGATTGCCATGTTGCACACGGTAAAGCGGTCGTCCATGCCGAGCGAACTTATGTCGCCGTGAAATTCGAGAGAAGCATAGCGCGCGCCGGCAACGCCTATTCTGCCTATTATGTCGAGTATTACGTCTTTGCCGCACACGTTTTCTTTGAGTTTACCGCGCAGAGTAACGCCGATTGCCTGCGGCACGCGAAACCACAGTTTGCCCGTTTTGAACGTATACGCGAGGTCGGTAGACCCGACGCCTGTGGAAAAGCAACCGAGCGCGCCGTACGTGCACGTATGCGAGTCGGCGCCGATTATCAGCATTTCGGGAAGAGCAAGACCTTTTTCGGGAAGCAGAGCGTGCTCGATTCCCATCTGCCCGACGTCGAAAAAGTTTTTTATGCCTTGTTCGTGCGCGAAGTTTCGGCACGTCGCGCATTGCCGCGCACTCTCGATGTCCTTGTTCGGAGCGAAGTGGTCGAGAACGACGGCAATCTTGTCGGGGTCGTGCACGCGCTCGCAACCCGCCGCGGCAAAAGCCTTGACGGCAACTGGACAAGTGATGTCGTTGCCGAGTGCGAGGTCTACGTCCGCCATAATCATTTCGCCGACGTCAACGTGTTTTTTGCCGCAACGCGCGGCTAGAATTCGTTGCGTTAATGTCATAAATTATTATTCTCGATACATAATTCGTATTTATGTCTTGCTTGGCGGCCGCTTTCCGTATATAACATAGCTGTTATACCGCGCGAGCCGCATTGCGGCGTCTTTTCCCGAATACGGGAGACTGTTTGTTCGACGCGAACGCAGCCGTCGGATGCGTCGTCGAATCAAACGCGCGTCGCTAAAATTTCTTTTTCATTACGGCGCCCGTTGCGGCGGAGGTAACGAGGTTTTGATAGCGCAATAGCCAGCCCGAAACGTCGGTGTCGTGCGGGCGCAGTTTTTTGCGGCGGGCATCGAGGGTTTTTGCGGGGACGTCGAGAGTTATTCTGCCGTTCGGAATGTCTATCTTGATTATGTCGCCGTCGGCAACGAGCGCGATTTTACCGCCCTCGGCGGCTTCGGGGCTTACGTGTCCGATTGCCGCGCCGCGCGTCGCGCCCGAAAATCTGCCGTCCGTAATAAGCGCGACGTCTTTGTCGAGTCCCATGCCTACGAGTGCGGAAGTGGGCGAGAGCATCTCGCGCATTCCCGGACCGCCTGCGGGACCTTCGTAGCGTATGACAATCGCGTCGCCTTTTTGTATTCTGCCCGAATAGATTGCGGCGACGGCGTCCTCTTCGCAGTTGAAGCACTTGGCTTTGCCGCCGAATACGAGCATCGATTCGGCAACTGCCGAGCGCTTGACCACCGCGCCTTGTTCGGCAAGGTTGCCTTTGAGTACGGCAATGCCGCCGACGGGGGATAACGGATTGTCTATTTTATGTATTACGTTTTCGTTCAGCACGTGCGCATGCTCGTAATCGTCGGCGAGCGCGCAGTTGTGCACGGTGTGCGCCGAGCCGTCTACAAGGCCTTTTTTCGCAAGCTCGTGCAATACTGCCGGAACGCCTCCCGCAAGTCCGAGGTCTTCCATATCGGTTTCGCACGAGGGCGAGAGTTTGCACAGCGTCGGCGTTTTGTCGGAAATGCTTTGCACGAGGTCGAGGTCGAGCGCAATGTTGCACTCGGCGGCAATTGCGAAAAGATGCAGTAACGTGTTGGTGGACGCTCCGAGCGCCATATCGAGCGCGAGCGCGTTCGTAAACGCGCGTTTTGTCATAATCATGCGCGGCGTAACGGCTTCGCGCACGAGCTTGCACGCCGCTTCGCCCGCGCGTTTTGCGAGGCGTATGCGGTCGGCAGCTACGGCAAGCGCCGTGCCGTTGTACGGCAACGCCATACCGAGAGCCTCCAACAGACAGTTGAGAGAGTTGGCTGTGTACATGCCGCAACAGCTTCCGCAACCGGGGCAGGCGGCGTTTTCGACGGCGGTAAGTTCGTTAAGGCTCATCTTGCCGCTCTTTACCGCGCCAATGCCTTCGTATACGGAAGAAAAGCTGATTTTCTTTCCGCCGAGCTTGCCGCTGAGCATCGGTCCGCCCGAAACGAATATCGACGGGATATTTACTCGCGCCGCGCCCATGAGCATGCCGGGGACTATCTTGTCGCAGTTGGGCACGAATACCGCGCCGTCGAACGCGTGTCCTATGAGCATCGTTTCCACGCTGTCGGCAATAAGCTCGCGCGAGGGCAGGGAATAGCGCATGCCGCCGTGTCCCATCGCGAGCCCGTCGCAAACGCCGATGCTGGGCACAACGACAGGCGTGCACCCGCCCGCGTAAATGCCCGCTTTTACCGCTTCCGTGATGCGGTCGAGGTGTATGTGTCCGGGCACTATTTCCGATTTTGCGGAAACTATGGCGATGAGCGGTTTATCGATTTCGTCGTCGGTGAGACCGAGCGCTTTGAGCAGAGCGCGTTGAGGCGCTTTTTCCATTGCCGTGCGGAGTTCTTGAGACATGTGTACTTCCCGTGAATTGTATTTTGATTAGTTTAACACAATATGCCGTAATTGTCAATTTTAATAGCCTTTTTGTTGCATAAAAAAGCGCCGAATACGCAATTCGGCGCTCGAAAAATATGTTTTTTCGTTAAATTACGGGGATGTGATACTGAATAAACACTTCTTTGATTGCGGGTACCCATACGAGTATGGAACTTACGATTGCGAAAGCGGCGACGATAATGAATATTATTTTGAAAATGATATTGCCCGTCCAGCCGAGCGCGTTGTACAGCACCACGCAAATCATAAGGCACTGTATTACCGTGCCGATAATGCTTATCGCCGTAACCGCGGCGTCGGGCACCGAATTGTAAATCATTATCCATTTGATTGTGATTACCACTACGTACAGCAGCAACACTATCACGGATAAAAATTGGTCGATTTTTCTTTCCCGTCTCATATCAGACCTCCGATTGTTTTTATACCGCAATTATATAGCCCGAATATTAAACCGACATGCGGCGCAGATTAAAATTGCATTAGAGTTTTAATCGGTAACGAGTATGACAGTACCGTCTTTAAGCTCTGCGGCCGGTATGAACACTGTCGGCGCGTCCGACGACGGATGGGGAAAGGTTTCGGCGGCTATGCCGTTTACGGATATTGTGCGTGCGCCGCGCCCGCGCTTATCGTATTCGAGCGTTATGCGCTTGCCCTTGACGGACAGCGAAATCTCGGCGCTTTCCGTCGGCATGTAAACGGCGGGCGAGACGTAAAGTCCGTCGAGAGCCGGAACGATGCCGAACACGTACCTTACAATCGCTTTGACGAGTGCGTTTGCGCTTCCCGTGAACCAGTCGCTCATCGATTCGCCGTCGATACCGAGTTCTTCGTTGTGGCAGTAGCTGTTGCTCATGACAAAGGGCGTAGTGGTTATGCGGTCGTGCGTGAGCGGAAGTATCTTCAAAAGCTGTCGCCACGCCTCCTCGCTTTCGCCCGTTAAAAACAGCGCCCATATGCCGAACATGGCGGCGTGTACGTAGACGGCGGCGTTTTCCGCCGTGCCTTTCGGAAGGTCGACGATGCGCCCCACTCCCTTCGCATCTTCGGCGAAATACGGCTCGAAAGTTTTAAGTCCGTACTTGCCGTCGAGACGGGAAAAGCCCGAAAGTATATCGCGTTTTATGCTCTTATCCCACAGATACGCGCCCGAAATCACAAAGAATGCGCTTGCGGTGAGCGTGTCGCGGGACTTGCCGTCGACGTCGCAAAAGCCCCCGACGGTGTATGACTTTTTGTCGCCCCAGCCGTGCAGGATTTTCCGCACGCCGTCGTTTTGCACGATTGCATGGCGTTTAAGCCCCGTTTCGAGCGTCTTTTTCGCGCTTTCGTACGCGCGCGTCTTATCGTGTCGGTCGCCGTACTTGGAGAAAATATCGAGCATTTCGCCGAGATTTTCGTAAAGCTGTAACGACGCCATGACCGATACGCCCGAACCGAATTCTTTGTCTTTGTCAAGCGAAACGCCCAGTCCGTCGAGCGCGTCGTTCCAATCGCCGTACAGTGCGCGCAGACACCCCGTTTCCGTGTCGATATTGCTTACGAGATAGTCGGCAATGCGGCATAGATGGTCGTATACGGTGTCGCGTTCGGGCGTAGCTTTGACGCGGTTCTTTCCGACGATTTTATAGTAGCCGCATTCTTCGTCGAGTATGCTCTTGTCGTCGGTATACGCCAGATACGTGTGCATTGCCGAAATAATCCAAACGCCTTGGTCTATAAACGCGCGCGTGTCCGTTTCGGGCAGCGCGCCCGGCGCGGGCAGAGAATACTGCCGCGGCGGTCTGCCGCTCGGGTCGATAAATCCGAGAAGTTCCAAAAACTTTGCGCGGCATTTTTTCGGCGTCCATATGAGCGCCGCTTCGAGCTGCTGTACTACGTCGCGCACGCCGAGAAGCGAAACGCCGCTGTTTTTTGCGAGCGCGGCGAACTCGACCTGACGGACTACGTGAGAGAAGAATTGCGTGAGCGCTTCGCCTTTGACGTTTTTAACGTCGCCGAATTTAACCGTCATTGCGGTGGGCGAGAGAGCGCGCGCTTTTTGCGCCGCAATCGCGTTTTCAAAACATTTTTCGGCGTAGTCGCGCGGCATCGGCGCGAAAACTTCGGACTTGTCGAAGCCCGCCGTCAGCACGTAATCAATGCGTGCGTCAGCCTCTGCGTCGAGCGTTATTGCGTATATGTCTCCCGCCGCCGCAGTGTCGCCGAATCTGCACACCGTCGGCTGTTTTTCGAAGTGCCCCGTGAAAAGCGGCGTTGCGCATGTTACGGACTGAGAAGAACCGCCGGCATAGTCCGCGCGCGAACAGGTGTGTTCCGCATAGTCTACATCTGCCGATACCGTGCGGGATATTCCGCCGTAATTTTTAATTTTGTGCGTTCTGTCGATGTTCTCGACGCTTTCGAAAACAAAGCCGTCGTCAGTAAGATTGCATTGCTTGAACCATTTTGTTTCGAAGTTTTCCGCCGCGGCGTGCATGCAGAGCGCGTTTATGTACGTCGAAAGATAGCATTGTCGGCGCGTTTTTTCGGCATTGATTGCGCCGACGGTGAAAATCGCTTTTTTGTCCGTCGATACGAATACCCGCACATAAAATATTATGCCGTCCGCCTGCGTTATGTAGTAAGCGGCGGCAGGCGTGTAGACCGTAAAACGTTTGACTTTTTCGGTCGCTTGCCGCGCGACTCCCGTTATGGATATCGGAAAGAAACCGTCGCCGCGCCCGTCCTTTATGCCGCCGAAAAACGCGGCGTACGGTTGCTTTCCCTCTTCTGCGGGGAGGATGAAGTAGTAAGTGCTTTCGTTGAGAGATATGTAGCCCGACGAATACGCCCACAGCGTAAAACCGTCGTGAGCATACGGGTAACGGCTCGCGCCGATAGCGCGGGGGTAGCAAAGCACCGTGCCGTCGTCTCGGAAAAAACATTTTTCGGGCAAGGCGTGCGCCTTTGCGTATTCGGCGTCTTCCGCAAGTTTGCGCTCGAAGCGCACAAAATCGAGTATCGTTTCTTTTAGCATAGCGTTATCAAGTTAAAGTGAAAGGACATGCCGCATTGCGGCGCTCCGTTCAAAGGAGCGGGAAGGGCTGCCGAATTAGATTCCGATTTCCTTTTTCCAGCTCTGCCACTGGTTTTTTACGCCGTCTTTGAGTGTGTTGAAGCACTTGTTTACGTCCGTTTTTCCGCTCAAAAGGTTGTTGAACGGGCGATACGCGCTCGTACCCCAGCAATTGACTTTGTCGTTGAGGTTGAGCATCGCCGTGCTCTTATGCGGATTTTCGATATCCTTGACGGGCGGATAGTCGGTAAACGCGCCGTCGTATTGATTTTTGACGTCTATGATATTGGTCATGAATTTATCCGCAGTGGACACCGAGAGCGACCCCGTGTATGCGAGAACGCCGTGCGCCTCTTCGGCAAATACTTTGCAGCCCCAATCGCTTATCATGAGCTTGATAAAGTCTTTTGCCATGTCCTTTTTGGTAGAGCTTTTCGGAATGGCTATGTACTGGTCCTCGCCGATTGTGTATGATATGTCGTGAAGCGCTCCGTCGATGGCGGGCGTTTTCATGAGCGCAAGCTCGAACTTGCCCGCGGTGTTCATTTTCAGGTCGAGAATCTCGTTGTACAGCCAGTCGCCGTTTATCATCATCGCCGCTTTGCCGTTGGCGAATTCGCGCTGTGCGTCGTGGTTTGTATTGTAGCTGACGTAGTTTTGCGAATTGCCGAATATCTCGTACCAGGCTTCGGTCGCCGTTTTGAGGTGCGCGAACGTCGCATTTTTGGACACGTCGTAGTTGTCGGGAGAGGAGAACTTGCAAAATTCCTTGATTGCGTCTCTGCCCGCAAGCTGTCCCCACCAGGTATATACGAGGTAATCGAAGTAGTCGGTGTTCTGTCCCGTATATACGAAAGGCGCAATCTTTGTAGTGGAGCCGGGGACGGTGGCGAGCGGGTCTTCGCGTATGGTCTTGCACAGCGCTACAAGCTCGTCCTGCGTCGTCGGCACATTCCAGCCGTATTCTTCGAACAGCACGGCGTTATAATAAATGCCGCCGACGCCCGCCGTCCAAGGCAGGCGGTAGGTGTGAAGATTGCCGTTGCGGTCGGGAAAGTCCAAGGATTCGGCATAGTCGCCGAGAACTCGCTCTCTTACCGTTGCCGTCGAAGCGGAAGCCGACCCGTCGGGCTCGGTTACGGGCTCGTCCATTATATCGTCGAGCGCGGCGAATTTTCCGCGCGCGGCGTAAGACTTCCAGTTGCTTCCGACGTTTATATAAAGGTCGTCGATATTGTTGCTGCTCGCCATGTGCGAAGAAACGGTGGACGCCGCGTCAGCGCTTGCCGTCAGCTTTACCTTTTTACCGCTGATTTCTTTGTATTTATCGGCGATAGTGTTTATCCATTCGGTGCCGTAGCCCTTGTCGAGACAAATAATATTGAGCGTGTTGGGGTCGTTTTCCGTGCCGCCGCACGCCGTAAGCGGCATGGCGACCGCAGTAACCGCGACAGCCGCCGCGAGCAGTTTCGCTCCTATTTTCTTCATATTTGCCCTCCCATTTTTTAACTTTGTTAAATAATGAGCTGATTATATCACAAGATTTGCGTTTTGTCAATATGCTTTTCAAAAATATATAGAGCAAAATAGAGCATATTTACGCTTTTATGACCAATTACGGCGCTTCTATGACGGAAAGGCGGCGTTTGCGGATATAAAAAGACGCGGATAAGGCATTATTCGGACTTTTTTAATAAATTTAAAAAATATAAGATTTTTTTAAAAAACCTATTGCAATCATGCGTTTACTGTGCTATAATGCAAAAAACCGATGAAATCGGAGGGATAAGCGATGAGAAAGAAGCGTCTTGCTTTGATTTTGTCTTCCGTACTTGCGTCTTTCGCATGCGCGGGGCTTTTTGCGTGCGGAGACGAGACGCGCCCCGCCGAAAAGCCGAAAGCGGGAGGCGATTTATCGGTTATCGACGGCGTCGAGCTGGATTACGACGGCGCCGTGTTCGACGGATTCGACAACGGCGTCGATTACGACAGGTGGTACATAGGCAAACAGGCATGGGGCGTGAGCGGCGACGGCAACGGCGGCGTAGTGCCCGAAAACGTAAATTATACGGACGATGGCAAGCTGGTGTTTACGGGCAACGGTTCGTATTATACCGCGGGCGAGGTTCGCGGCGTAGGCTCGCACAAGGACGGAACGCTGACGGGCGGCGCGCTGATAAGCAAATTCAAGGTCCGTCCCGGGCGTTTCGAAATAAAGATGAAAGTGCTGCCGAGGTTGGGCGCGTGTTCTGCGTTTTGGACTTTCGCGTACGACGACGAGACGAGAGGCAATCACGAAATAGATATAGAGTTTCCCGGCGGCACGCATACGGGCGGCGTTTTGGGCTTTGACAAAGTTCTCAACACCAATTACTGGGCGGAGGACCAGAGCGTTTCCAAAGATACCGTGCTTTCAGACATTACGGGCGGAGCAGTTTCGCTTGCGAGCGACGGAGAATGGCATACTTACGGGTTCGACTGGTATACGTCGGTGCCCGGACAGGAAGAGTATGTCAGAATTAAGGTCGATAAGGCGGGGAACGTTCTCGGCGCGGACGGCAAGCCCGACGGCAGAACTGTGGACGGGGACGGATATATAGTCGAGGACGGCGAGCGCACCGACAAGCTGGCGGACGCTGACGGTTACGTATATACTTTGGACAAGAACAACGGCAAAGTGCGCGAGCGCAATACCGACGCGGGCGTTGTGATATACTACGTCGACGGCAAGATAACGGCGATAAACGAGGAGCTTGTGCCGTGGTACGAGTCGCGGCTGTGGCTGGGCGTATGGTTTCCCAACAATACGGGATTTGTGGGCGACGCCAATTTCGAAACCGATTATATGCAGGTCGATTACGTCAATTACATACCTTTTAAAAATCAGACGTATCATGAGTTTACGCCCAATGTAAACGGCTATGCGGCGCAAAGCGAATACCCGAGTAAGCCCGTTTCGCTTGCGGAAGTCAATAAAGTAGCGAACGGCGATTTCGAGTATATCGAAAACGGCGCGGTCAATTCCGGCTGGAAGTACGGCACTCATCTTTATTCCGACGAAGATTACGAAAAAGCGAGAGCCGATTACGAAGTCGAATATTTTACCGTCGTCAATCCGACGGCGGCGGACGAATTTATAAAAGGCGAGCGTCCCGAACTTAACGACGACGCGGCGTTTGAGGCGTTCAAGCAGTCGGCGGAATACGCGGGCGCGGTCGCCGCCGCAAAAGAGGCGATAAAGCGTACCGTCGAATACAGGCGCGGCGAAAGACTGTTTATTTATCCGACCGACAATCCGCCCGTATTTGCGGAGACGGCAATAGGCGCGGGAGATACGTGCGGCGTGCGGATTAACGATTGCGGCATGCTTTATCAGAGCATAGACAGCGTTTACGCCGGGCAGTATTTGAGCATAGCCGCTACGGTTAAAGGCAAGGGCGCGGTAAGAATTGCGTTTTTGCAAGCCGAAGGCAGTGACCCTATTTCGGAAAAGATTGTGGCGCTGTCCGATTCCGACGAATGGATAACTCATTCGGTCATGAACATTGCCGCGCCGTCGGGCACGCGGTTTATCGAGATACGCTTTACCGCCGCATACGGCAAAACACTGTATGCGGACAACGTGAAAATCAAGATGTAGGGGGCGCTGTGTATGGAAGCTGTAAACACAGGGCGGCGTTACCGACGCATGACCGGAAAACGGTTGAAAGACTACGGATTTGTATTCGTGCTGTTGCTTTATCCCGTGCTTCAATTTGTCATAACGTGGGCGTTTATAAATATCGGCTCGCTGCTTATGGCGTTCAAGTACGAAGATATATACGGCAACGCGTC
The DNA here is from genome assembly GCA_949948785.1 of uncultured Christensenella sp. Taxonomy (GTDB): domain Bacteria; phylum Bacillota; class Clostridia; order Christensenellales; family Pumilibacteraceae; genus Anaerocaecibacter. The sequence goes on along the minus strand of CATLGX010000003.1, from coordinate 9,882 downwards.
GTTCGCCGGTTTCGATAATTTTATAGAAGTTTTCAAGGAGCTTTTCGTATACGAATCGCCCAACGGCTACGGCGGCTGGACAATGCTCTTGAACTCGCTCGGTTACGGCGCGGTAACGATATTTATCAGTCTGCCGCTGTCATTGCTTTTTTCGTATTTTCTGCATAAGGGCATGCCGTGCGCAAACGTATTCCGCGTCATATTCTTCCTGCCGAATATTATTCCAATCGTCGCGCTCGTAATGGCGTTTAAAATGCCGCTCGACCCGTCGTACGGCTATCTATATAAAATGATGGAAGCTATGGGGTACGGCGGCGGATACCTTTTCGCTTCGTATCCGACTTCGCAGATGTGGATATACATGTACTGTATATGGGCAGGACTGGGATATAACGTCGTTTTGCTTTCGGGCGCGATAGGTCGCATTCCGAAAGAACTTTTCGAGAGCGCGAGAATAGACGGCGCGGGGTATATGAAAGAGTTTACCCGTATCACTGTTCCGCTTATTTGGCCGACGATAGTTACTCTTATCGTTTTGGGTATGACCAATGTTTTGACGCTGTATCTGCACCCGTACCTTTTGACAAACGCGACGGGCGGAAACGACGGCGCCGCGATTACGGTCGCAATGAAGATATTTATGGATACCGCGTCGGGCAATCCGACGACTTTCGGCAAAGCGTCGGCTATGGGCTTGATGTTCTCGGTGCTGTGGGCGCCGATAATCATGCTCGTCAGAAACCGTTTGTCCAAAAAATACGACGGCGTGGACTTTTAGGAGGGGATAATGGGAAATTCGATGAAAAGACGTTACCGCTCCAAGAGCAGGTTTTCGGTATATAAGACGGTAAAGCCGATAATGCTTCTGTTGTTTGCGGCTTACGCCGTGTCGCTTATAATCCCTTTTCTGTGGATGTTTATAAGCTCGTTTAAGAGCATAGGCGAATTTAACGAGGGCAATATTTTCGGCTTCCCGACGGAATGGACGTTTACCAATATTTCCGACGTTATGAAAATGGAAGTGGAAGGGCACACGATAATGAGCATGCTCGGCATGAGCGTTATAACAACTCTTCTCGGCACGTTCATAAGCGTGGGGCTTTCGACCATAGCGGCGTACGTCGTCGCAAAGTACCGATTCCCCGGACGTAGAGCTATTCTCGCCGTTGCGATATTCACAATGGTAGTGCCCATTGTCGGAACATTGCCCGCGCAGGTGGAAATGCTCGAAACTTTCCGCATGAATGATTCGATAGTCGGCGTTATGTTTCTGTATTCGGGCTGTTTCGGCTTCAACTTTATCATGTTGCACAGCTCGTTTACTACAATTTCGTGGAGTTACGCCGAAGCGGCGCAAATAGACGGCGCGGGTCGGTTCAGAATTATGTTCCGCATAATGTTCCCGCTTGCGCGCGGCACTATAATTTCCATTTGCATACTTCAAGCGATTGTTTTGTGGAACGACTATTCCACTCCGCGGCTTTTCATGCCGAGCACGCCGACGCTTGCCGTCGGTTTGCAGAGCTTGCAAGCCAATGCGTCGGGACAGTATCCGCTCGTGTTTTCGGCGGTCATGGTTGCCGTCATACCGATAATCGTGCTGTTCGCATGTTTCCAAAAGACCATTATTCGCAACACCGTCGCGGGCGGACTGAAAGGATAGGAGGCGGCGTTATATGGCGTTAAGCAAAAAGAAAAGAAATATTATATTTATCTGCGCGGCGGCAGTTGCCGCTGTCGCGCTCGGATTGACACTGCTGTTTGTACTGCTTCCGTCCGAGCCTGACAGGCAAGCCCCGCCCGCGTTTACGGCGGCGGAATACACGGTGCGGCACGGCGACGCGGTAAAAGCGAGCGGCGGCGTAACGTACAAGATAATAGGCGACGCGCCGAGCGGCGTAACAGTCTCTTCCAAGGGCGTGTTTTCGATTGGCGAGGACGCGAGAGACGGAGCGCAGGTTTTGGTGGGCGCGGTAAAGAACGGTAAAGTCGTTGCGACGGCGGTATGCACCGTGCGCGTGCCGACCGTAACGCCCGTAATAGCGTTTGAAAATCTTTCCGATTATATTATCAACGGCGAGAGCGTAGTCGCGGCTTCCGTGCCAGTTTACTCGATTGCGTATTCGCTCAAAACCCCCGTCGACGGTATTTCGATAGACGGCGTTACGGGCGTAGTACGTTTCGGCGGACTTGTGGAGGACGGAACGGAGTTTACCGTCGTCGCCTCCGCCAAAGGCGAGACTGCCGAACGCACGTTTAAAACGTCTGTCGGCGCGCACGTTAAATCCGATACGGACAAAGCGTTCGTCGAATACGGCAAGGGCGGCACGCTCGAAATAACGCTCGACTTCGGCGGCGATACGGCGGCGGAAGCGCTCGGCGTAAAAGGCGTTTCCGTGGCGGGGCGCATGCTCGGCGCGGAAGAGTGGAGCTACGCCGAGGCTGAGCGCGTCGTTAAAGTCTTGCCGTCGGCATTTTCGCGGCTTGTCATGGGCGAGAGCATAATGCGTGTTTACACTGCGAGAAACGCCGTTTCGGTAAAAATAACAGCCGCCGTTTTCGTGCGTACGGCGGAAGACCTTGCTAATATCAAATCGTCGGGCGCGGACAATTCGGCGCTTTCGTTGCACTACGTGCTCGCAAACGACATCGACCTTACCCAATATCTTTCGCGGTTTGCGGAAGGGTGGACGCCCATCGGAATCTATCACGACGTAACCGACGGCACTGCGTTGCGCGACGCTTTCTCGGGTACGTTCGACGGCAACGGACATACGATTTCGGGCTTGTGGATGAACAGAACTGACGAACTCGCGTACAACGGCGGGCTGTTCGGGTTTGTTACGTCAAGCTCGACAATTATCAATCTCAACGTCAAGGGCGCGGAAGAAACTCCGCTTTACGCAAAGTCGTTTTCGGGAACGCTCGTCGGCGTAAACAACGGCGTCGTGCGCAACTGTTCGTCGGATGTAAAACTTGTTCAAGACGGCGCGGATAAATGCGGCGCGTTTGTCGGGCGCAATTTCGGAACGGTGGAAAACTGCTATTCCATCGGTTCGATAAACGCGAGCGGCACCAAGTACGGCGCGTTCTGCGGCGAGAATACCGGCGTAATCAAAAACTGTTATGCCGTAGGGTCGGTTCCGTTCTGCGGCGAGAATCTGGGCGAAATAATAGGTAACGCCGTAACTTCGTCAAACGCGGACGTGCTCGCGCAAAACGGCGATTTTTCCGCTTGGACCGAATGGATAACCGAGGACGGGAGACTTCCCGTTTTGCCGACCGCAGTAACGGTCGAGGAGGAGAATTAGATGGAAGATTTAAAACTCGATACGGGAAAAACGCAGAGCTATGCGCGTTATCTCAATAACCGTCTCGTCATGCAAAGCCTTTTGGATAACGGCAGTTGCACGGCGACGGCGCTTGCGACGCAGCTTAATCTGTCCAATGCGGCGATGTCAGCCATTATCGACGAACTGCGAAACAAAGAGTACATAAAAGAGTGCGAGCATGAAGCGTCGACGCGCCGTGCGCCGACGGGGCGGCGGCCGAAGTACTGGACGGTCAACGAGAATTTCGGCTGCGTCGCGGTGATATCTCTTTCGGACTACGTAGCGCGAATAGTCGTGAGCGACATGAAATCGCGCATAACCGAATCCGTGGAGACCCGCGTCGAAAAGTACGATGTGGCAATGCTGTACGAGTTGGCGCTGGCGCTCAAAAATGCGCTCGGCAGTGAAAAATACCGCGATATACCGTTGCTTCGGATAGTGTTTTCAATGCCCGGACGAGTAGATATGACGTCGGGCGAACTGCAACTTTCCAAACAGTTCTCGGGCGAGTTCTTTTCCGAAAAGAACTTTATAGTAAACCTTTTCGAGCGGCAGTTCGGCGTGCCCGTCGTGCTCGAAAACGACGTCAATCTCGCCGCCGTCGGCGAGATTGCCTACGGGCTTTTGAAGGACGTCAACGACGGAATGATTATTCACGTGGACGAGGGCATCGGCGGCGCGCTGGTGTTCGGCAACAAGCTGTATACGGGAAGCCGCGGGTTTGCGGGCGAGTTCGGACTTATGCACACGAGCTTTAAGGGCAAGTCCGCCGTTATCGACGAGTTTGTCTCGCTCCGCGTCATACGCGACGAGCTTGGGGTGAAAACGCTCGAAGACGCTGTTTCGCGATATAACGCCGACCCCGACGCGAAAAAATATGTGCTCGAAACGGCGGTGTGTCTCGGCGAGAAACTGTGCGACATCGTGGAAGTGCTGGATATTTCGACGATAGTTTTGACGGGCGGCGTCATCAAGTTCGGCGACGAATATATAGCGGCGCTGAACGGCGAACTGAGCAAGTCGCTTACGGGCGCGCGTGTATATCCGTCTCTTCTCGGTTCGGACGCGACTGTTCGCGGCGCGATATACAAAGCGGTCAAGGACTGTCTCGTATCCGTTCACGGGGCGTGAGAGCGGACGCGCGAATCTATGTAAATTAACCCTTTGGGGAGGTAAATCATGAAAAAAAGTCAAATTGCGGCGGCGGCGGTTATCGCCGCGCTATCGGCATTATCGGCGGGCGCGCTTGTCGGTTGCGGCGGCGACGACGAAAACGTAAAGCCCGATATAAAATTGCAAAAACCCTCGCTTTCCGTCGTTGAAAACGTCGTGTCTTGGAACGCGGTCGCTCACGCGAGCGGTTATACCGTCAAGGTGAACGACAAAGCCGAAGTTTCCGTTTCCGCAACGAGCTACACGATAAACGAGACGGCGGCGGGCGAATACGTCGTTTACGTTAAAGCGACCGCCAAAAAAGGAAGCGGCTACAAAGATTCGGATTTCGCGAGCGTAAAATACGTCGTGGAAGAGGTCGTGCCCGAACAGCTCAGACTCGTTGCAAATCCTCAAAAGACGGAATACTTCCTCGACGAAACGCATGATGGCGGGCAGCTCGACACGACGGGACTTGTCGTCGAGTTGAAGTACAGCAACGACGCGACGGAAACCGTTACGCCTACGGTCGGCAACGTCGACCTCACTACCGTCGGCGAAAAGACGGTGGAGCTTACTTATTCCGTCGACGGTATTGCCGAACCGTTTAAGACGACATTCGTCGTAACGGTGCGCGAGAGAAACGAGAACGACATAGGCGACGCGCTTGTCAAAAAGACGTACGAGTATGACAAGACCGCGGTTTCGCCGAGCTACAAAATAGCGGACGGCGAGGTTACGGCAGTCGATATGAAAGGCGCGCCCGTCGAAGTCAAAACGGAAAACGGCAGTTCTTACGTGTCGTTTAACGGGTCGGGAAGTCGGCTGTTGAAAATTATCGACGCGCAGAACAACGTTTCGTTCGTCAGAGTTAACGCGGCGTATTTTGTGCGCACCGAAGCCGATTTCATGTCCATAAACGACGACCTTTCGGCAAGCTACGTGCTCGCCAACGACATAGTTCTCGAAGGCGAAAAAGACGTCATGATAGGCGCGGCGCCCGTTAAGGCGGCGAGCGGATTCGCCGACGAGCGCGCATATACGTTTGACAAGGACGGGCATACCGCCTGGACTTATCCCGAGGAGGGCGACCCGATTCCCCAAGGCGAGACGGGCGGCGCGGCGTTTACGGGGTCTTTGGACGGCAACGGATATGCGATTTCGGGATATGTTCGCGACATAGGCGCTTATTGGAAACCCGAGGCGTATTACATGGGGCTTTTCGCTTATATAGGCAGTGAGGGGCGCGTGGAGAACGTTACTCTGCGCAACACCGCGATTAAGGGCGGCAAGCTGTGCGGAATAGTGGCGGGTGTCAATCTCGGCACGGTCAGAAACGTCGTCGTCGAGGACGACTGCACGCTCTATGCCAACTATTCGGGCGGCGGCATTGTCGCGTATAACAGCGGCACGGTGCAAAACGTCGTGTGTAATATTACACGCGGCGAAAGCGGCTACGGCGGTTTCGATATTGCGGGCGGCGCGTATGAAAGCGACGCGGATGCGTCGGCGGAAAACGTGTTCGTCGGCAGCAAGAGCGATTTGACCGATAAACTCGGAGAGGGCTGGTTCTACGTCGACGCGATGGGCACGGTTTACGGCAACGACAGCTACAAAAAAGTTATTTCGATGCCGACGACCATGTACGAAGCGGGAAGCGACGATATAACCGCCGAAATCAAGGTTTATCAAAAGACTGTGGGCGAGGTGTCGTTTATAACGTGGGTGAACGGCACGGCTGTCGAGGATTTGATTGGATATGTGAGTTACGACGAACAGTCCTACGCTTACACCGTCAAACTCAATGTTACCGACAGACTGGAAGCGGGCGACAGGTTCAGTCTCGGCGTAAAGTCGGCGGCGACCGGTTTGTTTATCGGCGCGATAAAAGAAATCACGGTGGGCGAGCCGTACTCCGTAGGCGCCGAGTACAAGGGCGAACCTTTATCCGTCATGCAGAATACGAATATCGCGCTGAATAATGTGTCGCTCGAAGTTACTTATTCGGACGGAAGCAAACAGTCCGTAACCCCCGTCAGGACGGAGGGTTTCGACAATACCGCGGAAATCGGCGCAAAGCAGAATGTCAAGTTCTTCTACGGCGAGGGCGCGGAGCAATTCGTTACGATAGAAGTTACGGTTATCGAAGTTTCGGGAATGGTCGCGTCTTCCGTTTCCGCCGTCGAGAAAACGCCGGGTACTAAAATAGTCGTCGCGCCGGGCGCGGACTTCGATATTTTCGAGTATTACGATATTACCGTCGGTTACAGCGACGGCAGTTCCAAACAGATAGAAAAGGGCGACGCGGGGCTTGTTATAAGCGCGGTCAAAGCCGGGTTAAACAATATCTCGCTGACGTATACGGACGGCGCCGTTGTTTCCTCTGATATTCAAAACGTCGCCGTATGGCAGGAAATAAGTACTGTCGAGCAGTTCGACGCGATGAACGACAATCTTTCGGGATATTACATTCTCGCCAACGACCTCGACTTTAACTACACGTCGCACAAGATAAGCTCCGTTGTATCAAAGGTCGTAGGCGAAAGTACGGTCATAGATACCGAAGCCGCGGAAACGACTGCGTTTACGGGCAAGTTCGACGGCGGCGGACACACTATAAGCGGTTGGCGCACGACGTACGAAACGGGTTGGAACGCGCAGTTCTTCGGGTATTCGCTTTTCGCGTTTATAGGCGCGGACGGCGAAGTCGGGAACTTTACGCTCAGCAACTATATCGCAAGCGCCTGTAATTATCATTCTTTTATATCGACGTTAAATAAGGGCAAGATATACGACGTTACGATTGACGACACGTGCTCTATAAGAAGCAACTGGGGCGCGGCGGCGGCGTTTGCCGCGATAAATAACGGCACGGTGCAAAACTGCACGTCCGCCGTTGCCAAGTTTACCCAATTGAACGGTAAGTACGAGGGCGAGGACGGAGTTACGGAAGGCAACCTCAACGGCGTTGTCGAGGGCAACGCGCCTGTCGATACGAACGCATAGGCAAAAACAAAACGCATTTCTGCAACGGGGTATTACGGAAAAACTATGATTAAATTCGGAACGGGCGGATTCAGGGGCGTTATCGGCGACGACTTCAACCGCGAAAACGTAAAAGCAATAGCGCAGGGGCTTTGCCGCATGATAAAAGAGCGCGGCGAAAAAGCGGAGGCGGTCGTCGGCTACGACTACCGTTTCGGCTCGGATTATTTTGCGGGCTGGATAGCGGAAACGCTCGCCGCAAACGGCGTAAAGTGTCTGCTGTACACCGAACCTATGCCGTCGCCCGCAGTGATGACTGCGGTGCGCGACGAAAAGCTCGATTACGGTTTCATGATTACGGCGAGCCACAACCCGTACTACTTTAATGGCGTAAAACTGTTTGTCGCGGGCGGCGCGGACGCGGGGGTGGATATTACTTCCGCGCTCGAGCTAGCCGCCAACGCAGAAAGCCCCAAGCACATGAGTCTTGCGGACGCGCGTGCGGCGGGGCTTGTAGTCGATTACTGCAATAAGCGCGCGTATCTCGACAACATCAAGAGCTTCCTTTCGCCCGAGCTTGAAAAGAGCGGCGTAAAAATTCTGTACGACAATCTTTCGGGCGTGGGCGCGCGCTGTTTGGAGCCGATGTTTAAAAAAGCGGGGATACGCAACTACAAAATTCTGCATAAAAAACACGACGCGTTCTTTAATTTCGCGCCGCCGAATCCGACGGAAGCGGCCATGCGTCCGCTGAGAGATAAGGTGGTTTCGGGCGGTTACGATTTTGCCATGGCGACGGACAGCGACAGCGACAGGCTGGGCGTGCTCGACGAAAAGGGCGATTACGTTTCCAACAATTACATACTCGCCGCAGTGTATTACTATCTTCTCGCATACCGAGGCATGAAAGGCGATATAGTAAAAAACTGCGCGACTACCGTGCTTGTGGACAAGATAGCGGAACGCGCCGGATTTAAGTGCCACGAGGTGGACGTCGGCTTTAAAAACATTTCGGCGAAAATGCGCGAGACCGACGCGCTTGTCGGCGGCGAGAGCAGCGGCGGACTTACCGTGCGCGGATACATTTACGGCAAGGACAGCGTTTTTTCGTCCATGCTGTTCACCGAAGCTGTCGCCGTAATGAATAAGCCCGTGTCGGAAATAGTCAAAGAGGTTTGCGATTACGCAGATTACCGTTTTATCTCGGTCGAGGACGAAATACGCTTCGACGGCGGCGAAGTCGTCATTCCCGACGGCGACCCCGCGTTTACGCTCGAAGTCGTGCGGAAAGAAGAATTTTCGGGCAATATAAAATTTTACTTCGACGGCGGAGGCTGGGCGCTCATACGCAAGTCGGGCACGGAGCCTGTCGTGCGCACGTTTGTCGAATGCGAAGCGGCGGACGCCGCCGCAAACAGCGACATACTTCATAATTTTATCGTCGGATAGTAAAAGCGAGGCTTAAGATGAAAGTAATAAAAGTTAAAAATTACGAGGAGCTGAGCGCGGTCGGCGCGGAAATAGTAATCGGCGAAATCAAGAAAAACGCGAAAGCCGTTCTCGGTCTTGCTACGGGAAGCACGCCCGTCGGCATGTACGACCTATTGATTAAGGCGTGCCGCGAAGGCGTTTCGTTTAAAAACGTAAGCACGCTCAATCTCGACGAGTACGTGTCCTTGGGCGCGGACAGCCCCGACAGCTATGTCTCTTTTATGCGCGATAAGCTGTTCGACCATATAGACATAGATATAAAAAACACGCATCTGCCCGACGGCAATGCGGACGACCTCGATAAAGAGTGCGCGAGGTATTCGGCGCTGATAGCCGCCATGCCGCGCGCGGTTCAGGTCTTGGGCTTGGGGCGTAACGGGCATATAGGCTTTAACGAGCCGAACACTCCGTTCGACAGTGCGACGCACGTCGTAGAACTTACGGCAGACACCGTGGAGGCAAACGCTCGGCTTTTCGAGCGCAAAGAGGACGTGCCTCGCTTTGCGATTACCATGGGGATTGCGGAAATCATGCAAGCGAAAAAGATTGTTCTTCTCGCGAGCGGCGCGAACAAGGCGCAAGCGGTTTACGCCGCAGTAAAGGGCGAAGTCAGCGAGCTTTGTCCCGCGAGCGTGCTTCAGCGCCACGGCGACGCGGTGATAGTAGCCGACGAGGATGCTTATGCTTTGCTTTAAAAACGTCGATATTTATATAGAAGGCGAGGGAGTGCGACGCGCCGACCTCGCGTTCGACGGCGTTACCCGCGGCTTTGCCGCCGACGGCGATGCCGTCGCGCTTCCGAGCGGCGCGCTTGTCGTGCCCGCGTTTATCGACGAGCATATACACGGCGCGGCGGGCGCGGATTTTACGGACGGCGGCGGCGCGGCGGAGGTGATTTCGGCGGCGCTCCCCGAAGAGGGCA
>CATLGX010000002.1 GCA_949948785.1 uncultured Christensenella sp. | reverse complement strand
AACAGACGGATTGCTCCGTCGTTTTCTTCCGTTTCCCAATCTGCGTTTTGTTTATTACTCTTTCAATCCAAGTTCGCGCTTGACAAAAAACGCTACTAAACGGATTATATATTTCGGGCGTATATCTTCTTCTCGCACTTTCAGTCCCAGCAGGTCGTATATCCTTCCGCTCAGATTGTCCGCCGTCTTTACCGCATATCCTATTTCGCGCTGTACCGTTTTCCCTTGCATAAACCGTTTCTCGCCTATCCTCTCGCATATATATTTCATCGAACGGGTTTCTTCGCTCGTTACGCAATATGCCACTGCTTCGCGAAAGCGGTCGAATCCCGCCACGCTCGGTGCTATTCCCAATTTTACCGTATAGTCGCCAGCTATGTCGTTTATGTCCGGCATTTCCCCACCCCTTGTGTTACGTTTTTCCGTACCGCGCTTTTCCGCAGTCTATTATTTAAAAACGTTATTTCTTCTTAAAAGGTTGTCGGACACTTGCCCTTACTGACACTCTGTTATGACTTTTGGCAAACGTAATAAGCCCATAGGCAATCTCATTGCCTATGGGCTTTCACTTTTTCATTACACAAAAAACTCCCGACAGTCTACTTCTGCCGAGATTTTCACTCATCTACTCCTCCCCCTCGTTACCGACCGTTACAACGAGCGAGTAGTCTAAACTGAATTTTTGCAACTTATAAAAATATGGCATATGGCAAAAAGAACGGAAAAGAAAAGCAACAAAACGTTTGCCAAAATTATGCCGTCGAACAAGAATATACAAGACGGAATTACCGAAAGAGACAATGCCCTTAACTTATCGTTTCTATTGCGGCATATCAGCCAAAAAATCAAATACGCCAAACACAAACCGCCGTTTACCGACAAATAAACGATAAGCGCATAATCAAACCAAAAGTTAAAGTAAGTGTACGGAATATTAAATATCATCGACACGAAACATCCGCATCTGCCGATTTGTTCCGAGATTTCGACCGCCTTATTACGATAGACGTTTTCACTGTTTTTACGTTTTACTGCGTAAATGATATTAGGAATCATTATAACTGCCATTATAACAAGTCCGTAATAATTAAACCAATCCATATTTTAATTTACTTAACGCAATGTTTCGACGCGGCAACCGACGCGCTCATAATAATCTAACATTTCGGGAAGTTTCTTTTTGTCGTAGCTTGTTATACAGTCTGACAAAACGTGAACCGCAAAACCGCTCTTTGCCATGTTATAACAGGTCGACTTTACGCAAGCGACGGCATCGGCGCCGGCGACGTAGAATTCTTTGATTTCATTTTCGGCGATGAAAGCGTTAAATGCTTCGCTTGTCAGCGCGTTCCCCTTACTTTTTACAAAGATGTTTTCGGACGCTATTCTCATATCGGCAACCAATTCCGCACCGCGAGTATCGGGCTTAAATGTCCGTGTTCCTGCCGAGAGATTATTATGTTTGATATAAACAACGTGAATATCGTTTGAAACCGCCCACTCGACAGCCGCGTTAATGTTATCGATTACGTCCTTATAATTTTTTGTAATATCGTTTTGAATATCTATTACAACCAATGCTTTATTCTGCATTTCCGTTCCTCGCAATTTATTTCGCTTTATAAAGCGAATTTATTATACAATAAGCAGACAATATTTGCAAACGTATAAACAGCAAGTGTCGAGCGACAAAGGCGTTGCCGCCGACTGCTCGGCGAACACGTTTACCGTGCACTTTTTATCCGCCGCCCGTGCCGAACGTCCCAAACGCTTTCTTATTCTTCTTCGGTGCAGTTAATCGTATAAGTGCCCGTGTTGTAGTTCCAATCGCTACCTTTTTCAATATTATTCCACTGACTTGCCGTTCCGTAGAAAGTTATCTCACGCAAGCTTTCGCAACCGGAGAATGCTTCGCTACCTATATTTGTAATACTGTTCGGGATGATTACGCTAATCAAACTTTTACAGACGAAGAAAGTTCGGTCGCCGATACTCGCGAGGTTATTGGGCAACGTTATGCTTATTAAGTCGGGGCACCGCGAAAAGGCTTTATTTCCTATGCTCGTTACGCTATTCGGTATAATCACCCCGGTCAGACTGCTACAACCGGAGAATGCGTCATCCCCGATACTCTTTACCGAGTCCGGTATTGTTACATTAGTCAGACTGCCGCACCCGGAGAATGCCCAATTCCCGATACTCGTTACCGAGTCCGGTATTGTTATATCGGTCAAACTGCCGCACCCGTAGAACGTATCATTCTCGATAATTGTAATGTTCGGTATCTCTATGCCCTTTAAGTTACCGCAGTTATAGAAAGCGTTCTCGCCGATGTTCGCTACACTGCTCGGTATAGTTATAGCGGTTAGTCCGCCGCATTTCGCGAAAGCGTCCCTACCGATACTCGTTACGCCGTTCGGTATCTCTATGCTTGTCAAACTTTTACAACCGTAAAACGTGTATTCGTAAATGCTCGGAATGCCGCTCGGAATGGTTATGCCCGTCAAATTACCGCAATATGCAAAGGCCCACATACCGATACTCGTCAAACTGTTAGGTATCTCTATACTTGTCAAACTTGTACAGCGGTAAAACGCATATTCTTCGATACTCGTAACGTCGCTCGGAATAGATATGCTCGTCAAACTGACGCAATCCCCGAAAGCCCCTTTACCGACACTCGTCAAACTGGTCGGTAAGGTTACGTTTGTTAACCCGCTGCAATCGGCGAACGCCGTACTGGCGATACTTTCGCCGCTTGTTATTACCGCGGTTTTAAGGCGGACGACATGCTTGACTGCGTAATGTGCATAATAACCGAAGCAGGCATCTCCGCAAACTCAATAGGACAATCATTAAACACGCCGTTACCGACAGTCGCAATCGAATCGTGTATGGTTACGCTTTTTAAACTTACGCAATTACAGAACGCATTATTGTCGATAACGGTTACGCCGTGCGGAATTTCTATTTTTGTCAAACTTCCGCAATTGAAAAACGCATACCCGCGAATAGCCGTCAGTCGGCTGTTTTCGGCAAACGTCGCGTTTTCCAAGCTACTGCATCCGAAGAATGTCCGCTCTTCGATACTTGCAACCTCGCTCGGTATATCGATGTTTGTTAAGCTCGTGCATTGCTGGAACGCCCCGACGCCTATGCTCGTTGCCGTACTCGGAATAGTTATTGAGCTCAAATTGGTGCAATTTAAAAATGCCTCCGCTCCAATGCTTGTAACTCCGTACGGGATTTCGATTCTTGTTAAATCGACGCAGTTTTTAAATGCGGAATTCCCTATACTCGTAACGGGCTTGCCGTTGTGTTCGTTCGGAATCTTGATATATTTGCCGGTTTCCGCAGAACTTTTGGATACGCTGTATCCCACGATTTGCCCGTTTTCCGTTATTTCCGTATATTCGAGTCCCGAGGTATAAGGCGCTGTCGGGTCGACTGCGGCACAAACGTCGCATATATAATCGGTATAAACATGATGCGCGGGGATTACCGTCTTGGTAGTATAGTCGCAACGCAAACAGTCTTCATGTGCGTTCCAACCGTCCTCCGTACAAGTCGCCGATTTTGCGCCGTGAGGTACGACGCTATGCCCGAGTCTATCTAAAATTATGCTGTCATGATTGACTATTTCGGCCGTCGCATTCTCGTCGGAAAACAATTTGCCGCAACCACATGCGTAGTATGCGATGTTGCCGTCTTCCGTACAGGTCGCCGCGTTCTCCGCGACGAACGTTACGGCATGCTTATGCGCAGGCGGTTCTTCTTTATCGGCACAAGCCGCAAGCCAATACCCGAGAGCGCAGCTGCTCATTGCCGCCGATAAAGCGATGACGATTTTCTTTTTCATAGGAGTCTCCGATAAATAAATGACGCGCTCGGCAGATACGCGCCTCTGTGAATTAGCCGATATTCCCGTCGCACGATTACATAAAAAGTTAATCGACTGTATAGTATTTTGCTATGATTTAATCGAGCTACATAATCAATATATCATATTTCCAAACGGAAAGCAATAATAAGCGTTAGTTCGAATAATTTAATTCGGGATACGAATGTTGCAAAAATGCAGAGAAAGAATCAAATCGCGCACTTGCGGCGCGAGCGCGGCGATAGTGCAGCCCACATTTTCATGCCCGAGCGCGAGACGCGCAAAAACGACGCGTCATGTGCGCCATATCCCGTTCGGCGGAATAGTCATAATCTTAAACGAATGTTTATATAACGCTTTTTAAACATTCGATTTGCCATAATCTTTCTTGTGTTACAATTTCGGCATTATCCGGGAATAAAAGATTTACGACTTTTACGGCGTAATCGGAAGCAACCATCGCGTGTTCTCTCATATGTCCCGTTGCAACCGATTGCCCCGCTACGCGCAATGCCGTTTGTATTATCAAGCTATCGGATTCTTTCGCTAAACGGTGTATGGCAAAACCCGCTTGCCGTACTTCGTGCATTGTTGCATTGCCTTCTTGCCATTTTTCATTTACGGCAAAGCCCGCTCGAATTATCGGGTTATCCATGTCTTTATAATTTACAATCGACAATATATGCTTTGACAATAAAACGGCATACTTACATAACTGAATTTGCGTATGTGTTTCATATTCTGCGTCTAATTGTTTGCGTAAATTTATGTTATCCGTAATTTTAATTTTTGTTTTAGTAGACATCGTATCTCCTATGACGCAATCATATTATATCGAAAAATAATTCTATTGCAAGCATAACACAAGATTAACTTATGTCGGAAACTTGTAAACAATCGGCTCGATACGCGGAGCATAAATACGCCGCGCCCCATATCCCTTTTTCGCCGAGCAGAACACCCCATTTCGGGCGCGCTTACAAGGTGTACGACAGTAGCCCCCAATCGAATACCGGGCTAATTGCATTTGTCTCATTTTCGGCGACATTAAATTATTGTCAATAATTCGCCGAAAATTTTTTCTTTTAGCATTTCGGCGTCTTTCTTAGAAAAAAATCTCAAAACGTTTTTTGTTCCGTCTTTCATCCATACATGTAACGACCAAGCACCGCCGGACGGTAATTCACCCAAGAATATAGTTACGATATATCGCAATTTATACCGATAAAAATTTATTTTTTCTATATTGGCAATATCAATAGTATTCAATAAACGATTTCGCTTATAGCATTTTATTTCGTTTTCGGTAAACTCATATATTCTGTTCTTATAAAATTTTATTACTAATATAGCTATGATAAAAATGACTAAAAAGACACAGGACAAGATTAAAAAAAATATCAATTCTTCATCGTATTCAAAATAAACCGTTATAGATATTCCGACGACACATAATGACCAAGCTATTATAAAAATAATAATCGGTTTCATCATCCAGTTTCTATTCGATTTTACCCTGATTGACATTTATTATCTCGCTTATATCCGATTTTGTAATTAAGAGATACTGTATTATAACATTGCTTTGCATTCAAATCAAGCTATTTTGTGATTCGAAATTATTGCATCGGTGCGGCGCAAAAGCAGTAACCAAAACAATTTATAACATAATCTTAATTTATATTTCTCTTACATAAATTCGGCTATCTACACCCCAAATGTCGATACGGTTTTCTAAAAATACAAAACCGTATTTTTCATATAAACCGATATGGTCAGTAGCTATGTATATCTTATTATAGTTAGCCTTTCGTGCAAACTCACAAACCCCGTCAATCAACAGTTTCCCGTAATGGTTGCCACGATATTCCGGCGCAGTATGAAAAAAACCGAGCCACGGCATCAGGGCGGGGTCGGCAATGCAGTTTTGCGCAGAAAGCGTAACAAACGAAACAAGGACATCCCCGTCAACGAGCAAATATAATTCACCCCAACTGCCGAGCGCGTCTTGTAAACGATTTTCTTTTAAAAGCGTTGCTAAAAATTTTGCCGTTTTCCATTCGTATGCCGCTATCTGTTTAAAGTATTTATCCTTTTCCGAACATGTAGAGTATGCTACGATTTCCGCTTACAACCTCTATAAATTACTGTTTGTCGCAGAAAGAGTATAGCGTGCCTACGAAGCAAAAGCAAACAGTAAAAGCATAAACGGCTCGGTGGCGAGTGCTTGACGCGACGCTACGCACAGCAACCGAATAACGGCAAAGAAAAAACCTAACCCGAACACTTTAATTAGTGGTTCGTTTTAGGTTCTGACTGGTGGGCAATGGGGGGTTCGAACCCTCGACTTCCACCATGTGAAGGTGGCACTCTCCCGCTGAGTTAATTGCCCGCTGATTATTCTTTACTGTTCTATTTTACCATCTCGGCGCGGTGATGTCAAGCAAAACGCGACGCGTGAAAAGTTATGCCGTTGCGCAAGAACCGCGTTCCGTCAAAAACCGCATAAGCGACTTCACGTTCTCGAACACCAATATAGGAGCTTTTACCGCCGTAAAACAGCCGCCGAATTTTTCAAAACCGCTCGGCACGTCCTTTACGTCCGCAAACTCGATTTTCGCGCCCGAACGCAACAAGGTTACCGTTGTCGCGTTTATTTCGGCGGCGAGATTTTTTATCAACCCGACGTTCGCGAGGTTTTTTATTTCGCTCGGCACGGTCTCGTACGCGTCTTTCAATCTGTTCAAAAGCTCGTCGCGCTCGCTCGACGATTTCAACCTCGAAATTCTGCCGTAAATTTCTATTCGCATAGCCGAATCGCAATAATCTTTCGGTATTACCGCCGTAAAATCGACTTTCATAACGGGGTCTTTATGCGAGCGAAGCGCGGCACCTTTTATTTCGGCGACCGCTTCGTTCAGTAGCTTGCAGTACATGGAATACCCGACGCTTACCATATGTCCGTGCTGTTCCGCGCCGAATACGTTTCCGACGCCGCGGATACGCATATCCTGTTCTGCGATTTTGACGCCGCTCCCGAGTTCCGTGTAGCGCGAAACGGCTTCCAAGCGTTCGAGCGCCTGCGGAGTGAGCCTATTCTCGTCGCTGTAAGTAAAATACACTTGCGCTACTCTGTCCGACCGCCCCACTCTGCCTTTAAGCTGATACATCTGGCTAAGCCCCATATTCTCTGCGCCGAACACGACCATCGTGTTCGCATTGGGAATATCGATGCCGTTCTCTATAATAGTCGTTGCGACGAGAACGTCCGCTTCGCCCGCCGCGAACCGCTCCACCGCCGACGCGAGCGCGCGCTTATCCATTTGTCCGTGCGCGTATATTACTCTAAGCTCGGGCATCAACCTTTGCAGTTTGCCTGCGTACTCGGCAATACCGAGCACCGGAGAATTGACGTAATTGTACACGATAAACGCCTGACCGCCGCGAGCGACCTCGCGCGTAACGGCGTCGACTGCAAGCGCGTCCGAATACTCGGTAACGTATACCTGCGCGGGCAGTCTTCCCGTCGGCGGCGTTTCGAGCATGGACACGTCGCGAATGCCCGACAAAGCCATATGCAATGTACGCGGAATAGGCGTTGCGGACAGCGTGAGCACATTGACGTTGTTTTTGAGATTTTTTATTTTTTCCTTGTCGGAAACGCCGAATTTCTGTTCTTCGTCGAGAATGAGCAATTCGAGATTTTTAAACTTTACTTTGCCACCGAGCAGCTTGTGCGTGCCGCAAACAACGTCTATCGACCCGTCTTCCAAACCTTTAAGCGTTTTGGCCTCGTCAAGCTCGACGCGCGAAAACGCCGCAACTTTGACCCCGAACTTTTCCATGCGCGATTTAGTCGTCGCGTAATGCTGTCTGTTGAGAACGGTGGTCGGAGAAAGAAAAGCGACCTGCCCGCCTCCCGCTATCACCTTAAACGCGACGCGCAGCGCGACCTCGGTCTTGCCGAACCCGACATCGCCGCAAATCAGTCTGTCCATGACCTTGCCCGCGGTCAAATCGCCGACGCACGCGTCTATCGCGGCAAGCTGGTCGGGCGTTTCGCTGTAAGGGAAGTCCGCCGAAAACTCGTCGAATAACGCGCTGTCCTCCGAATACTTTTTACCTCTCGCCGTTTCACGCTTGGCGTATAGCTCCATGAGGTCGAACGCCATTTTTTTGAGTTTTGATTTGACGCGCGACTTAACTCTTTCGAATTCCGCGCCGCCGAGTTTATTGAGTTTCGGCGGGGTGTCGTTGAAGTCGTATTTACTTATTCTGCCCATGTTTTCGACGGGAACGAACAACTCGTCTCCGCCGGCATATTTTATCGTTATGTAGTCGCGCTCGTAACCGCCGAAGTCCACCGCGCCCACAGCCTCGCAAATGCCTATACCGTGCGTTTCGTGCACGACGTAATCGCCGGGCTTCGGGAGCTCCTTAACGCCCGTGCGCTTGACGGCTTCAAACGGGTCGCGTTTCATACCGACGTTGCGCATGCCGATAATTACCGTATTCTCGTCGAAGAAAACTCCGCCGTCCGCCGTCGGGAAAATATATTCGACGTCGAAGCACCCGAGTTTTTCCAACCCCTCTTTTATATCCGCACCGATAAGAACGCGCATATCTCTCGCACGCCACGCCTTAACATCGTCGACAAGTCCGCTCAAAGCTCTGCCGTACAACGGCAAATCCAAACTTTTGAACTTGAATACATTATCCGGTTCGAAAAAACGGTTTGCCGAATCGAGCGAGTGGAAACATAAAACCGCGCCGTCTGCGGGCGGCGTTTGCACGAGGTTATCGACGGCGCAAAAAGGCGCTTCGTTGGCTTCTATAAGTCTTTTGGAACGCGACGCGTGCTCGCGGTACGAAAACACGCAGGCGTCGTATACGCTTTTTGCGTCTTCTATAATTATGGGCAAGCCGCAAAACCTGTCGAGCGTGGTATGCGGAAAAAGCGAAAGCGCGGTCTGCACGCCGTCGCCGTCGCCGTTTTCGAGCCGCTCGGCAACGCGGTGTTCTATCGGCACGCCGTTGCACTTGCGCTTTTCTCCGGCTTTAATCAGCGCCGAAACAACTCCCGAATAATCCGCGCCCGCCGTCTCGCGCGCGGGATAAGCGGTAAAGCCGCAAAGATTATCGCCCGCCGTTTGCGAAGATAGGTCGAGCGCGCGCAACGAATCGCAATCGTATCCGAAAAATTCGAGCCGCGCCGCCTCGCCGCCCGGCGCGCAAATATCCAAAATGTCTCCGCGCAAAGCGAATTGCGACGGCTCTTCGACATGTCCGACGCGAGCATATCCCGCCGCAACGAGCCGCGCCGCAATCTCGTCGGTCTTATACCGTCCGCCCTTTTCGAAAACGACCGCCGCGCGTTCCACAGTCTCGCGCGTAGGCATAATCTGCATTAAGGCTTCCGCCGTGGTAACTACGACGCGGCACTTGCCGCTCGCTATCTCATACACCGCGCGCGCACGCTTGCCGTCGCGCTCCGAGCCAGACGCAAGTATGACGTTGTTCTTGGGCAAAAGCAACCGCGCCGACGGGAAGTGCAACGACAACTCCGTAAACGCCGTACGCGCCGAAACGGCGTCGGCGCATACATACAAAAAAGCGTCGAACGCACAACAAAAAAGCCGCGCGTCCGACTTAGTGAATCCGAATACAGACGTGCGTGCGCCGCGCGCCGCCGCCGCAACAGCCTCGCCGACGCGCCCGCTCATGGATTTTACCACGGCTCGAATATCTGTCATATCAAACAACTACCGTCTTATCCTGCCACGTTTCGCCCGAGAGCCACGCCTCGGCAAAATCGCAAGCGACCTTTACGGCGGCGGCAAGCGACTTACCGACCGCGGCGCTGTAATGCGAAAGTACGTAATCGGCAAGATTCATATAATTCGGCTTAGGTCCGGTACCTATGCGGACGCGCGCAAAATCGGTCGACCCGAGCTTTGCCACGATATCGCGCATGCCGTTGTGCGTGCCCGCCGAACCGTTTTCGCGCGCACGCACCGTGCCGACTGCTATATCTATATCGTCGTAAAAGACGAGAATGTCCTTAGGCTCGATTTTATAGTACCGAGCAAGCGCGCCTATCGCATCGCCCGAAAGATTCATGTAAGTAAGCGGCTTTACGAAAAACACCTTTTCGCCGCTTAACGACACGTCGGAAACGAGCGCCTTTTTGCTCTCCGAAAAATCGGGCGCGCAAAACCGCGCCGCAAGCGCGTCGAGCGCGTCGAAGCCGATGTTGTGGTATGTTCCCGCATAGTCCCGTCCGGGATTACCAAGCCCCGCGACAAGTTTCATTTTCAGTCTATGGCGGCGTTGAGTTTTGCCACAAGCTCGTCTACGTCGTTTCCGTGGACGTCTGCCGCTTCGCGCACGGTCTCGCCTCGCGAAATGGGACAGCCGAGACAGTGCATACCCATATCGAAGAACACCTGCTGCACCTTTTCATTTTCGGGCGCAAGGCACAGAACTTCGTAAATCGTCATATCTGCGGTAACTTTGTTTGCCATGATAAATTCTCCTATCGATAACTCTTGCTTTTAATATTTTGTATTATATCAATATTATAATTCATTGTCAAGCGCGGCAGTTCTGTAGCAGGGGTTTATTCGCTATTCGTTTTCTACGCCCGAAACGACTTTTCCGCAAGGCTCGACACGCGAAAATAATTGGACATCTAAGACTTTGAAGCGCGGTTTTCCGCCGCCGCTCCGCGCATCTTTTGGCTCACCGCAGGATAATTTACGAAATACACAGCTTCCGTCAATTCCGCAACAGCGTAGGGTTATTTAATCGGGTTCATCCGCGCCACTGGTATTTTTCGAGGTCGACTTTGCCGTCGGTTACTTCTACGCCTTCGCGCTCCAACATGGTTTTTTGCGCGTCGATTCCGCCGAATGCAAACGACGGAGCAAGCCGTCCTTGCGAGTTCACCACTCTGTGGCATGGCACTTCGCCGAAGTACGGATTGACGTGAAGCGCGTTGCCGACCGCGCGAGCCGCACCCTTATGCCCCGACATAAACGCAATCTGTCCGTACGTCGCGACTTTGCCTTCGGGAACGAGCTTTACCGTTCGATACACTTGTTCGTCGAATTTCATACTTTTTCAATATCTCTCGCGACGCTCTTCGCGTTTTAAACTTTCGTCTATTATAATTTTCGCTTTCGCCCTTTCGTCGTCGCGTATGATTTCTCCGACGTCGGGAAGTTTTATCACGCCGCGGTAAGCGTTTTTTACGCTGTCGAGCTTGGCGCGAAGCTCGGCATACACGTCGGACTTTTCAAACGCGAGGTCGCAGTCTTTCATAACGCAGTCGATAAGTTTTAAGTTTGTGCAATAGCACAGCGGCTGCGTTCCTATAATCTCGCAGTTTATAAAAGTCAGTTTGTCGGAAAACCACCCGAGGTACTCGCCTTTTACCACGCTGTTTTTGACCGTTACGTTTTTGCTGTGCCAAAACGCGTCTTTGGTGTCGAGATAACAGTCGTCGAGCCTTGCGTTTTTAGTGTACTGAAACGAATATTTACCCTTAAAATCGAGTTTTTTGGCGGTGATATTCTGCGCTCGCATCAAAAAATACTCGGACACTGCTTTTACGTCGCGGAAATTGATATTCTCTGCCGACCAGCCGAACTCGGGCGAGACGATGTCGCTTCCAGATATCATTACGTCGCGACATTCGCGCACCGCTTTTATGCCGAACAGCCCGCTGTTTTTTATTCCGATATTGCGGCTGTACCACAGCGCGGCGCGGCAGTTGTCAGTGAGCGTACAACCGTCGAGCTCGACTTCGCCGACGTGCCACAACGGGTAACGCAAATCGAATTTGCAACCGCTTGCAAACACCCTTCCGCATTCTTTGAGCGCGCTTTCTCCGTCCGCTTCGCCCTCGAACTTACAATCGAAAAGCTCGACATCGGTTTCGCCGTACAGTGCGCGTTCTTCCCCGAACGTCTTATCCGATATTTTCAACGCCGCCTTTCTCCTTTGCTTTTTCTCTTTCAGCGTTCGCCCGCGCCGCATCGGTCAAAAACTCGACGCATGCTTTCGCGTCGAACACATGACGCAGTCTGTATTTTTTCGTTTTTCCGTTTTCGGGGTTTACCGCCTTTATCGCGACCGTACCCGTAGCAAGACTCTTTTCGTAAAATGCGCGCTTGTACTTGACCGACTTGACGTTTTCAATCGGAACTGACGCGCGCTTATCGGCGTGCTTTATAACAAACCGCGTATCGAAAATAATATAGGTCTCTTCTCTGCCGAGCGCGACGATTACCGCTATCGCGCCCAGAAACAGCGCCATCGTTCCGAAGATGATGCCGAGCGGCAGTTTGTAAATCGAAAGACACGCAAGTCCGCCCGCTATTACCGCCGTCGCCGCGACGCGCGTCGCAATCATGAATCGGCGGTATGCCTTATAGCTCATGACATGCTGAAACATGACTTTTTCTTCACGTTGATTTTCCGTCCGCTCTTGCATACTTACCTCACACGATTATAATGCCGCACGCTATAAGCAGGTAAATTACATACATTATCGGCGACACGGTATTTACCGCCTGAACGCCGACGAAATTGCCCGTCGACTGCGTTTTGCGGTTTTTAAGCACAAACATGCCGAACGTCGCCGCGGTTGCGATTGCACCGAGTATCAAAAGCCACTCGGAGTCTGTGTTTAGCAGATATACATTTGTCGCGCCCGGCATAAACGAAAACACGTCGGCGACGAACAGTATCATAAAATTGAATACGTTGGAGCCTATGATATTGCCTGCCGCGGCATTGAAATTACCGCGATAACATAACGTAGACGAGCTTATCAGTTCGGGCAAACTCGTAGCCACGCCGAGGAACAGCGCGCCGGCAAACGAGCCTGTCATGCCTATCTTGTCCGCAACCATGTCGGTAAGATACGTCATGCACACCGACGCGCCTATCAAAACAACAGCGCAAACGCAAAAACGTATGACCGCCGTTTTCAGCGTCAGTCTGTCGTCGTCCTTGCCGCCCTCCGCATCCGCGGTTTTGGGTGTTTTACTCACGAAAAGCACGTACAAAACGAGTATTACGGGCGACACTGCGGTGTACCAGCCGAGCTGCAAGTACTCGCCGAGATACAGTCCGAGCGCCGTCAAGCCGTACATGCCGAGCGCGACAAACAGCGCGCCGTAATAAAACTTATTGAACTTTTTGGTTTTAAGCCCGCGTCCGAATATCAGAAGTATCACGCCGAAAAACGCGAGGTTTATCAAATCCGAACCGAGAATATTACCGACTACCATGGAGCTTTCTTTGACAAGCCACACTGCCGACAGCGACGTAAAAAGCTCGGGCAGACTTGTTACTGCCGCAAGCATGATTCCGCCGACGAACGCGCCCGAAATATTGCTTTTCGCGTCAATCACGTCCACGTACTTGCCGAGCTTTATCGACAAGAACACAACGAGCGCGACCATGGCGAAATATCCTATGTAAATTAACGGTTCGGGCATTTTCAATTATCTCCGTAATTGTCGGCGACGTAGTTTCTGACGCGAAGCGGTATTCCCGTCTTTTTCGCAATATCTTCGCATCTTTCGATGTCTCGTCCGTCTATCGTATCGACGACTGTAAACACGACGTTTATCCCTGCCGCCTTGACCGCCGCCGCAAAACCGAGAACGTGCGAAAACGCCGCTTTGCCGTACTTGGAACGTGTAACCGCGGCATACTTGTCCGCATCGCACTGATTGAGCGACACCGACACCGTGTCGAACACGTTAAGCTCTTTCGCTATGTCTCTGCCGTTGTCGGCGCTTCCCAAACCGTTGGTGTTGAGCCGCAGACGGTAGCCAGCGGACTTAAACCGCGCCGCACACTCTTTTAATACTTCGAGCGCGTCCGTCGGCTCGCCGAAACCGCAAAATACGATTTCGTCGCTTTTAAGCTCATCTTTTACTCGCGAAAACGCGGCGAACACGTCGTCCGCCGTCGGTTTTTTATCGAGCCAAAGCGGCGTGCCGCGCACGCCGTCGCCAGTGTTGCGTATGCAGAACGTACAAGCGTTAGAGCACTCGTTGGTGAGATTGACGTACGCTTTGCCGTCCAGAATGTAAACGTAATTGTTTGCCACCGTTTTATTCCGTATCGATGTTTTTCATCTTAAAAAACAATCGCTTAGTATTTTCCGCAGTCGCGCGTTCGATTTCTTCACGCGAAACGCCGCGGAGTTCGGCGAGCTTGTCCCGCACGAACGACACGTTTTTCGGATAGTTAATTTCGCCCAAATGCTGCGCCGGCGAAAGATACGGCGCGTCGGTCTCGACGAGAATTCTGTCGAGCGGCGCGTACTTTGCCACTTCGTGAAGTTTGTGCGAGTTGGAATACGTCAGCTTGCCGCCGAAAGCTATATAAAGCCCCTTGTCGAGACAAATCTTCGCCGTTTCGACGGTGCCCGAAAAACAATGCATGACGCCGCTCTCGGGAAATGCCGAGCCGCGCAGAAATTCGGTAAAATCGCCCGTCGCCTCACGCACGTGAAAAATCACGGGGAGCTTAGACTTGCGCGCCAATTCGTACTGCGCGCGCATGGCGCGAATCTGCGCATCGCGGTCGTACTCGTCATGGTGGTAATCCAAGCCGAACTCGCCTACCGCAACAACCTTGTCGTCCCGCGCAAGCGTCTCGAACTCGGTCATCAATTCGTCTGTTACCGTTTCGGGATAGTAAGGATGAACGCCTACCGACGCAAAAACGCGCGCATCGGAGTGCGCGACGGCAATCGCGTCAAGCGTGCTCTGTCTGTCGCAGCCGACGCAGACTATCGCGGCAAGATTGTCTTCGGCCATGGACGAAATTATGCTCTTTCCGCCGTCGCCGTACTTCTCGTCCGTAATGTGCGCGTGCGAGTCAATCAGCATATTTTATCTCCCGGCTCGCCCTGCGGTTCGATTAACCGCGGCAAGTCGTCCGCGCCGCTCGAACACAACAGCATGCCCTCGGAAACAACGCCGCACAGCTTTGCGGGTTTGAGGTTGGCAACGAGCGCGACGGTTTTCCCGACAAGGTCTTCGGGCTTGTACGCGTTTGCGATGCCCGAAACGACCGTACGGCGGCGTTCGCCGTCGAACACCGTCGACTTTAAAAGTTTTTTGGACTTTTCAACTTTTTCGCACGCTTCGATTTTCGCTACGCGAAGTTCGGTCTTGAAAAAGTCGTCAATGGATATTTCTTCCATGTTTTTTACCGCCTCTTTTTCTTTATCGTCTTTGTTTTTTCCGCCCGCCGCTTCCGCGTTCTTTTCCGCGGCTATTTTGTCGAGTTCGGCCAGCTCTTTCTTGACGTCCAACCGATTGAGTATCGGCTCTATCTCCGTCGTTTTGTACGCCGCGATTACGCCGTATTCGGCGCCGTCGAAACCGTCGGGAACGGGCAGCCCCAGTCCGTCGAATATGCGGCGCGGATACTTTGTTATAAACGGCAGAAGCAGGTTGGCGCACACGCGTATCGCTTCGAGAAGATTGTACATGACTGCGTTAAGCCGCTCTTTCTCGCCCGTTTTGTTGAGCGCCCACGGTTTGTTTAAGTCGATGTATTTATTGGCAAGGTCGATTACGCCGAATATGCGTTCGAGCGCCTTCGATATGTGAGGCTTGTCCAGGTCGGCGCGGATTTCGGGAAGAAGCGCGTCAATTCCCGCCGCAAACTTTTTGTCGTCGTCCGTTATTTCGTTCGGCTTTTTAACGTTGCCGTCGAAGTACTGCGTGCTCATGGCGAGCGTGCGGCGAACAAGATTGCCGAGGTCGTTCACGAGGTCGTTGTTGATTGCCGACAGCAAAAGTTCGTTTGTGTACGAGCTGTCTTCGCCGAACGGAACGGACGAGAGCAGGTAGTATCTCAAAGCGTCCACGCCGTACCTGTCGGTCAGCACGAACGGGTCGACTACGTTGCCTTTGGACTTGCTCATTTTGTCGCCGTCGAACATTATCCAGCCGTGTCCGTACACGCGTTTGGGCAGAGGTATGTCGAGCGCCATCAATATCGCCGGCCAGATAATCGAGTGAAAGCGCACTATTTCTTTTGCCATGACGTGCATGTCGCACGGCCAATATTTCTTGAATTTGCCGTCGTCGCTTCCGCCGTAGCCGAGCGCGGTTATATAGTTGGGGAGCGCGTCTATCCACACGTAAATTACATGCTTATCGTCGAAAGGAACTTTTATGCCCCAATTAAACGAAGTGCGCGTTACGGCAAGGTCGCTCAGTCCCTTGTCGAGGAAATTATTGACCATTTCTTTGACGCGCGATTCGGGCTGTAAAAAGTCGGTTTCGGCAAGAAGTTTTTTTATTCTGTCGGCGTACTTGCCGAGACGGAAAAAGTAGCATTCTTCCTTTTCCTCGGTTACTTCCCTGCCGCAGTCGGGGCACTTGCCGTCAACGAGCTGACCGTCAGTCCAAAAGCTCTCGCACGGCTTGCAATATTTGCCGACGTATTCCGACTTGTATATATCGCCCTTTTCGTACAGGCGCGTGAATATATCGGCAATCGCCTTTTCGTGCGAAGCGTCGGTCGTGCGGATAAACCCGTCGTTGCTTATGTCCATGCGCGCCCACAACGCTTTTATGCGCTCGGCAAGCCCGTCGACGAAAGCCTGCGGCGTCAGCCCGCGTTCTTCCGCGGCCTGCTGAACCTTTTGACCGTGCTCGTCCGTGCCCGTCAAATAGTGAACGTCATAACCGTCCATGCGCTTAAACCGCGCTATCGCGTCGCAGCATACCGTCGTGTAGCAGTGCCCGATGTGCAGTGCACCGCTCGCGTAGTATATGGGAGTCGTAATGTAAAATGTCTGTTTCTTTTTCATGATTTTTGCAATGTGGGTTAATGGGAGTTTTGCGGGGGAACCTTTTTTTCAAAAAGTTTCCCCCGAACCCCCTTCAAAAACTGCGTTTTCGAAAAGGGTAAGGAGTGAAAAATTCTTTAACGGATTGCCGTTGCGCTACGGTTAGACAGCGGAGGCGCGACGTAGAGCGACAACAGGCGCCGCAAGCACGTAGTCGCTATACATCCGACACATACCCATCGAGTGTTCTACTCGCTTCGGAGCGCAACAACAGGGTCTTTCTTGGCGGCAAGCCTTGCGGGAATAAGTCCCGAAATAAGAGTGAGCACCGTGCTTATAGTTATCATAATTAACGCGATAGGAGCAGTGAGCGCCGCTATGCTTATGCCGGCAAGACTGTTGACTATGGCGTTTATTATCAGCGTCAGTATAAACGTTATAATAATTCCGAACACGCCCGACGCCAAACCTATCATAAACGTTTCGGCGGTGAACAGCCGCGACACGTCGCGTTTTCTTCCTCCGAGCGCGCGGATAACGCCGATTTCTTTGATGCGTTCTATGACGGAAACGTACGTGATTATCGCAATCATTACGGTAGAAACGACAAGCGACAGCGACGTGAACGCGACCAGCGCGAACGTTACCATGTCGATAAGGTCGTTGATTAGCGAGATGACGAGTTCGAGGTTATCGGTATACGTTATGTCCTCTCTGTCCTTTTTGGAAACGGTCTTGTCGCCGATTACTATGTCGCCGTCTTTATTCCACTTGTCGAGATAGCGCGTAACATCGTCTTTGTATGTGAAGTCGCGCGGATATACTGCTACGCCCTTGGGCAGACTTTCGCCGCCGAGGTCGCGGAGCGTCAGCTTGGGCGCGGTGCCACCCGTAAAGTTCGCAAACATGGACGTCATGTCCATCATGGATGCGGAACTGTAAACCCAGCCCTGACGTATATACGTTTCCGAACCGGGAAGCGCCGTCGTCGAATAGTACTTGCCGTCGTAATGGAATCCGTAATCGAACGTGGGCGCGACCTGCTTTTTGGGGTCGGTATCCGTTCCCGTCGGAACGTACAGGCTGTCGAGGTTTTTATCGCTTTCGATATACTTGACGATTTCGGACTGCTTGGAGTTTTCTATCACGTACTCGGTAAGCGCGGGGGTGTAATATATGCCCGCGCTCATACTGCCGTACGCGAGGTCGGCTTTGGGACGGAGTATTGCCGTAACCGTCAGTTCCAATCCGTCGTTCCACTCGGCGGACGCAACGGGATTGTATGTAAACGGCTGTTTAAGTCCGAGCACGGTAGCGTCGGGCGTAGCCGTAAACACGTCGTCGTTGGGATACCATGTGAATTTTTTACCGAGAAGTTCGTCGTAATCGAATCTGTCTTTGTCGAGCGACGGGTCGTACTTTTCCGCGGAGTCGGGGTCGTCGTCTTTGGTCGCGGCATACGCGATATTGAGGAACTGCTCCTGCGAATAATACCCGAGCTGCGAAAGGAAAAGGTCGGTCAACTGCGTGTCTTTGTCGACTACAATCATTATCTCGTTCGCCTTGGTCGCGATGCGCCCGTTCGGCGAAATGACGTCGTACTGCTGCGATATGAACTTCTCGCTCGACGGCGCTTGACGATAATCAATCTTAATCATGGACGCGAGCGACGCATATTCCGAGAATATGGTTTTGCCGAGCAACGCCGTGTAGATTTCCTGCGCCGCAGTCAGCGACATGGCCGTGCCCTGCTCCGCCGCAGTGCCGTCGGGATTGGTAAAACGATAGTCGGTATAGATATTATCGCCTATTTTGACGCCGTAGTCGAAACTCATATTGGCGTAATACTTTTCGGGCATTTGCTTTACGTACGCGATGTAATCTTCCGTGATAACGTTATTGACAATCAGCTTGCCGAGGTCGTCCGCGCGGTTGGCAAGGAATTTAATCATATAATCGACGTTTACTTTGCCCTTTTTTATGCTCTTTTTTATCGCGGCGCGCTCGTCGGCGATACTGCTCATTTCGGTCAGAAGCGAAAGATTCATCGCGCTTTCCTGAACCTGTACGGGATTGCCCGAAAGCATATCGTTTTGCATTTGCTCTATGTAATCGGTTACGCCCGTCGATACCGCGAGCACCGTCGTAACGCCGATTATGCCGATACTGCCGGCAAAACATACGAGTATCGTGCGTTTGAGCTTGGACAGAAGATTGCGGAAAGACAACCTGAACGTCGAAAAAAACGACAGCTTGGACTTTTTTGATTTCTGCGGAACAGACTGTTCTGCGGTCTTGCCGTCGGCGCCGTTGCCGTCGATTTCGGGTTTTTCCCGCGCTTCGAGTTCCGATTGCTCCGCCGCCTCGACGCGCTCTCCGCCGTCGGGGTCGGTCGGCTCCGTTTGCACGGACTGCTCGGCGTTTTGTCCGTCGTCATCGGGCTCGGCGTTATTATCGCTCGCATCCTCGCCGTCGTACGGCATGGTATCGTCTACGATGTTGCCGTCGAGCAGACGCACGATGCGCGTCGAATACTGTTCGGCAAGCTCGGGGTTGTGCGTAACCATGATAACGAGCCGCTTGCGCGAAATCTCTTTTATGAGTTCCATTATCTGGACGGACGTTTCGCTGTCGAGCGCGCCCGTCGGCTCGTCGGCGAGCAGTATGTCGGGGTCGGCGACGAGGGCGCGCGCTATCGCGACGCGCTGCATCTGTCCGCCCGAAAGCTGGTTGGGCTTTTTCTTATACAGTCCGGAAAGCCCCACATTGTCGAGAGCTTCTTTTGCGCGGCGGACGCGTTCCTGTTTGGGTACGCCCGAGATGTTGAGCGCAAGTTCTACGTTTTCGAGAATAGACTGGTGCGGAATAAGATTGTAGCTTTGAAAAACAAATCCTATGCTGTGGTTGCGGTATGTATCCCAATCACGGTCCTTGAACGTTTTTGTACTTATGCCGTTGATTACGAGGTCGCCGTCCGTACAGTGGTCGAGTCCTCCGATTATATTGAGCAACGTCGTTTTTCCGCAGCCCGACGGACCGAGAACGGAAACAAACTCGCTTTTGCGGAACTTGATGGACACGCCTTTCAACGCATGTACTTTATCGTCGCCTACTTTATAGTCCTTTGTGATATCGTGCAGTTCTAACATATTAATCTCCCGCGACCGAACGGATACGCTCCGTTCGCATAATACAGTATATCAAATATATTCGCCCAAAGTCAAAGGATTGAATGCGCGCGCATTCAATCCTAACCCAATTCTAATGTATAATTTCCCGCGCTTCGCTCACAATATTTGAAAAAGCATGCCAAGGAGAAACGCCATGAGCATAAAACAAAAATTCAAAGAGCTTTGGGGCAAACTTCGCCGCAAAAATTCCGAACCGGAAATCTCGGGCCGCGACAAAACCGACGCCGAATTGTCCGCCGAAGAAGTACTTGTCGAAGAAATCTATCCCGAAGGTCGCGTTACCGTCGCGCGCCGAAAGCAGATTCGGGACAACGCCGAAACCGCGAAAAAGAGCAACGGGCGCAGAACGCGCACGCACATCGACAACGGCGGAAGCGTCGATAAAATATGCGGCAAAGCGGACGTCGTTCCGCCTTACCGCGCAGGTCGCTCCCGTCCCACCAATCCC
This sequence comes from uncultured Christensenella sp., assembly GCA_949948785.1. Lineage (GTDB taxonomy): Bacteria > Bacillota > Clostridia > Christensenellales > Pumilibacteraceae > Anaerocaecibacter. The sequence continues at coordinate 54,434 of CATLGX010000002.1, read as the reverse complement.
GAATACGAAATGATAGACCCTTCGTGCGATTCCGCAGACACGAGCAAAAGCTGACGGACGATTCCCGTCCCGCAATTTATGCGTCGGGTTCCGCCGCGTTAATGCACGTCCCTTAAAATTATCTCCGCTACTTCATGCGGAGATTTTGCAATAAACGCGGCGGAGGAAAACTCGTCGGCACTGCCGTAACCGTACGTTACGCCTATACACGGCATGCCGCATTTTGCCGCGCCGATTACGTCGTAGCTTCTGTCGCCGACCATGACCGCATATCCATTATCTATGCCGAACCTTTCGGCGGCGTAAGCGATTACGTCCGCTTTTTCTATTCTCGTCAAGTCGGCGGACGCGCCGGCAATGCCGTCGAGGTATCGGACAAGCCCGAACTTATCGGCTATTTGTTCGGCGTACTTTTCCGGTTTGCTCGTTGCGATAAACACCTTTTTCTCCGCCGTCTTTAACGCGTCTAACATGTCCGTTACGCCGTCGTAAACGTTAAGCGCGAACACGCCGCTTTTCTCGTAATATTCGCGGTAGAGCAAAAGCGCGCGTTCCGCCTGCTCTTCCGTCATGCCGCAATGCCGCATAAACGAATACGGCAACGGCGGACCTATAAAGTCGCCCAGTGTCGTTTCGTTCGGCACTTCTCGATTCATCTTTGCGAGTGCGTATTTGACGGAAGCCGTGATTCCTTCGTACGGGTCGGTAAGAGTTCCGTCGAGGTCGAAAAGCACGTTCTCGATGTTTTTCACAGTCCGACCTCTGTCAGATACGCGTTCAATTCTTCGAATCCGCCGTGCGGATAACCCGACAAATCGACGCTGTCCGAATCTATAAGACAGTCTGTCAGCACGAAAACGTTAAGACCCGCCTTAGCCGCGGCAACATCCTCGCGTGTGTCGTTGCCAACCATCAGACAGCGTTCGGGCTTTACTCCCAGCGTATTCGCGATGTCTCTGTAATACTCGGGATTCGGCTTGCAATACCGCGAGTTTTCATACGACGTAATAAGCGCGAAATCGCCAGCGTCTATTCCCGCCCAGCCGACGCGCTTAGCCTGCGCAAGCGCGGGAAACACGGGATTGGACGCGAGAACGAGTTTTACGCCTTTCGTTTTGAGCCGCGCAACCGTTCGCGCCGCGGCGGGATTGAGACGAGTCTCGGCTTTAAGTCCGTCGAACTCGTTTTCGTAAAATTCGTCGAAAACGCGCATATCCCCGTCAACGCGGTCGCCGTAAACTCCGCGCATCGTGCGCCAAAACAAGTCGCGGTTATACGCCGAACCGTCGTTTTTTAACATGGCGGCGGTGCCGCGCCATATCGCGTCCGTAAGCTCGGCGGGGACATATCCTCTCGGCGCGAGCTTGGCGCACAGCGCTTTAAAGTACGCTTTCGTAAATGCGTCCTGCTCCATCGGAACGAGCGTTCCGTCCATATCGAACAATATCGCTTCCATATCTTTTCTCCTCTCGACAGAAGTCGTCTGTTTGATTATCTATTTCGCGGTACGGCGTTTCGTCCGCCTCCGCGCAGCTTTTAAAAATTTCTCCGTTTTTCTCGGCAGCCGAAAAATACAGCGGCGGTCGGTATTCTATGTAATCGATTAGCTTACTGCCCGCAATTTCGAGCGCGGCACGCGCTCTTCGTATCTCCCGCCGCCTAACGAAATCGACTGCCGCTCTCGTCGCGGTCGGCGAATACCTCAACCATATTGCGCGCTCGGCGCGCAGTATAACGGCTTTGCCCACCGCGTCTTTTAACGCATGCCCGCCGTCGAGTCTCGCGACGCTTCGCACCGCGCCCGACCCGTCGAGAGCGAGCAAACATTCGTCGGGTCTGCTCTCGCCGAAAAAGTGCGCCGCGGCAAAACGCACGACATCGCGCGCCGATTCAATCGCGTGCCAGCGAACCTCGCGCAACAGCGCCTGTCTCACAAGCCGCTTGCCGTATGCGAAAAACCTTGCCGCGCGTTCTGTCAATCCGCAGTCTTCGAGCCTGTTTTCGTCCGCGTCGAATATGCCGCCGTACGAACCGAACCTTTCCAACAGCACGGCGGCGACATCGTCGCGCCGCTCGTTGTAAAGCGCCGCAAGTATTTCTTCGAGTGCGGCGAGTTCGCCGACGTAACAATCTTTATTCACAGCCGCCGTCCCCGTCATCGCCCGCGCTTCCGCGCTCGGCGGCGTCCGCCGCGGTTTCCGAGCCGCCGTTTCTTTTCTCGTTGTCCGACGCGTCCGATTTTTGCGCGTCGGATTTTTCGCATTGACTTATTTGATCGCCGTTTTCGTTTCCGACGGCAACGGGCGCGTCTGCGTTTTTATGCACAAACTTGCTTTTGATTTTACGCAACACGGACGCGCCGAAGTGTCTGAAATTCTTATTGACAAGCGCCGCCGTAACGCACGGAACGACGGCGAGCGCGACGGCGATAAATCCGTTAGCCACAAGTTCCGTCCACCGCGACGTAAAATCGACATGGCAGAAATGCAACGCGACAAGCACGGCGGCGAACGCACCGATATAAATATAGTTTCTTATATAGTATTCTTTCGCCCCGCTCTTGAACGCGTACTTGAACAGCACGTGCGGCTCTACGATATGACATATGAATATATTGGTTATAATCGTCGCAACGATAACGCCGACGACGTTGTATTCGGACGGAAACACATTTACGAAAAGTATGGACAAGCCCACGTTTATCGCGCCTTCGATAAGCGGTTTCCACCTGTCGTTGTAAAAAGTTCCGGTCGCGTCGCGGAAAAGCAACGTGGACTGCCGCATGAATTGCACAAAATAATTGAGCGTAATTACAAAAGAAATCGCGCGGGCAAGTTCCAAATCCGCTTTTCCGTAAAATATCACTACGAGATTATCTATAACGGAGTAATAGCCGAGAAAGAATACCGTGCCGAGCACAAAATTGAACGTGTGAAAAAACGAGTGGTATTTTTGCGCGGCGCGCTTGTCGTCGCCCACGCACATATGCCCGATTACCGACGTGAGCGGCGTAAAACACAGCGTAATTACGCCCGTCATCGCAACCATAATCGTCGTGTAGTTTGTATACTTCCCGAGCATCGATATACCGATGAACGCCGAAATTATTATGCTGTCTGCGGTGTTTACGAGCACTGCGCCGATTTTGTGCATAAACATCGCTTTTACGTTTTTGGATACTTCTTTTTTCTCCTGCGGCTCGGCTTTTTGTCTGTTGCGTATTATGCCGCCGTGCTTGACGCGCGCCACGATTTCGGTAACGCCCCACTGCAAAGCGACAGAACCTATACGGCATACGAGATACCACACGAAAGAACGCGTGGTTATAAGCACTATTATTTGTACGCCGCACTGCAAAAGCTGTCCGCACGAATGTATGGTAGTGGAAATGTAATTGTTTTTATACGCGTTGACCAGCGACGTTTTCGAACTGAACATATACGTCATGACGACGGATATAAGCACCAGCCCGAACGTTAGATACAGATTGACGTCCGCCGATTGATAGTCTTTCGCAAGGTAGGGCAACGCCGGCATTACCGCGCACCCGCCGACTGCGATTATACAGCCTATCACAAGATACAGTTTGGTGAACAGATGATACAGCGCCGCCACCTTGTCGCTGTTGCCCTCGACGATGGGCTTGTACATGCAAAAAGTGATTGCGGAACCTACGCCGAGCTCCGCCACAGCGAGAAATTTCAGTATGGACAGGTACAGCGAATTAAGTCCGTTGACCTCGTTGCCGATATATCGGATTAAATACCGCCGCACCAGGATATCGGCGATTAGTATCGCTATCTTAAACGCGATGGAAACGGAAACGTTTACCGCGCCGCGTTTTTTGTCCATTACGCCGCTCATTCTTCGCTCTTTCTCAAATGACTAATCAACGGCGCATAAAAACCGAGTTTCAAAAGCCTTACGATACCGAGTTTGCCGCGCGTCAGGTGTTTTTTTGCGAGCTTTGTCGAAAATTCCGCGACGAGCGGATGCTTGCGAAGCGCGGCGAGATTTTGCTTTTTGCGTTTTTTATCGGCATTCTCGCGGCAAATCTTTTTTACGAGCCGCACGATATGGAACGCGGGATAACCGCGAACAATATGCTCGTTTAAAAATCCCCTATCCACCGCAAGCGCGGTTACGCTTTCTATAATGCGTTTCGCGTTGTCAGCGTCCTCGGGCGAATAGCTCGCCGTCGTTATGCTGTCGCCGTGAACTCTGTAAGTATAAAGCGGCGTTTTGCAAATATACAGCCGCTTACTGTCGTACACTGCGGCGGCGGATATGCAAATATCGTCGCCGTAAGAAACCGCGTCGTCGGTAAATCCGAGCGCCGACAGCACCGCGTCGCGCCGAAACATCTTATTCTGCTTAAAAAAGCGAAACGCCGCGCGCGGATTCTCTTGCGAGCCGAACAGCTCGCGCTTGATGTTTTCGAGCTTTTCGCCCTCGTACAGCCCGTCGTTCAGCTTTAAAAACTGTATGCCCATGGAACGGATTTCGCCGTCTTTGAGCTTGCGCACGCCGACAATCACGAGGTCGGCGGAATTTTCGGTCATTAGTTTATACTGCGTTTCGAGCATGTCGGGCGACATAATGTCGTCTGGGTCGGCAAATGCGAGATACTCGCCGTCCGCTTCCGAAACGCCGCGCTTCCACGCGCTTACTACGCCGCCGTTTTGCTTGTGAATCACCTTGCAGTCGTGAAAATCGGCGGCAAAAGCGTCGAGCTTTTCGCCGCTGCCGTCGGTAGAACCGTCGTCGACGAGCACGGTTTGAAACTCGGTGAAAGTCTGTGCTTTAACCGAGTCCAAAAACTCGTCGAGATATTGCCCCGCGTTATACACGGGTACGATTAGGCTTACCGTCATTTTTACGTACCGTTTACAGCGACCGCATGATGTCGAACGTCGCTTTCAGCCCGTCTTTTACCGAATATACGGGCGACCAGCCAAGGCTTTTCAGCTTGGTGCAGTCGAGCAGAGCATAGCTCGCCGCCGACGCGCCTTGCTGAATATTTTCAAGGTCGAAAACCACTTTGCGACCCGCGAGCGACGCTATATACGCCGCAAGCCCGCCGAGCGTCGAACCGTCGTCGTCCGCCGATATATTATACGCCTCGCCGCTTTTCCCGTCAAGCAAAACCTTGATTAGTCCGCTCACGGCGTCCGCCACATAGCAATAAGAAAATCTCTGCTTGCCCTCGCTCTTCATCACTATGTTTTCTCCGGAAACCGCCTTTCCGAGAAACTGCGCAATCGCTTTGGAGTCCGCCTTCCTGTCCGCGCCGAACACTCTCGAAAACCGTGCCGTTACGCTGTCCGTACCGTACTGCACCGAATAGGCGCGGCACAGACTTTCCGACACGCGCTTCGCTTCGTTGTAGCCCGCGCGCGCCGTATTGCAGTCGATATAACCGCAATAACTTTCATCTACGGGCGTTTGTCCGCAATTGCCGTATATCTCCACGCTCGACGCGAGAACGAAACGCCGCGCGCCGACGCGGCGCGCGAGTTCCAACAGATTGCGGCACCCCAGAATATTGGTCTCGATTGTGCCGACGGGGTCGGCGGCATACTGCGCGGGGTGAGTATTAGACGCGAGATGAATTATAAAGTCGGCGCGCGGCAAATCGAGCGGACGCGTAACGTCGGCGGCAATATGTTTTACGCCGTCGCCGTCCGCGCCGCCGCGCCTCGAAACGCACACGACCTTGATATTGTCGCCGTATTTTTCGTTGCGGCGCTTCAATACGGCGGTAAGAAACGAGCCCAAAAAGCCCGTGCCGCCGCTTATGAGCACCGTGCCGTTTTTAAGCCGCGAATACCCGTACGGCAAGTCGGCGATACGCGCTATGTCCGCGCGCTCCGCCGCGGTATATTCTATTTCAGCCAATTTTTTTCACCCGCCTCGATATAACCGTAAAAAATCTGCAAATCGTCTTTCGTTGTCAGTTTGATATTTTTGTCCGAACCTTTTGCAAAATACAGCGTCTCGCCGAGGTCCGCCATCATTGTATTGACGTACGACGACGGGCCGAAGCCCACGCCCGTCTTTTGCGCGCGCAAATAACAGTCGTACAGCTTGCCGAGTTTGTACGCCTGCGGCGTGGATACTCGGCGCAGTGTTTCCCGCGGAATATACTTTTCGGTACTCTTTTCGTCCTTTATAACAAAAATCTGTTCGTTATACGGAAGCGAAGTTACGCCGTTGCCGTACTCATAACACTTTTCGATGACGTCGTTGAGCACGCTCTCGTCGACGAGCGGACGTATGCCGTCGTGGATTATCACGCACGTATCGCCTCCGTAAAGTCCGTGCGCCGCTTTTACTCCGTTGAATATGGACGCTTGCGCCGAATCGCCGCTTTGAACGATATGCTTCAACTTGGTTATGCCGAACTGCTTGGCGTATGCTTCGAGAATATGCTCCCATCCGTCTATGCAAACGACTATTATGTCGTCGATTAACTCGTTGCGCTCGAAGTTTTCGAGCGTGTAAATTATAATCGGTTTGTCGTTTACGGTGAGAAACTGTTTGGGCACGTCCTGTCCCGTACGTTTGCCGGACCCTCCGGCGATGATAACCGCTACGTTCATACTATTTCTCCTTTTTCGTTGTCTTTTTCGAGATACGACTTATTCAAGTCGACGTAAAGCGCGTCATGCTCGGGGATGCGCTTATTTTCGGGCGGCGGGGTCATGTAGTCGCCGTAAATAGAGGTCAGGTAGAGGTCGGACCGTTCGGGGCAAAAAATTTCGACAGTCTCGAATTTTTTGAGCGTCGGCTCTCCCATCCATTCGCGTTTTACGATTTCGCGTTCGTGCCAATGCCCGAAGAGATTACCGACATATTCGCTTGCGTCGTAATCGCGCGCCGCGCACTTGCGGTGGACCTTGACGATGGCTTTGCGCCAGCCGAAAGGCAGGAACTTTGCCGCGAATATCGCCGCGTTTTGATAGAACGGCTTGCCGCGGCTCATTTTGGCGCGCTTTGCGATAATAAGTCTGTTTTTGAACTCGATTTTTTTATAGTTCTTTTTACCATTCTCCAAGGTATCGCCTATGCCGTCTATTGGGAATACGTCTATAAACAAGCCGCGTTTGGTCTTGAACCTGTTTTTGCTAATCACGGTAGTGCTTGTGTCGTACAATTTACAGAACCCGTAAATAAAATCTTTATTGCCGTCCGCTATCGTTTCCGCGACGTACCGCCCGTTTTTCTCACCGCGCATAAGCTCGCAAAACTTTTCGTAATGCTTGCGCGGCAAACCCAAGTCTATATCGTCGTCCCACGGGATAAATCCGCCGTGCCGAACCGCGCCGAGCAGCGTTCCGCCTATCGCATAGTAGCGCAGTCCGTTCTCCGCGCAAAACCCGTGAAACCACTCCAACATAGGCAACAGCTTTTGCTGTATTTCGGTCATTTTTTTCTCCTTTCGTTTTCGCGTCCGCCGCGCGGTTCGCCGTCGTGATACGAATTGTTTAAATCCATACTTACGATTTCGTGCGTCGGTTTTCTCTTGCTTTCGGGCGGCGGAGTCATATAATCGCCGTAAATCGCGGTCAAATATCCGTCGGAGTTTTCGGGGCAATATATTTCGATATTCTCGAATTTTTTGAGCGTCGGTTTACCGAACAGCCCGCGCTCTACTATTTCCCGCTCGTGCCACCGCCCGAAAAGATTACCGACGTACGCGCTTTCGTAAAAATCTTTTTTTGCACAAATTTCGTGCGTTTTCTGCGTGTACTTGCGCCAGTTAAACGGCAACGCCCGACAAAACACTATGGCAAGGTTTCTCGCAAACGACTTCTTTCCGTTCAGTTTGTACGTCTTTGCGGATACGAGAAAAAGCCGCTTTTTGATTTTTCCGTAATACTCAACGCTTTCTTCACGGGTATTCCCGGCGCCGTCGAGCGGAAATATATCCAAAAATATTCCGCGCTTCGTCTTATATTTGGTGTTGTATTCGACGGTCGTCGCGGTGTCGTACAGCTTGCACAGTCTGTACGGAAAATCTTTATTGCCGTCCGCTATCGTTTCCGCACGGTACTGCGAACCGCTATCCTTGACTGTTTCGAGAAAGCGTACGTAGTCGCGGCGCGGCATGCCTATATCTATATCGTCGTCCCACGGGATAAATCCGCCGTGCCGAACCGCGCCGAGCAGCGTTCCGCCTATCGCATAATACGTAAGTTCGTGTTCTACGCAAAACCCGTGAAACCATTCGAGCATGCGCAGCAGTTTTTCTTGAAGTTCGGTGGGTTTTTCCGTCATGTTAGCTCCGTGGTCGCGTTTTCCGCCGTCATATACGGCTCGTCGAGATTGAGGTACAGGCATTCGTGGTCGGGCTTTCTCTTATCTTCGGGCGGCGGAGTCATGTAATCGCCGTACACGGAAGTCAGGTACCCGTCGGAGTTTTCGGGGCAGTATATCTCTATATTCTCGAATTTTTTGAGCGTCGGCGTTCCGAGCCATTCTCGCTCGACTATTTCCCGTTCGCGCCATATGCCGAAAAGATTGCCGACGTAACGGCTCGAATCGTAGTCTCGGCGACGGCAAAACGCGTGAAGTTTTTTTATCGCGCGCCGCCTGCCGTACGGAAGCGCGCGCGCAATCATGGCGGCGGCGTTTTGGTAAAACTTGAATTTTTTATCGTACTTGTACGTGGTTTTTGCGGCGACGAAATGGTCTTTTCGTTTGAATTTTTTGTACGTCTTTAACGCTTCTTCGCGCGTGTCGCCCACACCGTCCAGCGGAAAAACGTCCAAAAACAAGCCGCGCTTTATTTCGTACTTATGCAAATGCACGGCAGTTGTAGTCGTGTCGAAAAGTTTGCAATGCCTGTAAGTAAAATCCTTATTGCCGTCTTCCGCCGTTTCCGCAACGAATCTTCCGTGTCCGCGCGTTTTCATCGCTTCGACAAAACGGTCGTAATCGGGACGGGGCATGCCGACGTCCGTATCGTCGTCCCACGGGATAAACCCGCCGTGCCGAACCGCGCCGAGCAATGTTCCGCCTATCGCATAGTAGCGCAGTCCGTTCTCCGCGCAAAAACCGTGAAACCATTCGAGAATTTCAGCCAGCCTGTTTTGAATTTCTTTTAACGTGTACTCTTTATTCGGCACGGCTGTTCTCCTTTTCGACGGCATTATCCGCCGCGCCGCCGAGCGCGAGGTAATGCGCGATGACTTCGCCGTCGACCGACGGTTCGAATTTTCTGGCGAAAAACTTACCGCTTCGGGCGATTTTGTCCACGTCGGCGGACGTTATCGTTACGGGATGGTTTTTGGTCTTAAAGCTCGTACCGAACCGCGCATACATCAATTCATCCGAGACGTCGGCGCAAAACACGGAATTCATTATAATAGTTTGAAAAAACATTATGTCGGACGCAAGGCTGTCTCGCCAATAGTCTACATAATCAGGGTTTTCTTCGCAATAGCCGATGAGATATTCCATCACTTCGTACGTTATCACAAACCACGTGCCGCCCCAATAAAATTTCACGGGTTTTTCCAGTTTGCGTTTGTTGGGGAAAAGCCGTATCCCGATTTTACACAAAAGCTGAATGAAAATTCGTATAAACCTGTACGGATGCAGATTGTTGCGCACCATAAGCCGCTTCGGCCAGCGTATCAGATACCTCGACGCCTGTCTGTCGTGTTTTTTTATTTCGCGATTGATTCTGACAAACGCTTTTGCCGGCGAACCGCTCAAAAATTCGTACAACCCGTCTTTTACGATTAAATCCTGTCCCGAACCGAAATAAACGTGGCTGTATTCTCTGCCCGACTCTTTGATTTTTTTCATGAGAAACAGTGCCGACTGCACGATTTCGAAACTGCCCCACTTGACTTCGTATTCGCTGTAACAGAACACGCGCTCGTTTTTTTCTATCTCGTCGACAAGCGCGGGGTTCTTCTTGTCTGCGTGGATATAAACGTCACAATCACCGTAAGACAACAGCTGTTTTACAAACGCGTTTATTTGCGCCGCGTCCTTATGGCATAAGAGCATGTAGGCGAGCTTAACCTTCATTGCGGCGCGCCTCCTCTATTACCGTAATGTCGGTGTGGGCAGGTACGCGTTTATCGGGAGGCGGAAGTTTCATATAATCGCCGTAACGTACCGACAGTATTTTGTCGAAGCCGTCGTATACCGAATATCGCCTGTCCTCGAACGCCGTCTCACCCGTCGAGCCGAACCAGCTTTTTTCGTACGCGTAACCGAGCACCGCAAACAAGTCGTTGGAAACGAAGTATTGCCGACTGCCGCCGCCGCTGTATTTTTGCGCTTTTTCGTGATAGGCGCGAACGAGTTTTTTCTTCGAGCGGAAAAGCCCGAGAGTTTTTGTGCCGAACAGCAAAATTTTACCTTTCAGACTGTAACGCTTCCAATCGATTTTTTGCTTGTGTAACATGCCTTGCAGTTTTTTCAGCCCGAAAATCAGACGCTTGCGCTCGCCCTCGTCGTCGGGAAGTTCGTCGAGAATAAAAATATCCACGCGTATACCGTCGTACTTTTTGCCGTTGTCCGTCGGCGAAACCGCATATCCGACCGTGGAAACTCTGCCGTCCGTTCCGAAAACCAATCCGTTTTCGTCATTGCAATACCTGCCGACGGATTCCGCAAAGCGCTCGTATTCGCCGCGCTTCATAATTATATCCATGTCGTCGTCCCACGGAATGAAACCTTTATGCCGTATCGCGCCCAGCAAAGTGCCGCCCGACAGCGAATACTCTATGCCCTCGGCAGAACATACGCCGTGTACGAAATCCATGATTTCGAGAAGTTTTTTCTGTATAAACGCCTTTTGCTCGTTCTCCTCTTTTGCCGCCGCGCCGCCGAGCGCTTCCGCCGCCGCGGCAAGTTCTTCGAGCGACGCTATACTCACGTACTCTTTTATGCCGTCCTTATAATCCTCGTCGGCATACAGCCCTCCGCGGTAAACTCGGGCGGTGCGGTAGCCGTATTTGCCCACGGCAAAATCTTTTTTCGGATTGTCTCCGACGTATAACATTTCGTCGGGCGTTACGTCGAAAGCGGCGCACATGATTTCAAACGCTTTCGGGTTCGGCTTCCTGTATTCCTCTCCGCCAAGCTCGTCTGTAATTATTATCTTGTCAAACAGCTTGTCCGCGCCGAGCGCGTCCAGCTTTTTTTTCTGTCCGTCTACGCGTCCGTCGGTGATTACTCCCGACTTATATCCTTTTTCGCGCAGTTTTTCGAGCGCGGGCAATACGTCGTCGAAAAATTTTATCGCGGGCTTATGCGCCCTGTACGTATTCAACATATCCGCCGCGTCGCCGCCGTATTGTTCCGCATATCTGTCGAAAACGCGTTCGCCGCTTTCTTCCCTCAACGCGGAAAGCCGCGCCGCCGCACCGACGTCGCCCGCCTTTTCGAGCGCGTCCGCAACGGCTTTAAACCCCGATTCCGCATACTCGCGCTCGGGGAACAGCGTATCGTCCAAATCGAAAACAACCGCTTTTATCATTTTTCCACCGCCACGCTGTCGTCGAATCTCGACACGGTAACGCCGTCCTCGTATCCGTCGAAGTACGTCGGTTTTTCGCCGCGCAGCATGCGGTAGAGCATGCCGCAAAAATCCGCGCCCGCTTTAATGCTCATCGGTGCGCCGCCGCCGAACCGCGCGTTCATTTCTATCGGCTCGAACTCGCCTTTATCGGTCAGAAAGCCCTGAACGGTAAGCTGTCCGACGTAACCGAGCTTTTTCGCAATGTCGCGGCAAAGCGCGATAATCTTTTCGTTTTTTTGCACGCGCCCCTTCATGATTTCGCCGCCGCGCACGGCTATGCGTAGCCGCGGCACAATTAAAATCGGTTCGCCGCCGAAGTCGGTAAGAATGTCTACGGTGTATTCGTCGCCACACGCGCACTCCTGCACAATCGCGTTTTCTACGTATTTCGAAAAGAACGCCAATTCTTCGGCGTTTTTTGCCTTAAACACGTTTATACTGCTGCTGCCGTCCTTGGGTTTTACGATTAGCGGATATTCTCCGACATAGTTTTCAATTTCGGCGGCAGAGAGCGTTTTCGGCGCGGCAAACCCGTTCGCCGCAAAAAATTCCGCCGTTTTTTCCTTATCGCAACATATCTCGGTCGCCTCGACGCTCGGCACGAGTATTCGCGCGCCGCATTTTTCGAGCGTTTCGCGATTCCGAGCAAGCAGCATAAGTTCCGTATCTATTGTCGGCACGACAAGCGATATGTTCTCCCGCTCGATTATGTCTTTTAACGCATCTATATATCCGCCGCTCGCAATAGTCGGTACAATGAATTTCTTATCGGCAAAACCGAGCGCCGGCGCGGTTTCGGAACAATCGGCGCACATTACTCCGCCCGATATTTTAAGCGCGTCGCGCGCCGCTTTGAACGCTTTGACAAGTTCGACGCGCCGACCGCAACTCGTTACGAGCACGTTGAATTTTTTTGTCCCCGTAAAAAACGGCATGGTCGCGTTACCCTCCTGCGATATTCCGTCGCGCTTAAACACCTTGCCGACGGTCTTGAAAAAAATAGCCGTATCTGTAAAAATATTTACGTTTTTCGCGTACTTAACGTCGTAATCGAACTTTTCTTCCCAGCTTATCGCATTTCTGCCGTTGACCTGTGCCAAACCCGTCAGCCCCGGACGCACGTCGTGCCTGTGCGCCTGCTCTTCGTTATATAGCGGAAGATACTCGACGCGCAACGGCCGCGGACCGATAATGCTCATCTTGCCGCGGAAAATATCCCAAATTTCGGGAAGTTCGTCGAGCGACGTCGCGCGTAAAAATTTACCGAACTTCGTGAGCCGCGCCTCGTCGGGCAGCAGTTCGCCGTTTTCGTCGCGAGCGTTCGTCATAGTGCGGAATTTGTGCAATTTAAACACCTTTCCGCCCTTGCCGGGGCGCGGCTGTTTAAACATTACGGGGCCGCCCAGCTTTATGCGCACCGCAATGACGAGCGCGAGATATATCGGCGAAAGCAAAACGAGCGCAACGGCCGACAGCAGTATATCGAAAAACCGCTTAAAGAAAAAGCGGTACAGCAGTATGACCGCCGCGATAAACACGAGCGCGCCACCGAGCGCTATCAGCAATACGTACTGCCACTCCACTATTTTTCCAACGCTCCCTTGACAGCGCGAATAACGCGCGCCTGTTGCTCTTCGGTCATCTTCGTATCCGAAGGCAGACACAGCCCCCGCGCGAAAAGCCGCTCTTCCGTTCGGTCGCCGTAATATTCGCAATCTTCGAAAAGCGGTTGCATGTGCATGGGCTTCCACAAAGGTCGGCTCTCGATGTTTTCATCGGAAAGCGCGGCGATAACGTCCGAAAACGCGACTTCGCTTTTTTCGTCTATAACGCCGACGGACAACCAATAGTTGGCGTCGCCGCGCGGCGGGTCGAAAACGCCGAGCGCCGATTGCTTAAACACCTCGGCATATCTGTCGTGAACGGTTTTTTTCTGCGCGACGCGCTCTTCGAGTACTTCCATCTGACCGCGGGCTATCCCCGCGCAAATATTGCTCATGCGGTAATTATACCCGACTTCGCGATGTTCGTACCACAATCGGTTTTCGCGCGACTGTGTGGACCAAAATCTCGCCTTGTCGGCTTGCGATTTTTCGTCCGTCAAAAGCATGCCGCCGCCGCTCGCCGTTATTATCTTGTTGCCGTTGAACGACAAAACCGACAACGCGCCGAAACTCCCGAGCTTTTTGCCTTTATATTCGCCGCCGAACGCCTCCGCCGCATCCTCGATTACGGGCACGCCGTACCTTGCGCAAACGGGCAAAAGCGAGTCGTAATCCGCCGCCGTACCGTAGAGGTCGACGATTATAACCGCTTTGGGCAATTTACCGCGTTTATCGGCGGCGGCAAACGCCCGTTCCAAATGTTCGGGCGACATATTCCATGTGTTCGGTTCGCTGCCGATAAACACGGGACGCGCGCCCTCGTACATAACGCCGTCGCATGACCCCATAAAAGTAAAATCGGTGCAAAAAACGGTATCGCCGCGTCCGACGCCGCAAAGTTTTAAAGCGAGATGGATTGCGCTCGTTCCCGAAACCGTCGCCGCGCCGTACCCCTTTCCGACATAGCCTGCGCAAAGCTCTTCGAGCGCGTCCACGTTTGCGCCGAGCGGCGCAATCCAGTTGGTATCGAACGCTTCTTTTATGTATTTTTGCTCGCCGCCGCCCATATGCGGCGAAGCGAGATATATTCTTTCGGACATTTCCGCTTCCTATTACTGCACGTGCGCTTAATACGCACTTACTCAACTTATATTATATCACACATACAAAAAAATAGTCAATAGTTTGCGCAAATTTAACGCCGATTAACCGTTTGCGCCTTAAAATTCGATTTAAGCAAACAGCGGAAAAAGAATTGACAAGCCCGATGCAATACTGTATAATGATTATCGCAAAGCCGACGTTACGTCGACAATATATGCTGTTATGGCTCAGTAGGTAGAGCACGTCCTTGGTAAGGACGAGGTCCCGGGTTCGAATCCCGGTAACAGCTCCAAGGCAAATGCCCTCTTGACCACCAAGGGGGCTTTTTGTTGCCGTTTTCGGGGGAAATCTTAAATAAAGCTTGGTAATTGTTTGTTTTTATGCCGATTTTTGGGGCGGTTTTGACCACTTTGTAAAATAGTGTGTTATCGGGATAGGGCTAAAACCGCACAACTAATAGTCGAACTTGTTTATTGCAATTTATAGCGATTTACGCTTACGCCATTGTCAACGGGGGGTACGGCGACTGTTGCTCATAAATTACATACATATCGACTATATCGGTGTTAAATCCCGTATTTAACAGACCATTGATATAGCCTTGTAACGCATTAAAGCGATTGCTAAACTCGGTATCGAGGAAAAGCTCGCCGGCATTGCATCTAATACCTTCCATAAAGGCATATGCCACTTCTAACGAAATCGGCAATTTTGTTTTCACGTTATTCATTCTGTTTACTCTCTATTTTAATTTTTAATAATATCTACGGCGCGCCCATAGAAAAGACTGCTTGACACCCGAATATCAAACAGCCTTATATCTATCTAACATATGCTTTGCTTATCGCAATGCAATTTGTCATATATTCTTGCTTTGCTGTTCGGGCAATCAACACACAAATCCTGTGTATTGATACATTATCACACAGATATTGTGTGTGTCAAGCATCTTACACAAAAATTGTGTAAGATATTTTTAAGGTGATACCATGAAACAACCCATGTGGAAATTGAACAAGGTCGGCGATAAAATAGCTTACTATTTATCGCTGAAAGGCTGGTCGCAACAAATGTTGGCGGATAAGCTCGGAACTACACAACAGTCAATCAGCAGATGGATAAAAGGACAAACCGAACCAAGTCTTGACGACGTACTTTTAACTTGCTATTTTCTCGGTGAAGATGCAAACGAGCTTTTAGGGTTTAACGATATTGCACAAGACGAATTTGCAAAATATAACAAATTATACGAAGCTACCGGTAATCGATTTGATAATATCATAGCACAACAAAATAACGATAACCGCGACGAATAAATTACTGATTTTTCTTTTCGCCGTATGACTATAAAACCGTTTTCGCGGTTTTTTATACTGTCGGCGATGATTTAGTCTATTAAACCTATTTCGCGGCAATATTCTTCGCAGTTAATTTTATCGGCGCATGATGATAACGCCATATTAAAGACGTTTCGTCTAATATGGTTTGTTCTTCATATCTTCGCATGTCGCAATCTTCATGCGGCGGCTTTTCTTTATATTTATCACGGAGCATATTTCGCTTTAAAGCGACCGCTTCGCCGCTCTTTAAGCCCCGTCTGTAATGCGAATTGACGGCGCGGGCGATAAAACACGCGCTTGCAAACAAAAACCGCCGTTATCGGCGGTTCGTAGTTTTTTATTCTTTGCGCTTTAATACGGACGCTCTTCGTCTGAAACAAAAGAAATTCCGACCGCACCGCATCCCGTATGCGAGCCGATAACGGGACCTATCCAGCCGATTTCACCCTCGCAATCGGGGCGCGCGGCTTTTGCTTTCGCGAGCATCTCCTCGGCGAGCGCGCTGTCCGCCGACGCGACGTAAAACTTATGCGGCAGTTTAGCGCTGCTTTTCTCGAATATGTCTACCATATACGCGACGCCTTTGGGCGCGCCGTGAAGTTTTTTTATGACGGGAAGTTTGCCCTCTTTGTCTATAAATATTATAGGCTTGATGTTGAGCGCCGTGCCGAGATACGCCATGGGACCCGACACTCTGCCGCCGCGCTTCAAGTGCATTAAATCGGTGGGCATGAACCAGGTATGGACGTGCTTTACAAACTTTTCAAGCTCCGCCGCCGCTTCTGCCGCGCCGACGCCCGAATCGCGCAAACGCTCGGCTTCCTCTACAACTATTCGCTGAGATATGGTGGCGCCGAGGGAATCGACGACATAAATGTCGCGCCCCGTGCGTTCCGAAACGTTTTGCGCGGCGAGCCGAGCGCTTGCAAAAGTGCCGGACAGCCCCGACGACAGCGTAACGTACAATAAATCGCCGTCGTATTTTTCAAGCAGTTCCGTAAAAAAGTCTTCGTGTTCCTGCGTGTTAATCTGCGACGTCGTGGGCAGTTTGCCCGCGCGGATTTCGTCGTAAAACGCTTTGTATCTTTCGTCGTCCGAAAAATCGTCTTTATGTTCGACACCGTCGATTGTATAAACAAGCGGTTTATATTCTATATGCCGCGCGACCATATCGTTCTTGAAAATGTCGCCCGAAGTATCCGCCGCCAAAATGAAACTCATAAAAATCTCCTCTTTTCGCGGGCGCGACGCCCGACCGTGTGGTTGTATTATACAACATCACGCGGCGCATGTGTAGCGATTTTACAAAATTTTTTTATTTTAAGCGTCAATTAACCCGAAAATACACCAAATAACGGACAATTTGTGTATTTTTTCGTACGCCGAATACGTACGAAAACGTACGCGCGCCGCAACGATTTCGCTAAATTTCGGCAAAAGCGGACTATCTATGACAAAACCGCTCATTTTTCACACGCATGCGAGGCTTGTCTGTATATCCCGAAAATGGTATAATAATCCAAAATAAACCGCGAAAAAAAGGAGCGACTTACAATGAAAATTCGGGTCATGATATGCGACGACAACGCGGAGTTCGTTACCGAAGCAAGACGGCATTTTGCCGCATCCGACAAGATAGAACTCGTCGAAACCGCCGTCAACGGCAAGGACGCGCTGGACAAAATAGACGCCGCGCATCCCGACGCGCTGCTTCTCGACCTTGTAATGCCTACGCTCGACGGCTTTTCCGTTCTCGAACGCGTAAACAAAGGCAATATGAAGATAATCGTCGTGTCCGCTCTGTCGCAAGAAGCGTTTATATCGAAAGCGATGAACCTCGGCGCCGATTTTTACATGATGAAGCCCGTATCTTTCCCCGTTCTCGACGAACGCATTATCGAAGCGGTAAATACCAAACGTCCCACAGCCAAAAACCGCTCCATGGACGAGAAAATAAGCAACATCTTTATTACGGTCGGTATTCCCGCGCACATCAAAGGCTATCAGTATTTGCGCGAAGCAATTAAAATGACAATAGACAGCCCCGAAATAATCAATTCGATTACAAAGAAACTATATCCCGAAGTCGCGGAACACTTCAACACCAGCCCGAGCAAAGTCGAGCGCGCAATACGCCACGCCATCGAGGTTGCATGGAACCGCGGTAAGATAGAAAACATCAACACGCTTTTCGGCGTACGCGTATATAATCACAACGAAAAGCCGACAAACGGCGAATTTATTGCGCTCGTCGCCGATAAAATGTTGCTCGAAAGCGTTTGACGCGCAGAGCGTGCGTCTTGCGCAATACGCACCTTTGTAAAAAACACCGCTGAGCGGACAGCCGATTCCGCATGTTTGCCGATTAAATCCTTGACTTACGCTCGCGGCAGTGATATAATCGTCGCATGACCGATAATAGCAGAAAAAAGGTAATAAAAACCGCGGTTGCGGCGTTGGCGGTGCTGATGGTATTGCTTGTCGTAGCACTGATAATCAATCTCGTGCGGCTTTCCGCCGCAGGCGCGCGCAAAGACGAACTTGCTCAAAAATCGGCGTATCTCGACAAGGCAATCGACGAAAACGGCAAACTTCTCGACTATTGCAAAACTTCGTCGTTTATCGAAAACTACGCGCGCGAATACCTCGATATGGTTTACCGCGGCGAAATAATCATAGGTACGAAATAATTACTCGAACGCGGGCGCGGACTTCCGTACCCGCGCGTTTTTTTGCGGAGGTAAAATGCGCGCCGCTATCGATATAGGTTCGAATTCCGTTCGACTTGCGCGCTCGGACGGGAAAACATTTTCCGAAATTACCAAGCTCGCAGACGGCATAGCACTGTCGCATAAACTGTCGCAGACCGGTGTCGCCGCGACGCTCCGAGTTCTTGCACGCTACGCCGAATTGTGCGCCGACTGCGCCCGCGTCGACGTATTCGCCACGGAAGCAGTACGGCGCGCGGAGGACGGCGAAATGTTTTGCGACCGTGTTTTTCGCGAGACTGGCTTGTCCGTGCGCGTGCTTTCCGGAAACGAAGAGGCGCGCCTCGCGCTTGTCGGCGCGGTGAAACCGCACGGCGCGGCATGCGTTTGCGACCTCGGCGGAGGAAGCATGGAACTTATTTCTTCGCGCGACGGAAATACCCCCGATTACGTAAAAAGCCTGCCGCTCGGCGTTGTCGTTCTCAAAAACCGCTATCGCGGCGACTTCCGCGCCGCCGTTGACGAAGCGCCCGAGCTTGTCAAAGAATACGGCGAAATTCCCGCATACCCGCTCACGGTTATCGGGGGAAGCGCGTGTTCTGTCGCCGCCGCTTTTCTTAATCTGACCGCGTATGACCCGTCGAGAATAAACGGCGCGTCGATTACCGCGGCGGAACTCGACGGGATGTTGCCCATGCTCATGAGCGACCGCCTCCCGATTTTCCGTCCGCTCTGCGCAAAACGCGCCGATACGCTGCCTTACGGCGCAATCATTCTCGGCGCGCTTTTAAACTTTATGAACCTCGATAGGTTTACCGTTTCCGACTCGGGCAATCTGTCGGCGGTTCTTGCGGGGGCGCTCGACTGAAATTTACGAAAACGGCGGTTTTTTATTCCGCCGTTTTGTTTTGCCTTTATTTTCCGTGGTTTTATGTATTATTCGAAGTACGCAAACTTCAAAGACAGTATATCTGCTACGATAATCATGCCGTTGTTTATCAGACTGACATAAGAGTTTCCGACGCTGTAAATTTCGCCGCACACCGAGCGAAGCGGACCTTCGAGCTGTACGCCTATTTCCAATTTGACGTATCTTCCGATATTTGCCGCCAAAAGCTGACGCCACGACCCGATGTTCCCGGGAGAGTTGAAATCCGGCAGTTGGTCGGGAATGTTTATGCTCGGGGTTTTGCAGTTGCAATTGCAGTTGTTCTCCATAATATCTCCTTATTTTGTATCGGCGTATAGACCGCGCCGACGTATTTGATTGTTGCGTTTTTTCGGTTCGTAACCACGCCATCCGTCAGGTCAAAAAATAGCTTTTTGTCGGATTATAAAAGCAATGATTGCCTATGCGTGTTTGAAAATATCCGTTTTCGTTGGGAAAACGCGAGCGGCATTCGGTCGAATATGGGTTAAAAAACCAAAGCGCTTCGGCGAGGTCGGGAATGCGTCCCCCGTTTATCGCCCAACGCGCAATGTCGTAATGCACTTGCGTGGGCGACATATTCCAAATGCTCTGCTGCTGATTTGTCGCGCATTCGAACTGCCGCGGCGCATGCACGACATCGTAAACGGAATTATATCTGCCGTATTCGCCCATCGTCTGCTCGACGCGGTTCATGACGACGGAGGCAACCGCTTGCATGCCCTGTATTCCCTCACCGCCGGCCTCGCACTGTATCAGCCTCGCCAAAAGTTCCAATTCGTCCATATCAGTAGTTTATATGCCGCGCTATCGGCGCGCGTGCGACATTTTATCCGTAAACTCGTCATATAATGATGTCATGGCAATCATATGGCTGCTGATGCTCGCAGCTTCGCTCGGACTGATGATATTCACCGACCCCGCCGCCGCGGTAAACGCCATGATAAACGGCGCGCACGGCGCGGTCGAACTGTCGCTCAATCTCATGGCGTTATACGCTTTTTGGCTGGGCTTTTTCGCGCTTATAGAAAAGCTGGGACTGTCGCGCGGACTCGAACGCCTGCTCCGCCCCGTGATTTCGCGCCTTTTTCCGTCGTGCGACGCAGAAACGCGCAAATACATAACAATGAACGTCTCCGCAAACCTTTTGGGCTTGGGAAACGCCGCGACACCCATGGCGATAAACGCGATAAAGGGTATGGACGACGGGAGCGGCAAAGCCTCGACCGACATGATTATGCTGACCGTTATCTCCGCGACGAGTCTGCAAATACTGCCGACCACTGTAATCGGCATGCGCGCGACGGCAGGTTCGGCAAACCCCGCAGATTTCCTTTTCCCCTCGCTCATAGCGACCGTGCTTTCTACGTTTATAGGCATAGTCGGAGTGAAAATCTGTTCCAAAATCTTCGACAGAAAAAAACCGCGCTCAAAAAATAGCGCGCAGTCTCGGCTCCCCGCGCCTAACGCCAATCATGCTTTACCTGCCGAACTGCGAAGCGGCGGCAAACGCAAAAAAGCCGAAACGGCAGTCAGCCGCTCGAACGTTGCCTGCGAAAAACCGAAACGCGGCAAGCGCGCGCGGCGAAAATCAGTTTCCGCACCGACGGACGCAAAAGAAAGCGCGCAGAGGTGCCGTTCGTGAGCGCTTACATAATCCCGATATTATTTCTCATCGTCTTGATTGCTTCGTTTTTGCGCAAGCGCGACCCGTATACCGGTTTTATCGGCGGCGCGCGCCAAGCCGTGGACTTGACCGTTAATGTCTTTCCGTATCTGCTCGCAATTATGGTCGCCGTCGAAGCATTCCGTGTATCCGGTGCATCGGCGTATCTCGCGCATGCCGTAGAACCGATTCTCGCCAAAGTCGGACTGCCGAAAGAAGTTGCCGAACTGATGTTTTTACGCCCGGTATCGGGTGCGGGTTCCCTTGCCATACTCGACGGTATATATAAAAACTACGGCACCGACACTTACATCGGCAGATGCGCGTCCGTTATATACGGTTCGAGCGAAACGGTATTTTACGTAGCAACCATATACTTTTCGCAGTCGAGCATACGCCGTCTTCGCTATGCCATTCCCGTCGCGCTCGTCGCAACTTATACGGGCTGTATTGTCGGCTGTGCGCTTTTGAGATTCTTTTAAGCTCATTGCCGCGCCATCGGAAAACAGATTAAAGTAAACCGCGCGATGTCTTGCTATCGATTTGCTTTTCGGCAGGCACGCGGAGCTACTCGCGCCGAGCGGTATATCGATTAAAAGTAAAAACAATCGCGAGGGCGTCGCTTTCGACTGCTCGCGCGCAAGCCGAATATGCGGCGGCTGTCATGTGTGTTCCGCCGCGCTTTATTTTGAACACCCTCGAATAGTTGTTCCGCATCGGCGATAAGTCATACCACGCTTGCGAAGAATCGGTAAATCGGAACAGGCGCGCATCGCTCTGCACGGCGCAAGCAAAAACAAAAGCGGCGGATATATTTCCGTCGCTTTTGCTTCCGACTTTTTACGCGCGTTTTCTCTCGGTATGCCCGAGAACAAACGCCCGTATGGCGTTATGTCGGGTTTACGTAATAAACCTCGCTCACGCCCGCAAGTTTTGCGAACCGCGATTAGTTCTTTTTGCCCGTCGTTTTGGCGGATTTGCTCGCCTTGGAGCTGCACGCCGAAGTTTCGGACGATTTGTTCGTAGCTTTCGCATTCGCGGACTTCGCGCTCGTCTTGCTCGTCGACTTGGCGCCCACGTTACTGCGCGACGCTTTGTTCTGAGTTGCCATTTTGATTGCCTCCTTATCGTATTGATTGTAGTTTGCGCGCACTGCGAAAATTTATACGGGTTTTTGCATACACACCGTTGCGGACGTGTGGCAACAAAAAATTTATGTCGGAAATTTTTTTGCGAAAATCTTGATTTACTAAACCGACGGTTTAGTTACACGTGCGGCTCGGGAAACTTTCGCATTATACATGAAAATTCCGAGAGAAATCGCGCCATTTAAAAAGCCCTCTGTATAAGAGGGCGATAAATTCTATGCAAAACGACCGCGGGAGCTTACATCACATATTATTCAATATTTCACGTTCGGCGGCTCGCTTTACGTCGCGGTCTTTGATTACCTCTTTTTTCTCGTAGTTCTTCTTACCTTTGGCAAGAGCGATTTCCACTTTTACGAACCTGCCCTTAAAGTACATTTTTACGGGAACAATGGTAAAGCCCTTTTCCGCCGCCTTGCCGAGCAAACGTTTGAGCTGTGTTTTATGCAAAAGCAGTCGTCGGGAACGAGTCGGGTCAGGTGCAAAAGCCCCCACGTTTACATACGGCGAGATACGGCAGTTTTTAAGTTCCAATCCCCCGTTTTCGGCATGGCAAAAGCTGTCGCGCAAAGATACGTCGCCGTTCTTTACGGATTTGACTTCCGAGCCTTCGAGCGCAATACCCGCCTCGAACGTCTCGACAAAAAAATAATCGAACGCCGCCTTTTTGTTTACGGCGACCGTTTTATTTGTTTCGGCTTTTTTTGCCGCGTTTTTTCTTTGTATCTTGCTTTTCATATCTTTCTATTTTCCCACGCAAAACCGTTCGAAAACGGCGTTGATGACGCATTCGTCGGCTTGCTCGTTTCTGCCAAACAGTTCCCGAACCGCCGAATACGCGTCGTATAACGCCGCCGCGACGATTTCGAGACTTTGAGCTTTTTTACTTTCTTCTTTTGCCGACCTGCACGCCGAAAGCGCGCGCACCACGCAGTCGTATTGTCTGTGATTGCAAATTCCTCCGACCGCATTTGGACACAGGTCGTACAATCTATGTTTTAATGCGGTAATATTCTTGCCGAACTTCGCGCTAATATACAATACCCCGTCCTTTTCCGCCGCCGTATAGTTATTCCCGACGTCCGAAATACCGTCCGATTTATTCACGACGATAACATCGGCAATGTTTTTAATGTTCGACAACATGGCAAGATTCGGAACATCTGCGTCGGGAGCAGTAACATATATCACTGCGTCGGCATGTTCCGCCGCCTTTTCGGCGCGCGCTATACCGATTTTTTCGACGGGGTCATCCGTTTTCGTTATGCCCGCAGTATCAGTTATGCAAAACTTTTTGCCCATGAATACATATTCGCCGTCCACAGTATCGCGTGTTGTGCCTGCTATCGGCGTAACGATGGCTCTGTCGCTGTCCGTCAAAGCATTGAGAATAGTCGATTTTCCCACATTGGGCGCGCCGATGAGCGCAACTTTGAATCCGTCGTTTATTATTTTTCCTCCGACGTATCCTTCCGCCTCTTTATCGAGCTTTTCTATCGCATCGTCAATCATGCCGTAAACGTCTTCGCTTAATCGTTGTTCTTCTTCGCCGCTTTCAAGTTCGTCGGAATAATGTAAGACTGCTTCGACGGTGGAAAGCGCCGTTCTTATCGCGTTTTCCGTTTCTTCGAGCGCTTTAAATTTGCCGTCGAAACGCAAATTTCCGTATTTCAACTGTTCTTCTGTTTGCGCGTCTATTATGTCGGCAAGAGCTTCACACTGTAAAAGGTCGAGTTTACCGTTGATAAACGCTCGTTTCGTAAATTCGCCGCGCTCCGCAACGCGTATCCCGCCGTCCACCAAAGTTTTTACTATACCGTCGCACACCGTCATATTTCCGTGCGGATACAATTCCACGCTGTCTTCACCCGTATACGACCTCGGCGCGACAAAACATACCGCCGTCAAATTCTCGCTGAAATTGTGCGCGTAAAAAACGTTGGTTTTGAGTTCTCCTACCCTCAACGGTCGTTTTAAATAGGCATTAACCTTCTCTATACAGTCCTTGCCCGTTATTCGTATCGCAGCTATCGCCGATTTTCCGTACGGCGTTGCCAGCGCGACAATCGCGTCGCTTTTAAAAGTGGAATTGTTCATAAGATTTGCACATCCCGTATATAAAACGGAAAATTTTGGTATTTTCGGTCAACTGTTTTTTATTTTTTCACTGTCCTGTTTTTTTCTTACTGTTCAATACTCGGCGTTCTGAACATGTTATACATAATTTACGCACACTTTTATGAATGTTTAATCGTATAAATATTCACTATGTATAGTCGGCATTGTTTGGATTTTACACATCATGTTGTTGTTTTATCAATATTTGCACATTTGCACACCGTCTATTATATTTCTTACTCTTAAAAGAATAATATAACACAACACACGACGACGCGATTATTTTTTCGTATATATAAGTAACCGTCTGTTTATATCGGTATTTGGAAGAACATAGTCAACCGTATTTGAAAGAA
Organism: uncultured Christensenella sp.; assembly: GCA_949948785.1. Taxonomy (GTDB): domain Bacteria; phylum Bacillota; class Clostridia; order Christensenellales; family Pumilibacteraceae; genus Anaerocaecibacter. The sequence goes on along the minus strand of CATLGX010000002.1, from coordinate 29,917 downwards.
CTATATTGTACTTGTCGAGCGTTTTTTGTTTTGCCGGTTCGTCGTTTTTTGTTCTGTACAGCAAAAGTATTCCGTGTGGTTTTACGAGCGGCGCGCAGTATGTTATGGACTTTTCGACGTCTGACAGCGCTCTCGCGCATACCGTATCGTAACTACGGTGAAGTTTTACGAGGTCTTCCGAGCGAGCGTATTCGCATTTTAAGTTTTTTAACGGCAGTTCGCCGATACAGCGTTTTATCAGAAGAAGTTTTTTTCCTACACTGTCCACACCCGTTACTTCACAGTCGGTTGTTATTGCGATAGGAATAGTCGGAAATCCTCCGCCGCATCCTATGTCGCAGACAGTGCCGACGAAATACTTGTGTGGATAAATGCTGTCGAGATAATGCTTTGTGTAGATGTCGTCAATCGTTCGAAGTGCCGAGATATTGATTACCGAATTAACTTCGAAATACAGTCGCGTCAGGTTGTCGAACTTCTCGGATATGGTTTTAGCGTTGTCGAATTGGTCGTTCAGATAACCGTTAAACAGTTTTCGTGCGGTTGAGTTTTCGAGTTCCGTCGTTATATTTATCGTTTTTTCCATGTTATTTTCCTAATATACAGAGAACATAAAGTTTAAGAAGCCTTCGAGCACACTGCCGGGCTCGGATATAGATATAACTTTGCCTGTTATTTTATTTTCACTGCATGCACCGTAATACCGTGAGTCGGAAGAATGGTTGCGGTTATCGCCCATGTAATATACGTATCCTTTTTTTACGGAAACGGCGCTTTCGAGAAAAATTTTATGTTCGTATGAAATATTTTTGTCGTTGACGTCTATGCTTTCTATTTCTTCGCGCGGTTTGTACGTCGCAGTCGGTATTGTCTCACCGTTCACGTCAAAAGAAAATTTGGAATCGGAACCGCCGTATGTCATTTTTTGTTCTTTCAGGTAATTTTCAGTTTTCAGCTTAAAACGGTTTTCGCCGTTTTTACATATATACATGTCGACGTACATATTTCCGATGCTGCGGACAAACAGGATTTTGTCGCCGCCAAGCCCGATAATGCGTTTTATAAGCATATCGCCCTTTTTTTCGGGCTTCGGATGTTCTATCGTAACTATGTCTCCGCGTTCGACCGAAAAGCCGCGTTTGAGTAAAAGACAGCGCTGAGATTGGTCAAGCGTGTTTTCCATGCTCTGTCCGGATACTACGGCGCAACCGAAAAAGTAGTAAAACAGTATGAAAACGACAAGTACGGCTATTACGGCGTACATTACGATGTATGTAGCTTTACTCTTTTTTTTGCCGAGAAGTAATTCTCCGTTTATCAGTTCGTCATTCATCTTACATCCACAGCACGGAATTGACAATGAATTCGTCGTCGGCGCCGAGTTTTAACATTATTATCTTTGACCAGTCGTCAAGCGTGCCGTTAGCGCCCTTGAAGTCGTTGCGAGATAACGTAAATTTGTGCCACTCTTCGCTGTTTGGAAGAGTAACAAAGCAAGTATATTCGTTTTTGCCGTCGCTTACGGTTATTTCTATGTTTTCTGACTTGCCGTTGAGTATAATTTGTAGCAAAACATCGCCCTGCGCGCGATACAGCATATCGCCGGGTTTAAACGTGATAAGCGTGTTTCCGTCGCCTTTTACGCCGTCTATGCCGAACGGTCCGCTCACCGTACTCGTTGTGCCGCCGCGAGGCGAAAACCATACGTCGACGCCCATGCTTCCGTCGTATATCAAGCGACGGTGAACGGCTTGTTGCGCCGGTATTCCCAGCGTTTTCGGTATAACAGTAAGGAGTTGAGATGTCGTAACATTGCCGTTTTCGTCTCTTACGTTGACAAATACGTAAACAGGTTGGTCGTCTTGCAATACGTCGACATGCGCTATATATTCGCCGTCGCCTAAGCCAACCGTGCGTATCGTAGTCCAATTACGGTATGTCGGGTCGGTTATGCAAAACGCCGCAAACAGCTTTACTGTCCGTGTATCGTCGGTTGCCCCGTCGTTTATATTTATATTAAAATATAATTTGTTTTCGGAATTGACTGCTTTAATCGTTATTTCGGTTGTTTTCGACTCGCCGTCGATATACGACGTGAAAAAATTATCAATCTGGTCGAAAACCACTCTGATTCCGTCGTTGCACGCGCGTGCGACTATGCGGAAGTATTTGAGCGAACTTGTCGACTGTGCAAGTTCCGCCATTTTATCGAGTGAACCGTCGTTATCGTTTGAGCAAACGGCCATAAATATGGGCACTTTGAGTACGGGCGCGTAAGCGCTGTTATCGAGCGCGGCGCGATAATTTATTATCTTATTGCCTGTTCCAGTTACGTCGGGAATCGTATTCAGCAACGTAGTGCATGCCGTCGGACCGTCCGAAAACGCGCACAGCTTATATGCTATGCTTCCGCCCAAGCCTCGACCGATTGCGAATACTTTAAGATTTCCGTAAAGCGTGCGCAGAAGTTCAACCGCTCTGCGCGCTATGCAAGTCCACACAAACCAACAGCTCGTCAAAGCGTCGTCGGGCGCTGTGAAAGTTTTTACGTTTCTCAAATTACAGCCGTCGAGCGAATGCGGATAGAGTGTATAGCGAGGACTGTCGTCGCGTTCGCCGGCATAGTCGAGCACTGCTACCGTGTATCCCTGCTTTGTGAACGTGGCGAGCACGGTATCTCCGTCTGAAGTATCGTTCGGAATGTAAAGAATAACGCCTTTTGCTTCCGTGTTCTCGTGAATGCGAATAAATGCGCGCGCTCTGCCGTCGACGTTTGTAAAACCGTCGAAGTATATTTCGCGCACGTGCAAGCCGTTTTCCGTTTTTGCCGAAAGTTCGGACGGATTGAGCGGCAACGCCTTAATATCGTAATCTTTCCAAAGACTGCTGGGACTTGTTATTTCCATACTGTGCCGTATTGCATTAACGTCTTGCCGCGCATCGGAAAAATTTCGCCGTCGGCGCCGCGGTAACCGTCATATGCCTAAGTTATTGCGTATTATAGACCTTTTTACCGTAAATGTCAACCGTTAAAGCGCCGCGGTCGCGCCGTTATTTAATATTGAGATTATTGTGATTGCGGCAATTCCGTCGGAAAATCATGTCTTATAATAATATAAAATAGTTTAAAATTGCGGTATTTGCCGATAAAGTTATAAAATCGTCGAAACTTAGGCAGTATTGTTTGCAATGGAAAAAATACCGAGGCGACAAAGTCCGAGGTTATGCGCAGGCGCTTTCGGCGCACTGCCGCATAAAGCATGTAAGCCGATGCTTTCGGCGGCGCTATATTGTCTTTTTGTGATTCGTATATTACCGTTAATTCCAACGGGTTAAAACGACGCGCCGCCTAAGTGCAATTATGTTTTGCTTGACAAATTTCGTGCGCTCTATTATAATATTTCAAAAAACAGGAGAAATAATATGGCACCCGTTAGAAAAGGCGGTCTCGGAAAAGGACTCGGCGCGTTGCTCGGCGACATCGAGGAAGAATCAATAATAAGCGGCGGCAACGGCGGCGACGGCATTAGCGAACTTTTGCTTGCCGATATCGAACCGAACGCCGACCAGCCGCGTAAAAGTTTTGACGAGGACGCCCTCGCCGTGCTCGCAGAGAGTATAAAAAAACACGGCGTTATCACTCCGCTCGTCGTTACGCCGATTGCGGGCGGCAAATATATGATAATTGCGGGCGAAAGACGCTACCGCGCCGCTACCGCCGCAGGACTTATCTCCGTTCCCGTCGTTGTGCGAGACTGTACTCCCGAGCAAATAGACGAGCTCTCTCTTATAGAAAATATTCAGCGCGAAGATTTGAATCCCGTAGAAGTCGCGCTTGCAATACGGAAATTGATGGACGATTACGGTTATACGCAAGAGAAAGTCGCCGAACGCATAGGTCAGGCGCGTTCCACCGTTGCAAACCTTCTCCGTCTGTTGGATTTGTCCGAATCGGTTAAAGCGTTGATAGAAAGCGGACGTCTTTCCGCAGGGCACGCGCGTTGTCTCGTTGTCGTTTCGGACCCTGCTCTGCAACTTGAACTCGCCGAAAAGGGTTGCGACGGTAAAATGAGTGTTCGGGATTTCGAAAAGGCCGTCAAGTTCGCAATAAACCCCAAGAAGAAACCGCCGGCGCCCGAGCAAAGCCTCGAACTTAAAGATTTTGTGGTAAGAATGCAACGTACGCTCGGCACCAAAGTTTCATTGCTCGGTAACGATAATAAAGGAAGAATATTTATAGACTATTACACAAAAGACGACCTCGCGCGTCTCGAAAATATGCTGACCCATCTCGAAGAGCATTTTAACTGATGTTTTGAGTAAAAGAAAGCGACCGCGGTTTGCGGTCGCTTTTTGTTTGAAGTATACTCGGGTATTGGGATTGAGACAATGTTTCACGTGAAACAACACTGCATATTTGCATTCGGTAGTTTAATGTTTCACGTGAAACATTAGTCTTTACTTGCATCAACTCACAATGCAGAGCAGATGCCGTTGTTCTTTTGAATGCGAAACATATATACGGTCTTACTTACATATCTTTTTTTCTGCCGACGTCTACGTTGTCGCATTTGCGGTCGCGCAGGCTCTTTACCGGGTGTTCTGCTACCGTAAATCTGTAGTCCTCGCCGAACTCGTTGATATATGCGTCAATTACCTTGTGGCTGGCGACCGACGACGGCGTTTTATTGACGGCTGAGTTGAACTTGAAATACTCGTAGCTGTCGGGTATGTTATTGAGGTCGGCATAATCTTCGAGCACGGAAGTGTTGTTAACGGTGTTTTTAAGAATGTTGCGGATATAGTGCTTATTCTTTTCGCAGTTATCGTTAAAGGATAACAGCGGCGGGAACTCTGCGTCGGGTATGACTTGCTGCCACTCCTTTTTCTCGTATTTTTTAAGAAGCTCCGCGGCATAGTGCAAGTGAGAAAGTTCTTGCTCGTAATGCATGGTCCAAATCTTTTTCGCGTTGTCGTTTGTCTCTTCGCTCATAGCCGAATAATACAGGTAACATTCCGCATACTCGTGCATGAGAAGACATTCCAACCAGGTGTTCGCGACGTCCATAAGCGATTCGTACTGAGTTACATGCTGTTCTTCGACCATGGCTATTTCGAGGAACAGCTTGCGTCCGAGGTCGGAAGTCGGATAGAACGTGCCGAGGTTCATATAGAAGTTCATCGTTTGCTGTTCTGCGGCGGTTATTGCCATGGTGTGGAGTTTTGTGGCGAGTGATGCGTTGTGCTTGATAGGGCGACGAACGTTATCGAAAGGATGACGATGTTCTGAAATGGTCGGTCTTCCGGGCATTATTTCGGTATAACTTCCGACGAGTCTTTCGCCCGAAATTCCGTGTTCCATTTCCAATAGGTCGCTGAATCGGTACAAGTGGTCGAAGTCTTCGAGCAATGCGAAGTCGAGAGCCGCTTTGACATATTTGTCCTTTTCTGTTTGCGCGAGAACTGCCGTGAGGTCTACCGCAAGCTGCTCGTAAGAAATAGTTGTTTCAAGCACGGTTTCGTCTTTGGGCTTAAAAAAGGAAATGCGTTTTTGCTGTTGCTGTTCGAGGTCGCGGAGAAACGCTACGTCGCGGCGCAAGTCGTTGTCGGCGGTGTGCCGAGCGAGTTGATGCATAAACCATTGCTCTTCGAACTCTGTTCCGTTCAAGAGAATGGTGCGCACTTTGGTATATGCGTCTGCGTCGTTCTTGTCGTAAGCGACAGGATAGAGCTTTTTCCAATCGCCGACGCACTTGTCGATTTTGTACGGTTTTTCGTAAAAAGGATTCATTGTTTTACCTCCGATACGGGAATTATTGTCAAGTAACCGCACGGCTAAACAACAGATTTTGATTTTTATAAATATATTAAACTATAACTATTTGCAAGTCGGCGATTTGTAGACTCGAGGAAGCGGGCGTAAAAGACGGTTTTAGCTTTGATTGGTATTGTGATAAGAGAGGGTATATTTGTCCGATTATTATACATAAAACTGTGCAGGCGGCGATTTTTGCGACGCGCTGAGACAGAATTTTCAAGATGAAGAGGAAATTTCATATGGGCAGACGTGGCACTAAACCGTCGGTTTAGTAAATCAAGATTTTTAAAAAATTTTGCGGCAGGGCAAAATCTTCGGCAGCGTGAAAAAAAGCGATAGTATCGCAATACTTGACACGGCGCAAAATATTATGTATAATCGAAAAAACAAAGGAGAGCTAATGTTGCAACTATTCGGTTCTGCGGGCGATGCGTTTAATAATCCCGATAATCCTTGGTACTACGTAATCGGCGTTTTGTTTTTGCTGTTACTTGTAGGTGCGCTTGTCGCGTACATGCTTATTTCAAAGAAGCTGGCGGCAAAGAAGAGCGAATATGCAGACGGCGATGTCGAAGAAACAGACGTGAAATCGGACGGAGAAAACAAGTTCGACGAAACAGAAGAAGTCGGAAACTCGGTTTCAGAAAATTCGGCGGTCGAAGATTCGGAAGAGAACAAAACCGAGGAAGAGAGCGCAATCGCGGGACAAGACGAGCGGCGCGTAAGCAGTGAGGGTAAAGTCGAACAAAACGAAAATGAATAGCTTATAGAAAATAGAAAAAAGGGTATTGTCCGTAATGAACGATACCCTTTTATGTTTTAAAGCTAAATTTACGATTGCTGTTTGTATTTAAATGTTACGGAAAATCACGCGTCCGTACTTTGGATAATAACTGACGACAATATACATAAATACGGTGCCGAGAAAAACAACGGTCCCGTTTATATCCGACTTGCTCATGACAGGATAGCGACGGTCGTCAAAAGTCGCGTAAACGGCGTTGTATGCTTCATAGACGGGCACGGGAAGATTTGTAAGCACGGAGTTCAGTTTTTTCATATAGTCGCTTCGGTCTATGTCGGCACATTCGGCAAGGCGGGTAAACATGTCGGAGGGTTTAAGAATGCCGTGCGACGCGAGAATTACCGCGTTGCGGAAATGCCGATAGTCGGACGACGTGCGGTCGAAACCGAGGTTAAAAAGGAAAAGGTCGCAAATGTAATTGATTTCCGCGTCGTTCAAGAGCGCGTCTATTTTATTTATCGTCATAGATTTTACCCGAAGAGGATTATTATAATCAGTGTAAAACTTTTCCCGTTCGCTGTCAAGTTCGAGTCGCGCTCAAACGCTTTACATTGTCGGCAAGACAAGCTATAATAAATAAACACGGAGGCGTATCGAAGCGGTCATAACGAGGCGGTCTTGAAAACCGTTTGGCGGCAACGTCACGGGGGTTCGAATCCCTCCGCCTCCGCCAAGTGAAACCTGAAACGAATCGTACTGAAAAATGGTTTGATTTCAGGTTTTTCATTTGTCCATTTTAAGCAAACCACGCAGCATATAAAACAGTTTTGCATTGTGTTCGGCGGTAGATGATGCTTGACGGCGAGCGTAGCGAGCCGCTTGTTTTATCAAGCACCCGCCATAGTGCCACTTTATGTTTTACACTTGCTTTTAGGGTATAGTATGTTATAATGAAATTACGATAAACAGTAATTTATAAACGAGAGATATATTATGAATAAAGACAAAGAATACTATTTGAATTTATTTTTGATAATAGCCGCGCCTATCGTGATAGTTGCAGGCGTTCTGTTTATTGTCATACCAATTGGTAGCAGTCCAATTGATAGTAGTTATGCGGTGGCGTTTGGCTATTTGCTTATATGTTTGGGGGTTTTTATCTTTATTCTGTGGCTGATACGTATTCTCACTACACGGTCAAATAATATTAAAGGATATAGAATAAATAATGCTAAAAGTTCTAAAAGCATACAGTTGACAACAATCAAAGGGGGTAAAGACTTTAAAAGATTTTGCAACAGATATGTCGCCGAAAAATGTGAATGTGATGTTATCACTATAACGGTTCTTACAGGGCATCGTATTGGTGGGGCTTCAAAATCACATGGAGAAGAATACTATTCAAGCATTGTAAAAGGGCTCGCATATATAAACGAGAAGAACGAACTAATCGAAAACGAAATTAGATTTACTTATTTTTTAGACAATAAACCTCATATGAATTTTTTAAATATAGATAAATTATCCATTTATAAATTCGAATGTAAAAAAATCAAGGATAGTAAATTATATTATTTATTAAAAATTAAAAGAGTAAAAGACAATCGGTTTGACGAAATCGTACAAGAACAATTAAAACCGATAATAAAAGTTATCGACGGTATTTCATTTAAATTTGATAGAGTTTTTTCTCGATATGAAGGTCATCTTGAACTTGAAAATAAGAAAATCGAAATGAGTTTAGAACCTGACAGAAATAGTGATAATACAACTAATTCAATAGAAACGTATAAAAAAATCAAATCCGACTTTAAAAGCTTTTATGATACTATTTTGAAAAAATGCTCGGAAGGAATTGTGAAATGGGCAAATGATTGGAAAAATGATGACGACGAACACGAGATTATAACAACAGAAATTGAACAACGAATAGATAAGACTAATACACTACCGATTGACATCAACGGCAATGAATTTACGATTTATTTTGATGACGATGATTTATTCTTGGGACATACTATAGTTTATTATGGAAATATTGAGGATGAAAAATATAGTGTGGATATTGCAGGCTAAGGTAAATTTCAATTTAGCGTACAAATATTATTCGTTTTAGGTTACGATTGCCCCGCCATTGCAAAAGCCGTTGCGGTCGGCAACGGCTTTTGCAATGAATCTTTCGAAAAGAACAAGGCTGCCCGATAATTCAGTTCAATATCCACAGCGCGGTATTGAGCGTCGTCGCGATAGCCAACCACATAGGATAAATGCTTAGAATATAGGCGTATATCGGTTTATTTTTCGCAACACTTCCCACTGCGGCAAAGCTCGCAATCAAATTCAATATTATCACGACGTTCCCTACAAGCAGTTGTTTAAGCGTAAAAAATACCAAACACCACAGCACGTTCAACACTGCGTTGATAACCATCATTACAACGGTAAACTTCGGTATATCGCCATTGCTTATCCACAAAAAGTTTATTACCGCAAATGCGATATATATCACCGTCCACATAATAGGAATGACGATATTCGGTATCCATTGCGACGGTTTTTGCAACGTGCCGTACCAATCCATACCGAGACTTACAAATACACTGCATATAACGGCGACAGTTATTATCGTCGCAAACGACAATATGATTTTTTTGATACGCGTCTTGTCCATATAATCTATTATATATTTCCGGTCGACAATTATAAGCATCCCCCTACTATTCCGTAAACGACTTTTTCGTTTAACGCACGAAGTTTACTGTCAAACAGTACGAACGATTCTGTTTGAGACGCTCGATTGCGCCGCTCGGCGTTCGCCACGGCACCATTTTTAAATTTTAGCTATATTATACGATTGCATAAATTTATCGGATACGATATAATACGGGTAACATGAAAATGCGTTTGGGGAGCGGAATATGTGTTTGATATGCGATAGAATAGAAATGATTCGAAACGGCACAAATCCGTATTTTGTCAAGGAACTGCAAACGGGGTATGTTGTTATAGGCGACCATCAGCACTTCAAAGGCTACACATTGTTCTTATGCAAGCGGCATGAAACAGAACTTTTCCGTTTGGATATGCAAGAACGCACTTTGTTTTTGCGTGAAATGTCTATTGTAGCCGAGGCTGTGAGCAAAGCATTTCGGTGCGAAAAAATAAATTACGAGCTTCTCGGCATGGGCGACAGTCATTTGCATTGGCATTTATTTCCGCGCACATACGGCGATTTGGGCAAATACGGAGTAAACGGTAACGGCCCGGTTTGGTGGTATCCCAAAGAAAAATTTTACGACGATTCGGTTCGACCGTCGAAAGAGGAATTGGAAAATATGCGTTCCGCACTGTTAAAAGAATTAAATTCGTTTTAAGTGAACAGTACGATTTTTATGAATTTGCTATTTGAATGGCTTGCATATCGGTGCGATTCCATTGTATTTGAATGAAGAAAGAACAAGCGCGGAAATCTGCCGGATACTAAACAAAAATTATAAAAAAAGGATATGCGGCGGAAGCGACGCATGCGTTGTTGGATTTTGCCTTTAATACTTTACATATCAAAAAGATTACGGTACATTGCGATTATAGAAATATTCCGTCTTATCGGCTTATGAAAAAAATCGGGCTAAAACTCGAAAGCGATAACGGTACTCGGTTTTATACCAAAAGAAACGAAACGATAAATGAATTGATATTTTCTATTACAAAATGAAATCTATTTTAGATTACTGCTTCTCTTGCAAACGTCGTCGTATTTGGTCCTGTAAATAATTTCAATGGGGTTTATTGATGATAATACGAAGATAACGGTTTTAATGGATAAGAATCCCGACATATTTGACGCAAAAGCGTGATGCTCAAGGAAACATCGCTGAATAACAACACATAAGGCCCTTTGAAAAGTTTCAAAGCGCCTTTGTCTTTTCCTTAATTGAATATTTTGTTTTTGCTGTAATGATTGTACGGTAAACCGTAAGTTATAAGTCAGACGATGTTTTCACCCAGAATTATTTTAGGCATGGTTGTTAAACATCTATTCCAACGTTTATAAAATTTTTCTACACCGAGTTTAGACACTCTTGCATGTGCCTCTTCGTTCTCTAATACCCAATATAAGACATATATAACCTTTCCTACATATTTTGAAAGACGAATAGGTAATTCTCCGTTTTTAACTGCATTAAAATCTTTTTGTCGGTGAGTACGTTTTATATAATGTACATCAATAACTCCGTCTTGTTTCAAATAAAATTCCGCTACTTCCTTCATAAGTTCTTCAATTTCATTAAGTTTGGTAAGTTTCGCTTCATATATACATACTTCATTAAACATATTACCCCTCCGTAAATAATATCTGTGTTTTAATTATACCATAAAAGGTAAGTAAGTTTCAACTTAATTACTTGTCCTGCTTATTCCAAGTCTTTGTATACTCTGTTTCGTTTGTATTTTTATTTATATCTTCGTTTGAAATTATTCTTTTTATAAAAATTGATAGCATATATGTTTCTATATTGTTTCAAATTTCAATTTAGCATTGATTGACTGATAAGACATATTCTCTTGTCAGTCGTTGTTCTTTGTTCCGAGCGACGGCTTTTTGCGGTTCGTGCATCTCCGTGATTTTGCATTTTGTGGTGGCTGACGATAGCACAGTTCTCGAAAGCAATATGGAAATCGTTACGGCATTTCCCATATATTCAGTAAATAAAGTCGAAGTCATGCTGGAAAACGGGAAAACGGACGACATAACGCCATACGTATTCGAGCAATCGGACCATGGCAGACTTTCGTCGTACGACGGCGCATATCCCACAAGCAAAGCGTTTGCACTGTGCTATACGCTCGGGCAGAAAGGGATACGCGGGCTTAATTACGAAGCTCCGACCGTGTACGGCGGCGCAACGGCTAACTATGCCATAACCAATATTATCCGCGCGGTTACGGGCACGGATTTCGCGGAGTAGCAATATAAAACCCGTGCGGCATGGCGACCGCTCGGGTTTAAATTAAATAGACAAGTCAATGAAGCGCAACCTCTTGAAAAGAAACAACGTTTTAAATAGTAGACGTTAGCCATACGTCGGTCTGAAAAACGAAAAAACAAGAGGTGATAAAATGACAGACATCGGCAAAATAGCGGGCGAATATACGGTTAAATTGGGAATTGCGCCGAGTGTAGTGGGATTCGAACGATTCACGGACGCGGTCGTGCTTTGCGCAATGTGCGACGGCATGCCCACAATAAAGTGTATCTGCGAAAAGGTTGGAGAGACTTGTGCGCTTGGCGCAAAAACGGTATTGCGAGAGATATCGTATGCCATAAAGACGGCAGACGATATATGCGGTAGAATATACGAACTGCTCGGATTAAGAATCCGTCCCGAAGACGTTCGGCCTAAATACATAATAAGCCTTGTTGCATTCTTCATTAAGCGGAAGATAAATAAGTAGCGCAGTAATACTTTCACTTGAAAAGTCGGGCAGTGGCATGATGTCGATGTTCGTTACGTTACGTTTCGGACGCTTTTGTCATGCCGTTATTATATTTGGTATTGACAAATAGCTGAAACGCGTTATAGTTGGTGTTTCTTCATTTTGATATATTGTATAAAGTATTGTCGTTTGCACCGTTTTTTTGTAAACGGTCAATAACGAGGGGGGCGATTTTATAAGGCGGTTATTCAAATTATATTTTCATGAAAGACATTGACAAATAAGGCAAGATATTATATAATAAGATAAAAATAAAGGAAGATAGAAACAAAGGATGGAACGGCGGGGGAAGCGGATAATTCTGATAGCGGCGCTGTCGATTATTTTTTGCGTGGCGATATCGTGCACGTTATTGTTTGCATGCAGTGAAGACGGAGATACAAATAAACATGAAACGCTTACCGAGAAGTCGGAAATTACGGATATATTTTGCGTTCCCGAAATGGCCGTTTACGATGGTGCGGCTCACGGAATACAAATAATAGGAATTAAAGAAACGGATAATGTAAGATATTCGACGGACGGTCAAACGTGGAAGAGCGAAGTTATAACATATGCGGACGTCGGCGAATACACGGTGTTTTGTAAAGTCGAGCGAAACGGATTTAATGACTATATCGGAAATGCAAAAATAATAATCACCCCCAAAGAAATAAGTACAATTACCGCGGAAGATATAGTAGTTATCGGCGGTGAACGGATAATCCCCAATTTGAACGGCATCGAAGCCGACGATATAATAATGTTTTCTGTAAATAGCGGAGAATACAGAGAATTTATCGAGCAAGATATACAGAGCGGAACGCATAACGTAAAATACACCGTAACAAGAAAAAATCATGAAATATTTATCGGGCAGTTTAAATTAACGGTTATCGGCGGAAGAGAAATCAAAATAAAAATAAACGATGAACAATACGTTGTTTCTTATAGAGAACAAGCCGCGCCCAAAATAAAGGTGGCAACAAAAGAGAACAAGATAATCGTAACCGTTTATGAGCAAGAGACGCTCGAAATAGACAAGTACAATTACTGCGAAAGCATAATAGGCGTCGAGAATATTAAAAGAGATTATTCGGAAAACAGCTTAACGGCGGAAATTGTAAAAGATGAAATAGAAATAAATTTGTCAAAGAGAAGAGATGAGGACGTACAAGATATAGAACAAGGTTTTCTATATGACGGGGCGCCGCACGGCATTGAGACGGACGGAGAAATATTGTTTGAGATAGACGGCGAGTATATAAAAGACGAATTATTATATACCGAAGTCGGAGAATATCGAACGATGGGCGTTGTTATCAAAGACGGGTGCTTGCCTCGGTTGATTAAATGTATTGTAAGAATTTATCCCGATATGACCGGCGTATATGTGTCCGATAACGGCGTAATAGAAATAGACAAGACATGCGCAAAACTGAACAATGAAGAAGTTGAGTATATGCTTGGTGTCGAGGGAGGAATAATAGCGGGAAAAGAAGTGCAATACAAAAGCGGATATATTGTATTCGACGGTAGCGATTATTTTGAAACGAAAAAGAATTATTTTGCTATAAATATAAATGAAGAATTAAAGATAATAGAGCGAACTGTGGAATACAGTGAAGTGAGACTATCCGGGAATATATTGGAGTTTGTCGATTGCGTCAGCGAAGTCTCGTATTTTACGGCGGAAGTAAAAGAATGTGTGTCGGGGATAACAATAAACGGCGTATTTCGAGAATTTGACGATAACGATGAATATAAGCAGTGTTATATTACCGAAAACGAACTGTGGAAATTTCAAGTAGTATGGATTGTCGTTTGAAAACCGAGAGTAAAGATTGAATAATTTACTTGACAAAAAGAGCATGGGCGCGTATAATCGTATTGTTGAAAATAATTTTACGGAGCGGTATCGAAGTGGTCATAACGGGCCTGACTCGAAATCAGGTAGCCCGCAAGGGCTCGTGGGTTCGAATCCCACCCGCTCCGCCAAGCAAAACCTAAATCGAACACCTTAAAAGTTTGATTTGGGTTTTATTTTTTGTTATAATACACAAAAGGAGTAAGACATGAGAAAAAGACCGAAATGTTTATATTGGATTTTATTAATATTATCGGTATGTTCATTTTCGGCATTAGTAGCATTAATAGTATGTTTATATGAATTTAAAGCAGATTCAATTTTATTTGGGATTTCTTCTGCATGGATAAGTATTGTATTTGGTTTGTTATTTAGTAGCATTATTTCACTTATAGTACAAATAATTAATGATAATACAAGTCAAAAAGAAATTTTACATATGAAACAACTTATAAGAAATAGAGAAATAAATTTATTGTCACGGGAGATGTCAATGTTTTTAGCATATTATCATGATAATGAAAGTTTCCTGCTACAAAAGTATAAAATTAAAGACTCTCTGATTAATAATAATCTTGATGTCAATATAATTCGTAACAATATGCAGATATTAAATAGAGTTTATAAAAAAGCAAATAAACAGAACAAGGCTTTTATTGAAAATTATTTATTAATTTCTGATTCTATAAAAGAGCAATATAATAAGGTTATTGAATTAATTAATAAAAAACGGGTTGAGTTTGATAATATTAATATTGAGATGAATTTTCAAATTTTTAGCAAAGAAGAACTTGATTCTTTGAATTTAATTCCATTATATGTAAAAAGTTACAATGATAACATGTATACTTGCATAGAGCATTTTATTAATTTAGTAAATACATTTAGTCTAGAAATAAATTTTGATGACAATATGTGGTTATCATTAATTGCTATTCTAATGTCCGATAAAATTGATTTAACCAATTTTAAAAAATAAAGTGGCTTCTTTATGCCGTGAAAGGTGCTTGACATGAGGTGGAATGAAAACATAATAGCAAACAAGACAAAAGAAACAAGAGCATAATTCTTGTTTATTTCTCTTAATTGCATGGTTTTATCTCATTCCAGAGCCATCGTGTCAAGTTCACCATGGAATAAATTAGCCACGATTTAAACATATATTTCAACCTGCACATCAATATAGTTTGTGTGTGGCTTGTTCTGTATTATTTTTAGCATTTTCTTTGTAAAACTCATAATAAAAAAGCCCAGATTTTTGTCAGGCCTTGTTTTTATTGGGCTATTAAATGTTATTTCTATCTTGTCATTAAAAACTTTAATTTCTTTGATTACATAATCTATAAATAGTTTTGATTCGAGTTCAAGCGCTTCTAGATAGTTTAAAAAGAACCATTAACTAATTTATCATCTTTTACTGCTAATTCCCATTATTTTAGAACGGCAAATTGAAGAAATAGATAGACAAATGTGCGAAACTATATGTATCCTATGCTTTTTCGGCGGGGCGACCGAAACGGTACAAGATGTTTTAGCTGATACTTAATATCATCGTCGGTTTATAACAACGGGAAATTTACCGTTTCGAAATGTGTAAGATTATTGGCGTCGTTTCCGCACTTCTCGCAAATAAACCATCCGGCAGTTGCGTCGAGAAGTCCCCCCTTTGTTTCCCGTGCCGCCAATAGGGCATTATGTTCGCTATGTATTTACTAACGTTGCTTTTGCTTATGCCGACGGCGCCGCTTATTTCGCAATGCGACGGAGCGTTGCTTCCGTAGTTCCCGACCTGTTCTATATACGGCATTATAACGTCCTTTATATCTTTGCTTTGGGTTTGGATAGTGTTTCGTTTTATCTTAAACGGAACAACGGTACCGTTTAGAATAGATACAGTGCATGCATTTGGGTCGAGATTATCAAAAAATTATTTGTAATTAAAATAAGAATGTCTATGAATAGGTATAACTGTCTATCTGCTGCGCGGGTAAAGAAAATACTTAATGAAAGTGTTGATTTTTATTTTCCATTATGCTATACTAATTATGCCAAACATTATTATAGCCCCTAATTAGGAGTAAGGGCATTTTTCATTTTAATAGAATTTTTATTCAATACAACACCGGTAGAATTTGGTAAAAATGCAAATTCCTTTTATGTGTTGTATTGGATTATACCCTTACCGCGTAATAATGTTTGGCGACAGTCGGAGTTTGCGTTTTTCGTGCGTTGACTTCGGTTGGCGCACTTTTTTATTTGCGAGGTGTTTTTATGAAAAGGAAGTATTTAGTTATTATCATGACTATTATTTGCGTACTCGCTTGTGTGTTTTCGCTTGTCGCTTGTGCAGGTCAAAATGACACGTCTACCCATACGCACAATTATCGATGGGTGGATAACGGCGACGGAACGCATAAACAGCATTGTTCTGTATCGGGCTGCGACGAGCCGGATAAAAACATCGGCGGCCACGATTTTAGCGGCGGCAACTGCGTTTGCGGCGCGAAAAAGCCGGGCGAAGGACATACACACAAATGGGCGGCTTCTTGGGAAAAGTCAACTACGCACCATTGGCATAACTGTACGGCAAACGGCTGTACGGTAACGGTCAATTCGCAGAAAGACGGATACGGCGAGCATATTCCGGGTGCGGCGGCTACTGCGACAACCGCACAGACGTGCACTGTTTGCGGATACGTAGTTACTCCTCCGCTCGGGCATACGCATTCGACGACGCTCGTTTCGGCAAATCCCGCGAGTTGTACCCAAAACGGCAATATCGCTTATTATGCTTGTACTTGCGGTAAATACTTTTTGGATAATGACGGCAAAACCGAAATCGGGCTTGCGGATACAGTGATTGGAAAGCTCGGACACGCTTGGGAGACCGAGTGGACGGTTGACATAGAAGCAACGACCGAACATGCAGGGAGCAAATCTCACCACTGTTCGCGTTGCGACGAAAAGACCGACGTTACAGAAATCCCGAGGCTTACGGTAATTACATACAACGTCATATTCAATGCCAACGGCGGCAAGATTGACGGAAAAGATACAAAGACCGTTACGGGCACGGTCAACCAAACGATAAGCCGTCCCAACAAGCCCGTCCGTACCGACTATACTTTTACTGGCTGGTATAAAGACGGCGCGACTACAACGCTTTGGAATTTCGATACCGATGTCGTAACGGGCGCGACTACTCTCTATGCGGGCTGGGCGCCAAATATCGCCGAGTACGACGTAACGTTTGTGCTCAATTACCCGAATGCGCAACTGACAGTAAAAACCACCGAGAACGGATTGATAACCTATATTCCGACGCGCATGGGATATATCTTTAACGGCTGGTGGTACAGCGACGGTCAAACGTCGGACGGAAGCTATATCCTTTCGGAAAAGTTCGACACGTCGAAAAGAGTAACGAAGTCGGGATTGACGCTTTACGCCGAATGGGTGCCGGAACGCACCGACGATTTGCAGCTGTACTCGCCGAGCGTAAGCATATCCGAGGACGGCGTGTTTACTTGGAACGCCGTATCTAATGCGCATGGTTATAAAGTAGAGGTGTTTTCGGGTACGAATAAAGTTACCGAACAATCGCTTACGGCTACGAGCTGGACGTTCCCCAACAGCGTGGCGGCAGGATATTATACCGTAAAAGTGCGTGCCAACGGCAACGGCGAAACGACGGTAAACTCGGCATGGACGGAAAAATATTACTCGTACCATATGCTCGGGAATGTAGACGTGCATTTTAATAACGCGACGTCTGTTTTGACTTGGGATGTGGTGAAAAATGCTACGGCTTACGAAGCGCGCATAAACAATACGCTTAAAGGCACGATAACATACACTACATACGACCTTTCCGACCTCGAAGCCGGCGATTATACCGTTTCGGTTACTGCTACGCGCGACGGCTGGCAGTCCGCTACGGCTAAAAATTACGGCATAAGCAAAAAGCGGCTCAAAACGCCCGTTGTTACGCTCACCGAAAACGCTGACTGCACATATACCGTTTCGTGGCAAGCAGTCGCGCATGCCGACACGTACAGGATAAAACACCACAACACGTATATGACCGTAACGGAAACGAGTTTTACCGTAAACAACGACAGCCCGATATATAATGCAAACGGCGCGGGCGACTTTACCGTCGTTGCGTTCGACAGCAATGCCGACTACTTTATTTCTAACGACAGCGAAAGTTTTGAAGTAAAGAAAATGTATTCGCTCACACTCGGTAAAAGCGACAGCGCTGCGGGCGTTGTATCGTCGGCTAAACAGAATTATAAGGTCGGCGACAGCGTAATTATATCCGCAAGCACGAACAGCGGCTACACTTGGCTTGGCTGGTACGACGGCAATACTAAACTTACGGATAATTTGAGCTACACGTTTACCATGCCGAGCGAGAATAAGACATACTCGGCTAAGTGGAAAGTAAATGACGAATTGAGCAATTTTACTTTTATTTCCACACCGACAACGCTTACGATTACGGGCGTAAAAGATAAAACAGTTGATACTCTCGTTATTCCCGATTATGTTACATGTATTGTTTCCAGAGCATTCGACGGTTGCAGTAAATTACAGTATAACGAGTACGACAACGCATATTATCTCGGCAACACTACGAATAAGTATGTAGCGTTGATAAAAGCAAAAGATACGTCTATTACTTCCTGTACGATACACGAAAAGACAAAGGTTATTTATAATGGTGGTGGTCGGAAAATCGAGGAGGGTGCGTTTTACGGTTGCAGCAGTTTAAAGAGCATAACGATACCGAGCAGCGTAACGAGTATCGGGGGTTATGCGTTCTACGGTTGTAGCAGTTTAAAGAGCATAACGATACCGAACAGCGTGACGAGTATCGGGAGCGGCGTATTTTTGGAGTGCGGCAAATTGACCAGCAGTTATTATGGCATAGATATATATTATCAAGGGGACATAAGTAAGTGGTGTTATATTAATATGGAAGGTTCTCTGCTAAGAATTCGTGATCAATTTTGTTCTTATGGGGATAATCTTTATATAAATAGTGTGAGAATTGCGGGGGAACTAGTCATTCCGAACGGCGTGACGAGTATCGGGAGTTATGTATTCTCCGGTTGCAGCAGACTTACGAGCATAACGATACCGAACAGCGTAACGAGTATCGGAGAAAGTGCATTCGAGAATTGCAGCAGCTTAACGAGCATAACGATACCGAACAGCTTAACGAGTATCGGGAGTTATGCGTTCCAGAATTGCAGCAGCTTAACGAGCATAACGATACCGAACAGCGTAACGAGTATCGGGTACGGAGCATTCTCTGCTTGCAGTAGCTTAACGAGCGTAACGATACCGGATAGCGTAACGAGTATCGAGAGTTATGCGTTCTCCGGTTGCAGTAAATTACGGTATAACGAATACGATAACGCATATTATCTCGGGAACAATACGAATAAGTATGTAGCGTTGATAAAAGCAAAAAATACGACTATTACTTCTTGTACGATACACGAAAAAACAAAGGTTATTTACGACAGCGCGTTCTACAATTGCAGCAGACTTACAAGCATAACGATACCGAGCAGCGTGACGAGTATCGGGAGGGATGCATTCTTTGATTGCAGTAGCTTAACAAGCATAACAGTAGCAAGCGGCAATACAAGATATCACAGTATGGAAAATTGCTTAATAGAAACTGCAAGCAAAACATTGATTACAGGGTGCAATAATAGCGTGATACCTACCGACGGTAGCGTGACGAGTATCGGGAACTATGCGTTCTATCGTTGCAACGGACTTAGGAGCATAACGATACCGGACAGTGTAACGGGTATCGGGTATCGAGCATTCTACGGTTGCAGTAGCTTAACGAGCATAACGATACCAAAGAGCGTGACGAGTATCGAGAGTTCTGCTTTCGAGGATTGCCCTATCGAAACGGCAAAAACACCTGCTATTGCTTGCAGTTATATAAACAATTCCGCATTGAAATCTGTAGAAATCATAAGTGGTACGACTATCATAAGTCGCGCGTTCAATGGTTGCAGCGGACTTACGAGCATAACGATACCGGAGAGCGTGACGAGTATCGAGAGTAGTGCATTCTCCGGTTGCAGTAGCTTAACGAGCATAACTATACCGAACAGCGTAACGAGTATCGGGAGTTCTGCTTTCGAGGATTGCAGCGGCTTAACGAGTATAACGATACCGGACAGCGTAACGAGTATCGGGGGTGAGGCATTCTATAATTGCAGCAGCTTAACGAGCATAACCTTTAACGGAACAATGGCACAGTGGAACGCTATCTCAAAAGAAAGTTCTTGGAATTCTAATACAGGCAATTACACTGTTACATGCACCGACGGAACTATAAGTAAAAGCTAAGGAGAATATCCGATATTTTCATGGAATTGGTCAGATTTGATTATCGCGTTTCTCGGATATTTAAGCGCGATATAAAGACGTAATCCGAAATTAACTGTTCACATGAAAAGACAAAGTGTATTACGTATCAATCGTCTTTAACAATTTTCCAAACGGAAAAGTGAAACCTAAAACTAATCGCTATTTAAGTGAAAAGTTTTAGGTTTTTATTGTGATGTTTCGGACTTTTGAGCGGCATATACCGCCGCTAAATATTCGTTACGGCTTGCGTTCGATTTATTTCTATGTCGAATTTTTATAGTTGTGCGCAAAGACGGGGTTAATCGGTTGCGGTAAACTTTATTTTGGAGCTCAATTTAATAAAGTAATCGCGAAATCTTGCGGGCGCGTTCACAGTTTCAAGATTAACCGAATCGTCGAAACACCCGTCGGGCGTTTTAAGCGTTTGGGGCAGGGTGATATGATGAAGGTTTTTACAGCCTTTAAACGCAGAGCTCATTATATAAATTACGCCATCGGGTATAACTATGCTTTCTATGTCGGAATCGGCAAAAGCGTAATCGCAAATTCTTATGACGTCGGCGGGTATAACAGTCGTAGGGCAGCCCGCCCAAAGTTCTTTGTTTTTTAAACTTATCAGGCAGTTGCCTTCCGAAACGTAACTTTCATTATTTTTTGCAACGATAATTTTTTCCAACTTAGGTTTATGCCTGAACCCCGCATTATAAAACGACTTCAATGTAGACGGCAAAGAAATAAATTTCACTTCGTCGCAATCAAGAAATGCATGAACATCTATGGATTCGACGCCCTCGGGTATTTCAAGATTTGTCAACTTTCTACAATGTTCAAAAGCGTAAGCTCCGATACTTTTTAAACATTCGGGCAGTTTCAGTTGTGTAATATTTTCGCATTTATAAAAGGCGCATGCGCCTATTTCTTTTAATCCCTCGCTAAATACGGCGGAATTTAAATTAATACATTCGCCGAACGCGCGGTCTCCCACCGTTTCCAAGCCTTCGGGGAAAGAAACTGTTTTAAGCTCGGTGCATCCCTCAAACGCGCTTTTCCCTATAACTTTTACGCCGCGGGGAATAATGACGCTATCTAATTTGTCGCAATTGCAAAACGCTCCGTTTCCTATCTTTACTATGCCGTTTTCGGGCATAACCGAAGTGTTGCACCCGAGTACAAGCGTTTTACTTTTAATATCCACAACGCAGTTGTTTACGCTGCGGTATTTTTTGTTCCCCGCTTCAACGGTTATCGAACGCAGGTCGGAGCACCCCTCGAATGCGCTTGCGGCAATCGCCGTAACGGAAGCGGATATCACAACGCTTTCTATTTTCTTTTTCCCCTTAAACGCCTTAGCCTTTATTGCCGTAATGCCGTCGGGGATAACAATATTAACGTCCTTTCCGCGATACTTGCGAATAGTCGAGCCGTCTGTCTCAAAATCGGGGTTGGAAATTTTGCGCACGATTTTCGTCGCCGATTTGCATCCCGTAAACGCGTCCTTACTTATGAAGTCGGGGGCAGGCGGCAAAACGACGTTTTCTATCCGACATCCCCAAAACGCGGCGCCGCCTATGTATTTAACCGAAGATGGAATAACCGCGTCTTTAAGATTTTCACAGTGAGTAAACGCATATTTATCTATTTTAGTAAGCCCTTCGGATAAAACAACTTTTTCGAGATTATGGCAGGAGCGAAACGTGCCGGACTCAATCGCCGTAACTCCGCTACCAATGGTTATCGAGGTTATTCCGCTCAATTCAAACGCGCAAGTTCCTATTTTTACCGTACGGTCCGATATTACTAATTCACCTTTTAAACTTCTGCAGTTTTCAAACGCGTTTCTTTCAATTCGTTCGACGTTTTCCAAATTGATTTTTTCTAATTTTTCACAGCCTTCAAATGCGCTTACGCTTAATTTCTTAACGCTTGCCGGCAAAACGATTTCTTTTAAATCTCTGCAATTAAGAAACGCATACGCGCCTATGCTTTTAACGCCGTTGGGAATGTTAATGCTTTTTAAAAAGTACTGCCTGCAAAATGCGCCTTCGTTTATCGCCGTAATACTGCCGTCGTCGGGAATAACGGAGTTTTGACAACCGGAAATAACAATGCCCGTCGCTTTTTCTATAAGGCAGTTGTTGACCGCACAATAAACCGGGTTTGCTTCGTCAACCGTAATTTCTTTCAATCCGAAACAGTTGTTAAAGGGTTGATTTTTTTTGTCCAACTTAACAAGAGAAGAGGGCAAATGAATTTTTTCAAGCGAGCCGCAATGATTGAACGCCCACGGACCGAGTTCTTCCACGCCCTCGGGAATAATCACCTCGCGCAATTCACCGCAATGGTTAAACGCTTCTCTGCCTATCGTTTTCAGCGTAGAGGGGAGTATGACCGATTCGCACCCCTCGCCTTCAAACGCAAGAAACTGTATTTTTACCACGCCGTCGGGCACGGCAATGTTCGGGCTTCCGTTTACGGGAGTTCTGTGTCCCAACACCGTATTGTCCTCAATTATGCCGTAAAAATCGTATTCGGCTTTCTTTGCCATAACTTACCTCGCTCATATTTTAATATACGGTTATTATAAATCACGGCACGCATTTTTTCAAGATTTTCATAAAATTAATTTTTAAAATCGTTTGATATTTCAGTCGGTTGCTCGAAAACTTACGGAAAGCGCAGTAATGCGCTTGCTTATTCGTTTATTCGAATGTCCGACATAGCGCAAAAGTTCTGTTTTTACATATTCGCACACTTGAAAATAAGTGAGTTTGGTGTTATAATCAATAAAACAATTGGGGTATACGATTATGCACGAAAAATGTAAAGTTTCGGAGAGCGGCAAACTCTTGAAATTCGGAGACAGGGCGCAGTTTCGTGCGTGGCTTAATGCGCATTGCACTGAAACCGCAGGCGTATGGTTATTGTTCGGCAAAGGCGACGGAGAAAAAACGGTAAGAGCGGACGAGGCGCTTGAAGAAGCGCTTTGTTTCGGGTGGATTGACGGACAAATGCAAAGTATAGACGAACAGTATTATAAGAAATATTTCGCTCCGCGCCGTACAAACAGTAAATGGTCGGATAAAAATAAGGCGTTGGCGCAAGACCTCGAAGCGCGCGGGCTAATGACAGAATTCGGAATAAAGAAAATCGAAGAAGCTAAGCAAAACGGCAGATGGTATGCGCCGAAGCCCGCAGCCGTAACTGATGAGCAGATTGGGCATTTATGTGAAATATTGAAAGAGTTCGAGCCGGCATACGCAAACTTTTCGGCTATGTCTCCGTCTGTCAAAAAAACGTATGCCAAAGCATTTATGGACGCTAAAACCGAAAACGGCAGACAGAAAAGATTAGCCTGGATAGTGGACAGACTAAATAAAAACTTGAAGCCGATGTAAGCGGAAAGAAGCGGGAATTTATTTGCGCAAATCATTGCCGTAAGATAAGGCAATACGATTGAAAAGTAAGCGCGGTATTTTGCGATAGTAATATTTATTGAATTTTCGGTTGCGGCGGTTAATCGCGAGGGCGGTTGACAATTTTATGAGGTTGTTTTATAATAATTGCATGTTTAATGACGGTGCGAAATACATCAAGATAAGCGGTTTGCAGAAATTGACCCTTTTGGATTATCCCGAGCATACGGCATGTACTTTGTTTGTGCCGGGTTGCAACTTTAAGTGTCCGTTCTGTCATAACAGCGAATTGCTCGGCGGTGGCGTCGAGTTTTACGACGAGACGGAGATTTTCGACTTTTTGAAAAAGCGGCGCGGCGTGCTCGAAGGCGTGTGCATAACCGGCGGAGAGCCGACCGTATATACCGATTTGGCTCGGCTGCTTTACGATATAAAAATGCTCGGATACGCGATTAAACTCGATACCAACGGATATATGCCCGAGCGTCTTGCCGAGCTGTACGGCCGCGGTTTGTTGGACTATGTCGCAATGGATATAAAAAACTCGCCCGACCGATATGCCGAAACGTCGGGTGTCGACGGCATTGACTTATCGCGGATACGGCAGTCGATTGAAACTATTATGACGTCGGGCGTGGAATATGAGTTCCGTACTACCGTTGCCGATGAATTGTTCGACGAAAATGCAATCGACGGCGCGGCACGCATGATAGCGGGCGCGGAAAAGTATTTTCTGCAAAAGTTCGTGATGCGCGAGACGGTGCCGTCAAAAACACTCAGCGCGCCGACGGATGAAACGCTTTATAAGTATCTCGATGTTGCGCGTATTTATGTTCCCAACGCGCAGGTTCGCGGAATATAGCGGCGGATAAAAACCGATAAAGACGGTTTGTCGGGATAACATTCAAAATACTTGACAATCCCGCCGTTATGCCGTATAATAATTCGGAATCGTGGGACAAAACAAATAACGGTGCGTTTCCACGACAGTCAATCGAATAATCAATATACGGAGAAGTACCCAAGTGGCTCAAGGGGCTCCCCTGCTAAGGGAGTAGTTCGGTAACACGGAGCGCGGGTTCAAATCCCGCCTTCTCCGCCACAGCAACTCCGAGTCGAACCCAAGGTTTAGCTCGGTTTTTATTTGACGCAAAAAATCGTGGTTTTTAGCTAAATATTGAATTTTAACGATGTCGAGCCTTTCGATTCATGACGATATAGCAGACCAAGTTCGAACTGACGTTGTGGGTTGTTAAGATTATCCGCTGTACTATGTATTCGCACGTGTGTCGTAGGTGATGTGGAGTAGAGTAGGATGTGACTTTTGCTTTTTTAAGTATTTTTTGTATATATACTCTATGCCGTGAATACTTAATGGCGCGACGTATCGATTAACAAAAAGATTTGAACCATTACATATTTTGCGTTGCTTTACAAGGAATATGATTCGATTCCACGTAATAGGCGAAGATATGTAAATAAGACGTTGCTTACGCCGCTCGCTAACGACTTACACAACATGCTGACGGTACGCAAACCCCCGAGCATAATCCAATCGAAGTACGAATAAATCAATTAGATATCCCTTGCGGTTGAAGCGCCCCTAAAGCCACAAATCAACGCAATTATCATAATCGCTATAATGTTTTTTATTTGTAATATGGTTGAAATAATATTATCATTTTGCTATAATAATGGTGTACAATGCAAGCGGGGTGATTATGGGCGTTTTTTCCAGATTATTCGGCAAGAAAGAAAAAGCGAAATTGCCGTTCGAATATAGCGAGGCTATAGCCTGCAATCAAGACTTAGAATCCTTATTGTCAGAGGACAAATTTATAGCCCGTAGCGATTACAAATATATTGTGGAAACGTATAAAGAAAGTTATACGTTCTTTGAAAACGCTCAAAAAGCAGGCACTTTGTCATACTATTGTAAGAAAAACAGATTGAGCGAAGCGGAAATTAAAAATTTTCTTAAATCCTATGATGACATAAAAGATTTGCCGAAAGGTTCAGCTATCTTTACAAAACACAATGAATCTTTTGTCGATACCCACTTAAAATCGGAAAAATTATACTTGGATAAAATTTTATATGAGGTTGATTCGAACATTATACTTGACGAAGAACAGCGTAAAGCTATTTTGTCCGATGAAGACTACACATTAATAATCGCCGGGGCCGGCGCAGGAAAGACGACGACGGTTGCGGCAAAAGTCAGATATTTGGTAGAAAAGAAGCATATTAATCCGGAGCAAATTCTTGTTATATCGTATACTAATAAAGCGGTCGGGGAGCTTAAAGAGCGCATAAATACGGGGCTTTCGATTCCTTGTCCGATAACAACTTTCCATAGCGCAGGTTATTCTATTTTACGCAAACAAGAAGATGAAAAGAAAAGAATCGTAGGTGATGGTTTTCTTTTTAATAGCGTAAATAACTATTTGAAGGGGAATATCCTTAACCAGCCCGAACTTGTCGATAAGGTGATAATGTTTTTCGGTTCTTATTTTGATGCACCCTATGATGGCAACGACATTAATCTATTCTTTAACTACATTGCAAAAGCGGATTTTAGCACGCTGAAAAGCAATGTTAATGAATATACTGCCCAAATTGTCGATAGGCGCACGAACAAGATAACCACGATTACTAACGAGGTTTTACGCTCTGTACAAGAGGTTAAAATAGCAAACTTCTTATATTTGAATCAAATTGATTATGCTTACGAAGAAATTTATCCATATCACATACTGAAAGCAAAAAAGCCATATACTCCCGATTTCTGTATAAGACAAGGTGATAAGGTTGCTTATATCGAGCATTTCGGAATAACCGAGAGCGGCCACCATAGTTTTTACACGGACGAAGAGATTAATCGATATAAAAAAGAGATTAACGATAAAATCGCTTTACATAAACATCATGGAAGTACATTATTATATACTTTTTCACAATATAACGATGGGCGCGATTTCCTTATTCACTTACAGGAACAATTAGAACGAAATGGATTCATCCTTAACCCACGCTCGTCGGAAGAAGTCTTTACGAAGCTTGTCAATACCGAGGAAAACAAATATATAATAAAATTAGTAAAACTCATCTGCACATTCATTAGCAATTTCAAAACCAACGGTTATACGCTTGATGACTTTTATCGTTTTAATAGAATGAATGCGAATGTTCGTACAAAATTGTTTTTCGATATTTGCAAAGCGTGTTATTTGGAATATCAAAAGCGGTTATCGGAAGAGAATGCTATAGATTTCGAAGATATGATTAATGACTCGGCAAGAATTTTACGCGAAAAGAAACTTGCGCATGAGCAACTCGATTTCAAATATATTATCGTTGACGAATATCAAGATATTTCACGTCAACGATTCGATTTGACAAAAGAATTATCGAAGGTCTGTGATGCAAAAATTATTGCTGTTGGCGACGACTGGCAGTCGATTTATGCGTTTAGCGGTTCGGATGTTACCTTGTTTACCCGCTTTTGCTCTGTTATGGAATACGGGCAGGAATTAAAAATTACAAAAACTTATCGCAATGCACAGGAAGTCATTGATATTGCCGGTAATTTTGTACAGAAAAATGAATCACAAATTAAAAAGTCGTTAATTTCTCCGAAACACATTCAAAAACCGGTCGTTATTCAAACGTATAGCGAAGATTTTGATAGAAAAAATTACAAGGGGAGGGGAGGGAAATACCTTCATCTCGGTAAGCAGGTCGAATCTCTTATCGGTAAGATTTTGGAGCAGAATCAGCGAGAGCGTAAAAGCATAAATTCATCTATTTTATTAATCGGTCGATTTAACTTTGATGCTCGAAATTTATGTTTTTCAAAAGATTTTGTTTATGATGAATACAATAACAAAATTTTCAGTAAAAAATATCCTCAAGCTAAATTAGAATTTTTGACCGCGCATAGCTCAAAAGGATTGGGCTATGATAATGTTATAATTATTAACGCAAGAAATGATATTTATGGTTTTCCCGCCAAAATAGATGATGATCCCGTAATGAAGTATGTTATAAGAGACGATGCTTCAATTGAGTACGCTGAAGAACGCCGCTTATTTTATGTGGCTATGACGCGCACAAAAAACAGGGTTTTTATTGTAACTCCGGAAAAACGTCCGTCGGAGTTTATTTTAGAATTAGTCAACGACTATCCCAATATTACTATTCACGGAGATTTGAATAAGGATAATAATTCAAATGAGAGCGCCATAAAGAGATGCCCTATTTGTGGCTATCCTTTGCAATTCCGCTACAAAAAGTATTATGGTTTACGTTTATGGATGTGTACAAATGAGCCTGAAATTTGCAATTTTATTACTAACGATTTAAATGGCGGCAAGCTGTCTGTTTTAAAATGCGACAGTTGCAAAGATGGCTATTTAATTGTAAAAAAGACACCTAAAAATGATTATATGTTGGGTTGTACGAATTATGCCGCAGATGGAACCGGCTGTAATCGAGTTATGTTCCCCGGCGAATTTATTTACGATGTGGATAAACTTAGCTTTTCGGATACACCTTGTTTTCAAAATGATTTATCTGTTGATAAACAATCATATAGAACGGAAGTCCGTATAGAAATGCCGCAAATAAAGCCTACTTCCGAAAAAACGCCTAAAACCGAACATAAAAAAGCAGATGTTCATAAAACGACGTTTAGCGAAACTTTTATTGAAAAAGATGGGTTTCAAGTGGTCGCGGATGACGACGGAGAAATTATCACAGATATGGAATTATTGGCGGAATTGCGCGCCGTCCGTCTGCAAATCTCGCGAGAAGAAAACCTGGCGGCATTTCACATTTTAACTAATAAACAACTTGTGAGCATCGCAACCTATCGTCCCGAAACGAGAGAAGAGTTCGTTTCTCTTTATGGATTAGGCGAAGGCAAATATGAAACATATGGTGCAAAATTTATAGAAGCGATAAAAAGTTTCTATGCCAAAAATTAAACAGACAAAAATTCGTTTTGGGTTACTGCCGCTCCGTCGGGTGGCGTTGAGTCGAACATCCAAGTTCGTTCGGAGTTTTTAATTAAAAGCGAGGAAAAAATGGAATTAGGCAAGTTAAAGGAAGCGAATATAAGAAAGGTATGGGGCCATGAGCAGTATGGCTTTTCAACGTGGCTCGCGCAAGACGAGAACATCAAGGAACTCGGCGACGTTCTCGGTTTATCGTTGACCAATATAGAGACGGAAAAATTCGTGGGAAGTTACCGTTGCGATATTTTGTGTAAGGATGAATTTACCGACAAGATAGTTCTGATAGAAAATCAATTAGAACCGACAAATCATGACCATTTGGGCAAGATTATTACTTATAGTTCCGGATTGGACGCGTCGGTTATAGTTTGGATAGTCGAATCCGCGCGGGACGAGCACGCAAGCGCCGTCGAATGGTTAAATAAGCATACGGATGAAAACATTTCGTTTTTTCTTATAGAAGTTCACGCATATCAAATAGGGGATTCCGCGCCTGCGCCGCAGTTCAAAATAATCGAACAGCCCAATGATTTTGTCAAGAATATAAAGGCGCTGGCAAAAGAAACTTCGCTTAATGAAACCATGTCGAAACGATTGGAGTTTTGGACATTATTTAATGACGTTATAGACGAACGGCAAAGACCTTTTAATAAAAGAAAACCTACGACAGACCATTGGTATTCCGTTGCCGTAGGGTCGTCGCGGTGTAATATTTCAATAGATTTAATCAATCGCGATAACAAAATAAGAGTTAGTTTATGGATACCCGATGATAAGGCTCTGTTTGATGATATTTTAGCGAACAAAGACAAAATAGAAACGGGATGCTCTTTTAAGCTGAATTGGCATAGACTTGATAATAAAAAAGCATCATATATATGTACATACATAAACGGACTCGACTTTGACAATCAAAGTAATTATGCCGTGCTTATGAATGGTATAATAGATGTCGTTATTGCTTTCAAAAAATTATTTAAAGATTTTATTTAAGGAATTAACATAGTAATATTATTGCTATTTTAAGATAGTAAAGATAGAGCTATAAAAATTCAGTTTAGACTACTCGCTCGTTGTAACGGTCGGTAACGAGGGGGAGGAGTAGATGAGTGAAAATCTCGGCAGAAGTAGACTGTCGGGAGTTTTTTGTGTAATGAAAAAGTGAAAGCCCAT
>CATLGX010000001.1 GCA_949948785.1 uncultured Christensenella sp. | reverse complement strand
CGTATCTTTTCCGCAACCTCGGCTATATTGTCGACGTTGCGCAAAACGGCGGTAGAAACGACGTAACATTCGACCGCGCCGACAGCCTTTGCCGTCGAGCGCGCAGAAATAAGCGCGTCGATTAGTTTTTCTATTCCGCGCGCAGAAATGCTGTGTCCCTCGAAATAATCGGTGATTGCGATATTAGTACGGTCTTTATAGACGGTTTCGAATATTCCGCTCTCTTTGTCGCCCTCCGCAATAATCATGGATACGCCCGTCGAGCTTAAATCTATTACCGCATATTTCATAAAAAATTCTCCGTTTGTTTTTTCGGTCGAGCCGTCAGCGTCCCAAACATATGCCTATGCTCTCCGCAGTCCGCACTTCCTGGCAGTCGTCGGGAACAAGCTTGGCTTTGCCCGCAATATCGGCGAGCGCATTGTAAGTAACTTCGCCTTTGACCATTGCGACGGTTACGCCGAATTTTTCCTCTTTAACGAGTTTGCCCGCAAAACTGCCGAACTCGGTCGACAGCACTCGGTCGTACGCCGACGGACTGCCGCCGCGCTGAATATGTCCCGGCACGACGACGCGCGTTTCGACGCGCGCTTTTTCCGCTATTTCCTTAGCGAGACGGTTGGTTATAGTGGTTTCGCCGCCGCGCTTTTCAAGCCGTTCTTTCTTTTTCATTTTGGATTCTTCTTTTGTCATCGCGCCTTCGGCGACGGCGACGATACTGAACGCCTTACCCGCATCCGCTCTCTTTTCAATCGCCTTTGCAACCTTGTCAATCGAAAACGGTATTTCGGGCAGGAGTATAACGTCCGCGCCGCCCGCAAGCCCCGAATACAGCGTCAGCCATCCCGCTTTATTGCCCATGATTTCTACAATCATCGTTCTGCCGTGGCTTGCCGCCGTGCTGTGAAGTCTGTCAATGCACTCGGTCGCTATGTCGACCGCCGTATGGAAGCCGAACGTAACGTCGGTGCCCCAAATATCGTTATCAATCGTCTTGGGCAAGCCGATAACGTTGCAACCCTCGGCGGACAAAAGCGCCGCAGTCTTGTGCGTGCCCGCGCCGCCCAACGTCAAAAGACAGTCAAGCCCCATTTTTTTGTAATTCTGCTTCATGAGGTCGAGCCGAGATACGCTGTTCTCGTCTTCGACCGTCATCAGCTTGAACGGCTGACGGCTCGTGCCGAGAATAGTTCCGCCGAGAGTAAGTATGCCCGTAAAATCGGACTTATCCATCTTTCGGCATTCGCCGCGTATCAATCCGCCGTAACCGTCGGCTATACCTATAAGCTCGATATTCTTGATATTTTCGAATAAGCTCTTGCCTATGCCGCGTATAACGGCGTTCAGCCCCGGGCAGTCCCCGCCCGACGTGAGTATTCCCACTTTCATATTTTGCTCTCCTTATATATGAAGATTACAGCCGTGTGTTGCATAGCCCGTATCACGCGATGAATGCGGCGTGTTATCGTAAAGTCGCAGTCGCGCGTCAGACGCGCAACAGGCGGGGCGCTTGCCGACGGGAGTGTTCCCGCCTACACGACCGAGACGGAGCGCCGCACGTAGCCCGTATCACGCGATGAATGCGGCTTTACATGCGCTCCGGCGCGTCGAGCAGTACAAGCCCCAGCCCATACTTCAACGTCTCGGCAACGCGCGCTGTGAGCGCAAGCCGTGCGTTCTGCGTTTTTCCGCCGCACATGATTCTGTCGGCATTGTAAAACCTGTTGAACGCTTGGCAAATCTTGACAAGTCGACGCGAAACGATTGACGGTTCGTACTTAACCGCGGCGTTGTATACCGCCTCGTCGAAATCGGAAAGCAGTTTCACAGCGTCGTACGCCGCGTCGTCCGTGAGCGAAGAATAATCGAACTCGCCTGCCGCGTCGCCCGCTTTGGCAAGCACCGATTTGCAACGCGCGTACGTATACTGCACGTACGGTCCGGTTTCGCCGTCGAAGTTGAGCGCATCGGCAAGAGAGAAGTTCTTGTCCTTTACTCTTCCGTCGTACAATGCGTCGAACACTACGGCGCCGACACCGACGCTCTCGGCGACGGCGGCTTTATCGGATAATTCGGGGTTGCGCTCTTCGATTATTGCGAGAGCTTTTTCGACCGCGGCATTGAGCACGTCGCTCAAAAACAAAACGTTGCCGTGCCGAGTGGAAAGCGCCATGCCCTCTACCGACACCATGCCGTAACTGACGTGCACCATGTCTTTCGCCCACGGCTCGCCCAACAATTCGAGCACTTTGAAAAGCTGTTTGAAATGCAGAGCCTGATGGCTGGCTACGACGTACATACACTTGTCGAAGCCGTAAGTTTCACGGCGGTAGTAAGCCGCGGCGAGGTCGCGCGCAATGTAAAGCGATGCGCCGTCGCTGCGGCGTATGAGCGCGGGCGGCATATCGTCGCCGTCGGAAAGCTCTACTATTTCCGCACCGTCGGAAATTTTAAGCAGGTTTTTGGCGCGCAGTTTATCCTCCGCCGCGGCAACTTTGTCCACGTAAAAACTCTCGCCGAGATAACTGTCAAACTCTATATTGAGCCTGTCGTACACCGCTTTCGCCTGTTCGAGCGTAATCGATTTGAATTTCTCAAACAGCCCGACGGCATACGCATCGCCCTGTTCTATCTTGTTCGACCATTCGCGCGCTTCGCCCGCGAGAGCGGTATCGTTTTCCGCTTCTTTATTGTAACGCACGTATAGTTCGAGCAGTTCGTCCAATCCGCGTTCTTCGAGTGCTTTTTCGTTTCCCCACCGCCTGAATGCCGAAATCAAGCCGCCGAACTGCGTGCCGAAATCGCCGAGGTGGTTTATGCCGACCGCATTCGCACCGAGCGCGCGGTATATTTTATACAGCGCGCCGCCTATGACCGTCGTCATCAAATGCCCGATATGGAAAGGTTTTGCGATATTGACGGACGAATAGTCTATACACACCGTCTTGCCGGCTAACGGCTTGTAAGAACCGAGCGGAGACGTAAACACGTCTTTTACTACGGACTCCCGCGCAATAGTAAAATTGAGATAACCGTTTAGCGCGGCAACTTCGATGCCGTCTATTTTCAGCTTTTCCGCCGCCTCGGCGGCTATTGCCGCAGGGGCTTTACGCAAAACCTTTGCGAGCTTGAAACACGGCACGCAATAGTCGCAAAACGCGTCCGACGCCGTTACGTCATCCCGCTCAATCGTCGGCAAGACCTTGCTCGCCGCCTCGTAAATTATCGTCTTATAGTCGGTCATTATTCACCTCGGACACATTCACAGCCCGTTTCCGTCGTTTATCAATCTGGATATTTACTACACGTTGAACTTAAATTCCACAACATCGCCGTCGCGCATAACGTAGTCTTTACCCTCGCTTCGGAGCTTGCCCGCCGCTTTGACCGCCGTTGTAGACCCGCACGATACGAGGTCGTCGTACGACACTATTTCGGCTCGGATAAAGCCGCGCTCGAAATCGGTGTGTATCTTGCCCGCCGCTTTGGGCGCGGTCGTTCCGCGCGCTATTGTCCAGGCACGCACTTCCTTTTCGCCCGCCGTAAGAAAGCTCATGAGTCCCAAAAGGTCGTAGCACGACGTAATAATACGTTCCAAACCGGACTTTTCAAGACCGAGCGCTTCAAGATACTCTGCGCGCTCCTCCTCGGGAAGCGCGGAAATTTCCTGCTCGACCTTGGCGCAAATATCAACGGTCGCGGCTCCGTCCGATTCGGCGTACAACCTGAGCGCGGCTACATATTTATTGTCCGCCGCGCCGATGTCCGTTTCCGAAATATTGGCGCAATATATTATAGGCTTGACCGACAGCAGAAACTGTCCGTCTACAAGCTCCAACTGCTCGTCGTCGAGTTTAAGCGTGCGCACCGACTTGCCGGAATTTATGCACTCAGTCATTTTATCGAGGACGGCAAGCGCTTCCGCCGCTTTGGCGTCGCCGCTCTTTACGATTTTTTCAAATCGCGCACGGCGTTTTTCTATGCTTTCGAGGTCGGCAAGCATCAGCTCCGTATTTATAATCTCAGCATCGCGCACGGGGTCTACCGAATCCGAAACATTGATAATGTTCTCGTCGTCGAAACACCGCACGACCATGATTATCGCGTCCACCTCGCGTATATGCGAAAGAAATTTGTTGCCCAAACCCTCGCCGCGGCTCGCGCCCTTGACAAGTCCCGCTATATCGACAAACTCAATCGTCGCGGGCACGACGCGACGGGAAGAATACAGCTTTTCCAAAACAGCAAGACGCTCGTCGGGTACGGCGACGACACCGACGTTCGGCTCTATCGTGCAGAACGGGTAATTGGCGCACTCCGCGCCCGCTTCCGTTATCGCATTGAACAGCGTGCTCTTCCCGACGTTGGGAAGTCCCACTACACCGATTTTCATGTATTATACTCCGTTATTATGATACAACGATATTTTACAACAATACGCCGACGTTGTCAACAATACTAATCGGAAAGACCATTGGCGTTTTGCCGCAAAAAACGCGCATAAAAAAGCCCGACGCGTTACGTCGAGCTTTTACCGATTATTTTGCAAGGCTTGCCGCGAGCTTTTTGAGAGCGGCGTACGCATTCGTCGTATCGGCGCGCACCGTTACTCCCGTAATCGAATACGACTCCGACGACAAGTCGTCGTTTTCATATGCCTGGTTATCGAGTCGGGCGTAAATGTACGGATAGAAACGCAACATTCCCACAGCCCCGTCCGAATCGGTAATAAACATCTTGATTCTGTCGTAGTACACCGTCTCGCCGTCCACTTCGATTTTTTGCGCCTTTTTTAAATCGAGCTTTCCGTCGACGACGGGTATGTCGCTATATACGAACTCCACCATAAAACCTTTTTCTTTGGCGCGAAGTCCCTTGATTTCGCTCGCTTTAACTTCTATTTTCTTATCCGACTTGTTGCGCATAAAACCGTAGGAATAATCCCACCTGCCTTGAAGAATGCCCGTCATGACCGAAAATTCCATGCCGTCGAGCGCCGAATAAATACTGCTCTGAGGTTTGCTGTCGCCCGCACCCAGCATTTCCGAGCTGTCCGCGTCGTAAAACTCGTACCGTTCGGGGCGCTTGATGTCGCTCATAGGGTTTACGCTGACAAGGCTTAAAACGGCTATCGCAACGAGAACAAACGCCGCTATGCCTATCACGACGAACATGACGATGTTCGCCCTGCGCCTTGATTTTACTACCGTAATGTTTTTGTTTGCCATAATTTTATCCGTCCGATTGTGATTTACGCTTTATCGCCGTTGCCGTCGTCCGCGTCCGAAGATTCGTCGCTCTTACGCTTTACCGGCTTTTTTGCGGAAGGCTTATTCGCTTTACGCTCTTCGCCCGTGCCTTTATCGTCTTCCGACTGCGGTTTTTCCGCCACAGCGCCGTCGTGCTT
This sequence comes from uncultured Christensenella sp., assembly GCA_949948785.1. Taxonomy (GTDB): domain Bacteria; phylum Bacillota; class Clostridia; order Christensenellales; family Pumilibacteraceae; genus Anaerocaecibacter. The sequence goes on along the minus strand of CATLGX010000001.1, from coordinate 82,029 downwards.
GACTTCGGCTTGCGCAGTTTCTCCGTCGTTATTTACGTCGGGAGCTTTTTCTTTTTCCGCCTTTTCGTTATCGACGGAAACACCGTTGTCAGATTTTCTGCCGCAGCGCTGACAGAACTTATCGTTGCCGTCAATCTTTGCGCCGCACTGTTGACAATACGACACGGCGCGGCCGTCCTTATCGCCGCCGCGAGATACGGGGTCGATGTCCGAAAGTTTCTTTATCGGCGCTTTTTCCATGTCGGCGCGGTGCGCTTCCTTATAGCTGAGTCTTTCGGCAAGTTCCTTCTTGACTTCTTCGGGCGACGCGCCGTTCATCAAAAGGTCGACCTCTTCGCTGTAAATGGTCTCGCATTCGAGAAGCACGCGCGCCATGTTTTCCATGATTTTGCGGTTCTCGGTGAGAATCTTGACTGCAGTCGCGTGCGCTTCGTCCAAAAGACGTTTTACTTCGGCGTCTATTTCCGCCGCGACCTTTTCGGAATAAGAATGCTGCGTCTGGTAGTCTCTGCCGAGGAACACCTCTTGGCTTCCGCCGTAATATACGGGACCGACTTTACCTGACATACCCCATTCGGTAACCATTTTGCGCGCGACGTTGGTCGCCTGCTGCAAATCGCCCACCGCGCCCGCGGTGTAGTCCTCAATTATAAGTTCTTCCGCCGAGCGTCCGCCCATCGCCTGAGCGAGCGTGCCCAACAGCTTACTGTACGAAACATGGTTGTTGTCGTTGTCGGGACGGTACATTGTATAGCCCGCCGCCTGACCGCGGGGAATAATGGAAACCTCCTGCACGGGGTCGCACGCTTTTATGCACCGCGCGACTATCGCATGTCCCGCTTCGTGATACGCCGTTATGCGCTGGTCGACGGGAGTAACGAGCCGCGATTTCTTTTGCGGCCCCATGATAACCTTGTCGATACCCTCGAACAGGTCCTCCATGGAAATGCGCGTGCGGTTGTCGCGCGCCGTGAGTATCGCCGCCTCGTTCAAAAGATTTTCGATGTCCGCGCCCGAGAACCCGCTCGTAATGCGTGCGAGAGTCTGAAAATCGACATCGGAAGCAAGCGGTTTATTTCGCGCATGAACTTTCAATATGGCTTCCCTGCCGCGAACGTCGGGAAGATTGACGTATATCTGTCTGTCGAAACGACCGGGGCGCATAAGCGCGGGGTCGAGAACGTCCGAACGGTTGGTTGCCGCCATGACGATGATATGCTCGTTGGACTCGAATCCGTCCATAGCGACGAGGAGCTGATTGAGCGTCTGCTCGCGCTCGTCGTTGCCGCCGCCCATGCCTGCGCCGCGCTGGCGGCCGACAGCGTCTATCTCGTCGATAAATACGATACAGGGCGCGTTCTTTTTTGCTTGGTCGAACAAGTCGCGCACGCGCGATGCGCCTACGCCGACGAACATCTCCACAAAGTCCGAACCCGACTTACTGAAAAACGGTACGTTGGCTTCGCCCGCCACAGCTTTTGCAAACAGCGTTTTGCCTGTGCCGGGAGGGCCTACGAGCAATACGCCGTGAGGAACGCGCGCGCCAACCGAAGTGAACTTCTGCGGATTTTTGAGAAACTCGACGATTTCTTTAAGCTCTTCTTTTTCCTCTTCCGCGCCCGCAACGTCAGAAAACCTGATTTTGACTTGACCTTGCATATTGTTCTTGGTCTTGCCGAAGTCCATGGTTTGCCGATTGCTGTTGTTCATCGCTCTGAACATGAATATCATCAAAACGACCAAAAGTATCAGCCCGAGCGCCGGAATAATATAGTCGGTGAAATCGGTCGCATACCTGTTGTTAAACGATATGCGTATATGCTTGCCGCCCGCTCCGACCTCATCGTTGTAAGCGTTGATTATTTCGGTAAGTTCTTTTTGCGCTTCGGTATGAACGTACGCTTTATATGTCCAATCCTTGTCGTTTATGCGGCGCACGTAAACGGTGTCGTTTTCGTAAAATACTTCGACGACCTCTTTGTTCATTATGTCGTTGCGCACGTCTGTATAGCTCTTTTCGTCAAGTCCCGTCGTCGCATAAATAATGACGCCGATGATAACCCCGATAAGAATAACGCTGATTACGACTATTAAGACTTTGGTGCTTGTTTTCAATCAAAGTACCTCCGAGTTTTGCCATTGCGAACGACGCATAACATATACACGTACCCACTATGACCGAATTAGTATAACACTTTAAACCGAAATGTACAACTGTTTTTCGGCTTCACGCGTGTTTTTTAATCTTTTTCTAATTGTATATCGGGAATATACTATGCTCCCCGTATGTCAAAACTTAACTTCGGCAAGTTTTTTTTCTATCTCGGCTTCGGTAGGATACGCACCCGCTTTGGAATTGCCCGACATCTTGACCGCCGCGCATACTTCCGCGCGCTTCAATGCCTCCGTGCAATCGTATCTGCCGTAATAGTGCAAAAATCCCGCAAAAAGCGCCGCTCCCGCGCCCGCCGTCAATGCGTCGGCGTCGGCGACGGCTTTCAATTTTTTTATTTCGCCGCCGCGCTCGCAGTACAACACGCCGTCCTCGCCGGCCGCCATAACTATAACCTGCGCGCACGTACGCCGTTTTAACGCCGCCATAAAATCTTCGCGCGACTTGGATATTCCCTCGTCGGACAAAAACAGTATATCGGCGCTTTCTATAAACTCGGCGTTGAACGCGTCGTTCACGTCCGACAGCGCCTGCACGTGAGTAGCGATGGGTTTGCCCAGGCTCTTTGCAATCGGAATAAACACTCGGCTGAAATTGACGTTGAGAAGCGCGCACATATCCGCATCGGCTATCGCGTCTCTTATCGCACCGGCGTCTACCGTTATTTCCTGCGCGTCTTTAAGGTCGCAGTATACCTGCCGTCTGCCGAACGGAACCTCTTGGAGCACAACCGACTCGACCGAGTTTTTAAGCGTAGAATACACGTATTTATCCGTTATGCCCGCGTCGGACAGCGCGCCGCGTATCAGTCCGCCGTGAAAATCGTCTCCGACGAGCGTCATAAACTCCACCTCGTCGCCGAGCGATACGGCGGTCAGCGCAGTTCTGTATCCCGAGCCTGCGACGGCTGTTTTTATTCCGAAAAACGGATAATCAATCGGATAGTATGTTACCGGAAAACCTCTGACCGCAAGCGTCGTCTCCACATTTGACAGTCCCGATATGAAAATCTTCACCTTATACCTCTCGCTTTTTTCTGCCGTAACGGTGTTGCCTTTTTATCGATTATATCACTTTATATTATATATTGTAAAGCGATTTTCTTATACTCCGATACGTCTAAACTTTGCTTATAAGCCGTTTTGCGCGCTTGACCGGCACAGGCGTAACCTGACCGTTCACGTCGCGTTCCACTCTCGCGACCACGCCCGTTTTCACTTCGCCCGCTCTTCCGAACGGCGCTTTTACTCTGTCGCCCGCTTCGACGTCGAAATCGGATATATACCACTGCGGCGCGGGTTCGCCGTCAAACTCGACTTTTACGAATGTGTACGAGTCGTATTCGGACAGTATTCCGCCGCTCATCGAATGTATCACTTTTATCAACCTCTCAAATATTGGTCAGCACGGCGACGAGCACGACAAGCGCGACCGACAGCACCGCGCCCGCGATTTCGAAAGCGCGCACAATCTTTTTGCGCTTTTGCTCGTCCACGTGATAGCCGCGCGGCTTGACTTCTCCGCCGCAATGCGGACACTCGGTAAAATGGTCGAGCATAAGCTCGCCGCAATGCGGACACGGATACAAATGCCGTTCGATACCGCGCTTGCGCTTTTTTTTCGGCGCGGCGGGACTATCGTCAGGCTGTGCGGAACGGTATTCGCTTATGATGTCGCCGTCGCTTTTCGGCGCGTTTTCTTTTTGTTCGTCCATAGTATTACGCAAAGGCGCGCGCCGTAAGGCACGCGCCGATTTTATGCGGATATTACTCCGAAGCGGGGGCTTCTGGCGCGCCGCCGTCATCTTCGATTATCTCTTGATGAGGCGCGGTTGCGACGCACACGACCTGTCCCTGATTCTTGACGCGCATCATGCGCACGCCCTGGGTATCGCGGCTTATTTTGCTTATTTCTTTTACCAACATTCTTATAATCGTGCCGTTATCCGAAATAACCATTACGTCGTCTTCGGGATTGACGAGCTTCATATTGACGAGCCGTCCCGTCTTTTGATTGAACGTACCCGCTTTTATGCCCTTGCCCGCGCGCGATTGGAGCCTGAACTCCTCGATGTCGACGCGTTTGCCGAACCCGTTTTCGCTGACGGTGAGCACGTCGCAGTCTGGACGAACTATGGACATATCGACAACGTTGTCGCTTGCGTCAAGCCGCATTGCTCGCACGCCCTGCGTGTCTCTACCCATAAGTCTTACGTTCTCTTCGGAGAAGCGTATGCACTTGCCCGTCTGACTGGCAATCAGTATCTCGTCGATGCCGCACGACTGCTGTACGGAAATAAGCTCGTCGCCCTCGTTGAGTTTGATTGCGACTTTTCCGACCTTGCGTATCTGCCTGAACTCGGTGAGAGCAGTCTTTTTAATCATGCCGCGCTTGGTCGCCATAACGAGGTTGCCTTTGTACTCGTCGTCTTTGATGGGAATTATAGCGCTTACCTTTTCGCCGTCGGAAAGCTGCAACAGATTGACTATCGCTCTGCCCCTTGCCGTGCGTTCGGCTTCGGGAACTTCGTACGCCTTCGCACCGTACACTCTGCCGTAATTCGTAAAATACAGCAACGTGTCGTGCGTGCAAGTTACGAACATCTTTTCGACAAAGTCCTCTTCCTTCGGACGGTGCGCGGTTACGCCCTTGCCGCCGCGGTGCTGTGTTCTGTATTCGGTAGTCGGCAAACGTTTGATATAACCGTAGTGCGTCATAGATATGACGACGTCCTCTCGGTCGATAAGGTCGCCGATGTCGAGCTCGTCGTAGTCGATTACAAGTTCGCTGCGGCATGGATTGTCATACTGCTCGCGTATTTCTTGAAGTTCCGCTTTGACTATGTCGGTTATGCGCTTGGGGCTTGCGAGTATGCTCTTAAAGTCCGCTATCTTTTCGGTAAGGTTTTGAAGCTCGGCTTGGAGCGCGTCTATTTCGAGACTCGTCAAGCGGCGCAGTTTCATTTCGAGTATTGCGTTTGCCTGCTTGTCCGACAGATAGAACTCCGCCATGAGCCGTTCGCCGGCTTCCACGTTGTCGCGGCTGGACTTGATTATCTTGATAACTCTGTCGATATTAGCCTGCGCTTTTACAAGGCCTTCGACGATGTGCGCGCGCTCCTGCGCCGCCGCGAGGTCGTGCTTGGTTCTGCGCGTAATAACCTCTTCCTGATGGTTGAGGTAGTGGACGAGCATCTCTTTGAGGTTGAGCACTTTCGGCTCGCCGTCGGCGAGCGCAAGAAAAGTTATGCCCTGCGAAACCTGCATATTGGTATGCTTATACAGCATATTCAATACGACTTGGGCTTGCGCGTCGCGCTTGACCTCTATTACTATGCGCATTCCCTCGCGGTCGGACTCTTCCTTGATGTCCGAAATGCCCTCGATGCGCTTATCCTTTACGAGGTCGGCTATCTGAACTATGAGCTTTTCTTTATTGACTTGATACGGAAGTTCCGTTACGACTATGCGCTGGCGCATGAGGTCGGAGCCTTCGCGTACGGGATATTCTTCTATCTCCGCTTTGGCGCGAATTACAACGCCGCCCTTGCCCGTCTTGTATGCGCGCTTTATGTTCGCCCTGCCCATAATGAGACCGCCCGTCGGGAAGTCGGGCGCGGGTATGAACTTCATAAGCTCTTCGACGGTGATTTCGGGATTGTCGATGAGCGCGTCCACGCCGTTTATGACCTCGCCGAGGTTGTGCGGCGGAATATTGGTTGCCATACCGACGGCTATGCCGTCCGAACCGTTTACAAGCAGGTTGGGGAACCGCGCGGGAAGCACCGTCGGTTCTTGCAGGCTGTCGTCGAAGTTATTGGTCCAGTCTATCGTTTCTTTGTCTATGTCGCGCAACAGCTCGTCGGCTATTTTGGCAAGACGCGCTTCGGTATAACGCATAGCAGCGGGCGGGTCGCCGTCCACCGAACCGAAGTTGCCGTGTCCGTCGACAAGCGGGAAACGCATGGAAAAGTCCTGCGCGAACCGCACCAATGCGTCGTACACCGACGAATCGCCGTGCGGGTGGTATTTACCGAGAACGTCGCCGACGACGCGCGCGCATTTGCGATACGGCTTGTCGGAACGCAATCCCAACTCGCCCATCGCATATATAATACGGCGGTGGACGGGTTTAAGTCCGTCGCGGACGTCGGGTATGGCGCGCGAAACGTTGACCGCCATCGCATACGCGATAAAGCACGTCTTCATTTCGTCGACTACTTGCGTTTGGATAATCTTGGTGTTGTCTATCCACTCCTTGCCGCTCGTATCGCTCTTGCCCGCGCCGGGCAATCTTACATTGCGTTTTGCCATTTTTTACTCCTTCTTTTACCGCCGTTTTTTACTGTCGCGTATTTGCCGTACCGTCGGACAAACAAATAATTACGAATGGGGATTTACGAATCGAATTATATGTCGAGGTCTGCGACGAGCTTGGCATTCTGCTCGATGAACTGCCGTCTGAGTTCGGGCATGTCGCCCATCAGCACGCCGAAAATTTCGTCCGCCTCGAACGCGTCTTCCATGGTTATGCGTTTTAATGTGCGGTGTTCGGGGCTCATGGTTGTGTACCAAAGCTGTTCGGCGTTCATCTCGCCCAAGCCTTTGTAGCGTTGAAGCTCGCACCCTTTTCTGCCCAACTGGTCGAGCGCGTCTTCGCGCTCTTTCTCGTCATAGCAGTAAATTTCCTTTTTGCCCTTAGCCACTTTGTAAAGGGGCGGCAGAGCGGCGTATACATGTCCGCGCTCGATAAGCGGACGCATAAAGCGGAAGAAAAACGTCAACAGCAATATTCGTATATGGCTGCCGTCTACGTCCGCGTCGGTCATACATATTATCTTGTCGTAGCGCAGTTTGCTCTCGTCGAATTCGTCGCCTATGCCGCAACCGAACGCCGTAATCATCGCTTTTATCTCGGCGTTTTCAAGCACGTGATTGAGCCGCGCTTTTTCTACGTTGAGTATCTTGCCGCGGAGCGGAAGAATCGCCTGGAAGCGCCTGTCTCTGCCTTGCTTTGCCGTGCCGCCCGCGCTGTCGCCCTCGACAATGAATATCTCGCACATCGACGGGTCGCGGTTGGTGCAATCGGCAAGTTTGCCGGGAAGGCTTGCCGTTTCGAATACGCCCTTGCGGCGCGTAAGGTCTCTCGCATTTCTCGCCGCGTCGCGCGCACGCTGGGCGGTGATTGTTTTCATGACAAGCTCTTTGGCTTCTTTGGGATTTTCTTCTAGGTATGTGCCGAACGCGTCGCTGACCGCTTTTTCAACCTGCAAGCGCATTCCCGAATTGCCGAGCTTGGTTTTGGTCTGTCCCTCGAACTGCGGTTCGGTGAGCTTGACCGAAATTATGGCGGTAATGCCCTCGCGCACGTCGTCGCCGCTCAGTTTTTCGTCCTCTTTGATAAGTTTTTGACGCTGAGCGTAATCGTTGACAACTTTGGTCAGCGCATTCTTGAATCCGACGAGGTGCGTGCCGCCCTCTTCGGTATTGATGTTGTTGGCGTACGAATAAATAATCTCGTTATAGCCGTCGTTGTACTGAATGGCGTACTCGACTTCGCTGTCTTTAAACACCTTTTCGCCGTAAATGACTTCCGAGAACATGGTCTCTTTATTGCGGTTGAGATATTCCACATAATCTTTTATGCCGCCGTCGAAACGAAACGCGTCGCGGTTCTCTCTGCCCTTACGGTTGTCGACAAGCTCGATTTCAAGTCCTTTATTGAGGTACGCGACTTCGCGCAGACGCGTCTTAACCGTATCGTACGAAAAATCTATCGTCTCGAAAATCTCGTTGTCGGGGAAGAACGTTATCTTGGTACCGGTCTTATCGGTCTTGCCCACTTCGGCAAGCGGTTTCATGGGCACGCCGCGGTTGTAACGCTGACGGTAAATTTTACCGTTCTGGGAAATTTCCACGTCCAACCACTCGGAAAGCGCGTTGACGCACGACATACCGACGCCGTGCAATCCGCCCGAAACCTTATATCCTCCTCCGCCGAACTTGCCGCCGGCGTGGAGTTTTGTCAAAACGACCTGAACGGTGGACACCTTTTCTTTGGGATGGATTTCCACCGGTATGCCGCGTCCGTTATCGGAAACGGACACCGCGCCGTCGCGCGTAATTTCCACGAGAATTTTATCGCAATACCCCGCGAGCGCCTCGTCGACGGAGTTATCTACTATCTCCGTGATAAGATGATGCAGTCCGTGCTCGTCCGTGGAGCCGATATACATGCCCGGGCGCTTGCGCACAGGCTCCAAGCCTTCGAGAACCTGTATGGAACTCGCGTTATAGCTTCCGTTATCCGTCTTTCTCGCCATAAGTCATCTCCCGAGCGCGTCGGTTCGATAGCCCGTTCCGCGCTCTTTACGATTATAGCACAAAAGAAAGCGAAATGAAAGCGTTTTTGCCCATTTCTTCGCCTGTTTGACAAAATAATTTTTTGCTGTATGCGTTTTAACGCCCTCAAATGCCGTTATTTGACATGTACAATACAAATTGAAAGTTTTTCGGGTCGGGTATTTTAAGCTATACGAGCGAAATTTTCCGAAAACCGATATTCGACGCTATCATGCTGCGTCGGAGCGCGTCGCGCACGCGCAGAACTCTAGCCGCAAACGCCGCATACACCGCAAAAAACGCCGTTGCTTGCGACGGAGACAATCCGAAAATATCACCGCCGCGATTGTCGCCTCGCAAAAATTCGAGCGCAAACCGCAATACGGCGTACGCTATCATGTACGTCTCGAATTTTCCGTTTCTTTTAAAATGCAAAACTGCGGCGAGCGCCGCCAGTCCGACCGCTTCAAAGAGTTGAGTCGGATACACGCTTTGCCCGCCATGGAATATTTCCGCTTCGGGCACGTCGGGGAATGCAACGCCGAAAATCCCGTCGGTTACGCGGCCGTAACAGCATCCCGCGAGAAAACACCCCACCCTGCCTATACAGTGGAATACGGCAAACGGCACGGTCATCATGTCGAGCCACGCGACGGGCGACAGGCGCGACCGCCGCGCTCGAATTTTAATAAGACAATACGCCGCCGCCATACCGGTGAGCGCGCCGCCGTAAAACATTATTCCCGAATACTCGAATCCGCCGTTTACTGGAATCTCGAAAAACGCTTCGAAAAACACGGCGCCGCCGTAGCCCGCGCCGAGTGCAATGAATATTTTAGGCAGTATAAAAAAATTTTCTCGGTCGGAAGGGTCGACTATGTGCGCCTTTATCAATATAGATAATACGAAAACGCACATGCCGACCGCTACGCATACCGAGAACACGGGAACGTTCTGTTCCCCTATTTTTATGTACGGAAACATCTTTGTTTACACCGTCGCCGTCAACCGCTACGTTGCGTTTACAGGCTTTTTGACAAGGAACGACAACAGCGCGCCGATGCCGAGAAGGACCATAGCGACTATCAGCAATATGCTGTATGTTACTATAATAATGACCGCGACAAGCATGCCGATACCGACAATCATTACAATTGCGCCGATTATATTGTTTTTAAAATCGAGTATCGCGCCCACGAGCCCGCAAGCCGCGCCGCCGATACCGAATACATAGCACGCCCACGCATAATTGGTGGCTTCGCTCGCAGCTTCCGAAACTCCGTCGACAACTTCGGCGCACATAGCAAGCGCAATTCCCGCAATCAGTGCAAACACGGCGCCGATAATTCCGACCACCGCGCCCGGAATAGACTTATTCTTCATTACCGTTTTTCTCCTTTTTAGACTCGGGTTGCGCGACCTTGTAAATATTATAGGTGAGAATTCTTCACTTGTCAAGTATTTCAGGTGAGTTTTCTCATATAATTTTGTTATGCTCATAGGACAACGGATAAAAGAGCTTCGGCTCGAAAAAGGAATAAGCCAAAAAAGGCTCGCCGACGCGATAGGCGTGGACAAGCGCGCTGTTATTTTTTGGGAACAGGAAGTCAATGAGCCGAAAGCGACTTATATTCGCAATCTTGCCGAATATTTCGGCTGTTCGGCAGATTATCTATTGGGACTGACGGATGCTTAAAGCGCCGCGAAAAGCGGTGCATATTTACAGTTTATCTATCCAAAACGTATAACCCTCGGATGCGGTCATGCCGAGTTTTTCTTGCAGACCGAGCGACGGCGCATTGTCGATATATACGTCGCAAAACGGTACGCGCCCGAAAGTCATGACGTAATTTATCATAAACGCTTCAAGCCCCGCGCCTATGCCGCGGCGGCGGTAATCGTCGAACACCGTAAGCATGCCCATGCTTCCGTCAGTATGTCTGCCTATAAATCCAGCGAGCTTACTGTCGACGAGCGCTCCGAAAACGCCTTTATCCCGCATTGTCTTTTCCATTTCGGGAACGGGCATTTTTTCGCCGCGCGTATCGTAACTGTCCGCGACTACGCCGGCAAGCGTGTGCGCCAGCCGTTTTACCGAAAGCGAACCGAGCGGCGGCGGAAGATTTTTCATGTACGCGTACGTCTTGCAAGCGTCGGCTTTTGCGCCGAGACGTTGCGGCGTATCGAGAGGCGCGCCGAGCAGGCACACTTTCTCTTTTATACCGCGCGCATTTATATATTTTACGAAATCGTCGGTATCTCGGAAAACGCATTTATGCCAGCCGCGCACGCAACCCGACGCGCCGCGCTCGTCAGATAAATCCATTTTACCGTCCTCGAACTTTACCGCATCTTCTATGACTGTACGCGCCACCGCGTATTTATCACACTCCAATAACTTCATGTTTATATTGTATATCGCCGAGATAGAAAAGTCAACCGAGCGCAAATATATTCGTGATTTCTTAATCTATGCCGCAGAGTCTTCCGCATGACTTGCACGCGCAGACAAAAAATCAACGGCGTCGGTAAACGTACGCTATGTCATTCCAAAGGCGCCGTGCTCAAACCCGAACATCGGCGCTCTGCCGTTCGCCGTTACTCGAAATTAAAAAACAGCCCGACAAGCGAACTGTTTTTCTCGATATTATTTTCGGTTTGCCGAGGACATTGCCTTTAACAGTTTGCTCAACGCCTCGTTGAGTTTTTTCTGCTGTTCCGGCGTTTTGTTTTCGGGCTTGGCGCGTTCCTTTTGCAACAGCGTGGCGACCTCGCGCATGGTTTCGCGCGGAGCGCCTTCCCTGTCAATCTTTTCTATACGCGCGATAATATCGTCGGCGGAAGACGAAGCCTGCGCTTGCGCTTGGGATGCGCGAGCCTGTGCCGCGGCTTGTGCCTGCGCTGCCGCAGCTTGCGCCGCCTGTGCCTGTGCCGCCGCCATTTGCGCCGCCTGTGCCTCCTGTGCGGCGCGGGCTTGCGCCAAAGCCTCTTCTCTGGCGCGACGGCGGATTTCCGCCTCGCTCTCGCGCGGTTCTTCGGCTATAATCGGTTCGACAACGGGTTCCGCCGTCGGTTCGGCGTAAAAATCCTGCTGAGGCTGTTCGTTTTCGTAAACGGGCTGAACTATCGGCTCTTCACGTTCGACTTGCGGTTCGAAAGGCTGTGCCGCGCTCTCGGCAAATGCGGTCGCTTCCGCATCGGCATACACCGCTTCGGGCGCTTGCTCCGCGTCCATGTACTGCGCCGATACGGGATTCGGCTCGGACGTGCGGTCGAAAGAGGTCGCCTCGGTCTGGGGCTGAGCGCCCAAGTCCGAAACCGTTTTCTCCCCGTCCATAGCGGGAACGAACGCCGCATATATCTTGCGCGCGCCGCCGTATACGCATCTTCCGATGACGCCGCCTATGAGCGTGAGCAGTCCGCCTGCCAAAAACACCGTCAAAGGCACGAGATTGACCGCCGCAATGCTTTCCGCGGTCGCATCGCTCGGCGCAATCGGCGCGATAAACATGCCGAAGAACGCGCAGACGACCGTCGCGACAAACGTCGCAAGCCATACTTTGGAAAGCAGCGAACGCTTATACGGCATATCCACGCAGAGCTGTTCGGAAACGAACATCGACGGCTCGGCGTTTGTCATGCGCGCGTACTTATACTGCTTTTTGATTGCGACGGGCATTTGTTTCATAATGCCGAGCGCAATCGCGGGTTTGGCGACAGCCTGCTTCATAAGCGATTTGACTTGCTTGAATTCGCCCGACAAAAGTCCGACGATAAGCGTAACGAAAAATGTCAAGCCGACTATGCCCAGCAGAATCGCCAGCCAAATATCGGGACCTATCGGAATAAGAACTCCGAATAATTCAGAAATACCTGTAAGCATACTTCTCCTTTCCTCTTATATAAAGTATAAGTAGACAGATACATTATATCATACGTTTTAAAAAAAATCTATGATTTTTTAAAAGTAATTGCGCGTTTTTTATACTTTTTTTTATAAATCGGTTCAAAATTCGACGCGATTTGTCCTATCCCGACCGAAACCGACGCAACTAAGCTCTTTCGCATTTTATAAACTTTTCGAGCGCAAACGAATACAGATAAGTCGCGGATACTTTGAGAGGCGACGACTTTTCCACCGCCGCCGCATACAGCGAAAGCTGTTTCAGATAATTTTCGTTCTTTAACCGCTCGGGCGCTGTGGTCTTATAATCGACTATCGTAGCGCTGCCGTCGGCGTTTATTATCAAAAGGTCGATTACTCCCTGAACAAGCGTGCCGTCCCGTTCGTCAAGGTCGGCTATAAAATAACGCTCTTTAAAATATGCCTTTGCGCCCGCCGTCAGCTTTTTCATTTGCCGCACAGCGGCGGCGATTTCGCCGAAATTCACAAGCTCCGCATCGGGCATTGTCGTTTTTACAGCCTCCGTATCAGGATTGTCAAAGTCTATAAGCTCCATCGCGCGGTGATACGCCGTGCCGCGCCGAGCGGCGGCGTCCGCAGTAAACCGAGCGCCGTCGCCGCCGTCCGCCGCATAATCGTCGTAAGTGAGAACGGGAGCGTTTGCGGTATAATCCTCGTCCGAGTTTTGCGCGATTGCCGTAACGCAGGTTTTTACGGGAGCGTCGGACAACGCGTATTTTCGACCGTCCGATATGCGCGCGCGCACAGCTTCGACTACCGCCGAATCGAGCGGCTTGTCGGCGGGCGGCACGCACTTTTTCCGCACCGCGGGCGCGACGGGCGTCGGCAAGACGTTTTTCATAAAATCGCACTCGCAAGTCGCACGCTCGGGAACGCGGCTTGTTCCGTCGGGATTTCCCAACACCGCAAGGCGTTTTTTCGCGCGCGTGAGAGCGACGTAAAACAGTCGAAGTTCCTCGGCGCGCAGTCTGTCGGGCACGGCGTATTTTTCGAGCAGCCAGCGCGCGCTCGGCTTTAACGCGCGCGTTTTTTCGTCGGGGAACTTGACCGCAACGCCGCCGTCCGCCGCCATACATTTGTCGAACGCGTCGCGCATATTGAACCGTTTATCCGTATCCGCCACTATTACGAAATCGTATTCCAAACCTTTGGACGCATGCACCGTCGTTACGGTTACCGCGTCGCCGCCGTCGCCTACGTTAAGTTCGGCGCCGTCTGCGTCCGTCAAAAACGCCGACAGCGCGCACTTTTTCGATGCCGCGAGCGCAATGACCGCCTCGACTGCGGAGGGGTTGCCGCCTGTTTCGAACACGTACTGGAAAAACTCGATTTCGCTTGTTATTTTGCCGAGCGTGTCCGCCGCGTCGTGTTTGCGCGCAAATTCGGCAAGTTTTTCGCGCCGCGCAAAAAACTTATCAAGCCGCGCCGAATACTCGCCGACGTACGCCGCCGTCTTTTGCCAAAAGTAATACGACTTTCTGCCCGACCCGAAACCCGACTCCGGTTTTACTCCCGCCACCTTGGCTCTCGATTCGCCTTCCGCCGCTATTTCCAGCAATTCTTCGTCGTCGAACCCGCCCATGGGAGAGCGCAAAGCGGCATACAGCGCAATGTCGTCGAAACGGTTATCCACGCACCGCGCGATACGAAGCAAAAGTTCCGCTTCCGGATAGTCTTTTACGCCCGATTTTCTGCCGAGGTTGCAAGGAATTCCGTCGGCGCGCATGAGCCGCACAAGCTCTTCGCAAAAAGATGTGCGCGCCGAACGCACCAGAACGGCGACTGAACCGAAAGAATGACCTTCTTCCGCATAATCGAGTATGAGGTCGACGATTAACCGAGCCTCGGCACTGCTTTTTTCTACGCCTTTTTCCGCGCCTACGACCGAATACACCGTCGACGACGCGCAGTCTGCGGCGGCGGCTTCGATTTCGGATTTCGGCGCTTTATGCGTCTGCCCGTCCGAGCTTTCGGACGAGATATTGCGCTGTTCTTCTTTCACGCTCAAAAACTCCGCTTTGCCGTGAAAGCTATTGCCGCACACCAATCTGTCGGCACAATAATCCGCTCCGCCGAAACCATCCGTCATTACTCCGTCGAACACCGTATTGACGAAATCTATTATCTCTTCCGCCGAACGGTAATTGCGATTGAGCATGACGGGAGTGTAGTCGGAATCGGAAAGCGCGGACTTGAAAAATTTGGGATTGCAACGTCTGAACGCATAAATGGACTGTTTGACGTCGCCCACGAGAAACATCTCGGCGCCCGCGCCGTTCTTTAACAGCGACGCTATTTCCGCCTGCAACGGATTGACGTCCTGGTATTCGTCTATAAACACGAAATCGACGCTTTGCGCAAGCTCGCGCATGCAGTTTTCGTCTTTGAGCACGTTCAGAGCGCCGTGTTCGAGGTCGGAGTAATCTATTTTTCCGCGCGCCGCCTTTCTCGCTTCGTAATCGTCGAGAGCTTTAAGCGCTATATCGCACAGCGCGCGCGCATACGGCGCGCTTTCGACGGTCTTTGCGGTTTCGACGTCCGACAAATCGTCGCGGAACGCCCGACACTCTTTTTTGAGCGTTTTGAATCGCTCGTTGAGCGCGAGAAAATGCGCGTCTTTACCGCGGTAAACGGTACCGCTCACTTCGAAGCCGTGTTCGATGTAACCGATTAACTCGCCCGCCGCCTTTCTTATCGTCTCGAACCCGACAGCGGCGATATCCGCGTTCAGCAGTCTTGCCTCGGCTAAGAGCGCCGAGCGTCGTTCCTCTATTATCGCATCGAGCGCGGAATACGCGGAACGGTCGTCCGCGGTAACCGAAAGATATCCGCGCGTGTCGGAAAGAGACTGCGCGAAATCGAGCACGTTCTTTATCGCGGCGACGGACCCTTCGTCGTCTCTCCGTCCCGACAACGCGTCGAGTACGGCGCGCGCGACTTCGTCCCCGCTATCCCGCGCGGCGCGCACGGCACGGCGTATACACTCCGTTCGGAGCGCCGCCGCTTCGCCCTCGTCGGCAAGCGCCGCCGCAGGGTCTACCCCCGCCGCATAATAATACGAGCGTATCAGTTTTTGACAGAAGCCGTGGAGCGTTCCTATATTGCACACGGGCAGAGCTTCGAGCGCGCGTTCGGCGACGGCGCGTTCGGCAGAACCACCCTCTCTTTTCAGACGGGTAAGACGTTCGGCGAGCTTGACTCGAATATCAGCCGCCGAGGCGCGCGTAAACGTTACGATTAACATTTTGTCGAGCGCATGTCCGGCGACGAGCTTACGCACGGCGCGTTCGACCATTACGGTCGTTTTGCCGCTTCCCGCGCCTGCCGAAACTATGACGTTGCCCTCGGTCTCTATCGCGGCGAGCTGTTCCGGGGAAAAGCGTGTTTTCATCGTCCGTCCTCCCCGTCTTTTTCGTCCTCGTTACCGCGAGGTTTTTTGTCGGAACACAGCGCTCTGTACTCGCACGCATCGCAAGCTCCGTCCGCGGGCGTTCTTTCTATATAGCCCGAGTTTATCTCGTCTGCGGCGACCGACGCCGTTTTCACACAGTCCGCAATCAGCGCGTCGAACTGCTCTTGCGGCATGACCGACGCCGACGGTCGGTAAAAACCGCCGCCCGCTTTCAGCCTTGCCGGAATAACGCGCGAACGTCCGCCGTCCGCCATGCCGCGGTCAAATGCCAACGCTACGTTCTCGTCGCGTATCATTCCGCCGCGCAGCGCGCTGTCGTCGGCGTCGTATATCGGTCCGACGGGCAGATAGAACATACCCGTTACACGCTTGTCCTTAACCGCCGCCGCATACAGCGGAAGCTGCATATCCCTTCCGTCGAGACATTTTTTCAGCTCGAACTTTTTGTTTCCCGTTTTATAATCGATTATGCGCGCTTCGCCGCCGCACACGTCCACACGGTCTATAACGCCGACGAATTTAACTTCGCCGCCGCTGCCGAGCGCGACCTCGCCTCCGAACGGTTTTTCGGCGAGCGTCGGCACATAATCGCCCGACTCGATTACACGCTTGTTCAGCGCGGCGTAATCGCACGCGTCGCGCACTAACTTTTCGCGTTCCTGTTTTGCCGCCGCACCCGTAAGATAACCCGCATCGTTCAATACTTCGGAAACGATTTTTTCCACCGCGTCTTTTCCCGCGTCGAGCGGAAGAATCTTTATCCAACGCCGCATAAACTCGTGCATTACAAGCCCGAAATCTGCGGCGACGCGCTTGTCTCTCCGCTCTTTAAGCCCGACCGAATCGCTCAAAAACCGCTTATACGGACAATAAAACCAATGCGTAAGCTCGCTTACGGACAATGCGGCGCGTTTGACTCGTGCGTACGGAGCAAACGGTTTCGCGCGTGTTTCGCACGGGCCTACCGCCTTTTCTATCGCGCCGTAATGCGCGCTGAGCCGCCGCGCCGCGATTTCGCGCGCCGCGCCCTCGGTGCATGCGAACTTGGCTATAAACCTCGCGTCGTCGCTCACTTTCAAAAGCGCCGCGTCGCCGACGTAACTGCGCTCGATAATGCCGTCCGTGCTTTCGGTAAGCTCGGAAATAAACGCGGCGGCACGCGCGCCGCCCGCCGTCGAATATGCGGCGAACACCTCTTCGGCATTGGACACGACGGCGGCAAGTTCCTGCCTGTCGCGTCGGTTGATGTCGCGCGCCGTAGGCTGTACCACGTTGCCCGTAGCGATAAGCTCCGCATCGGACAGCAACCCGCCCTCGACGGTTGTCGTCGGAAGCACGCCCTCGTTAAAGTCGGCGATATACAGTTTTTTACAGCGCGTCAGCCGTAAAGACTGCGGCATGCACACGCCGACCCTGTCTTTTTTACGCGGCAACGATTTAATACTTGCCGCCCGCGCCGACGCGAAAAAGGCGTCCGCGTCGCCGTCGAATCCGCCCGCACCGTAAACGTCCACAAGTTCGAGCAAACGCACAAGCGGCTTAATCAAGTCCGTTTCGCCGTCGCAATCGGCTTGAAAAACATCTCCGAACGCGCACTCTTCCATGACGGCTTCGCACGCGGCCTTGAAATTTTCATGAGACGAGAACAGCTCGAAAGCGCGCCTGACCTTATCGAGCGCGCGCTTCGCACCGCAGTCTTGCGCATCGAAATTGTGCGCGTCATATTCGATGCCCGCATCCGTAAGACACATTTCAAGCCGCTCGGCATCTTCCGCGGCACAGCCCGAATATCTGTTCTTGGCAAAACCGACGAGCGTTTTGGCTTCGACCCTGCCCTGCTTTTTCATGAGATGCAAAAGATAAAGCGCGGCGACCGGCGGCGTGTCGAACAGCGCGGTTTGAACATCGGAATAGAACGGAATTCCGTACTCGTTAAGTATGCGCATAAGCGCGCGCGGCTCGGGACAGATTACCGAAACGTCGCCGTAACGCGCTTTTCCTCCTCCCGAGTATATGTAATTCTTTATGTCGGTCGCTATCGCCTTGTATTCGTTTACCGCGTCCGGCGACGAGTACAGCGTGAGCGTTTTCCTCGGCTCGGGCGGTTCCGCATCGTAAAAATCGAACGAGCGTGCGCGGGACGCAATCGCTTCGAAAACGTCGCGGTTCAGCTTGGTCGCATCCTTATAGCCTATCGCGTAAAAATGCGAGTTTCGTACAAGCTCGCTCTTTACTGCCGCGGCGATTAAATCTTTAAGCCTGTCGGGAGAATCGGACGCTTCGCCTTTGAGCTTTTCGTACTCCGCTTTTATTTTCGAAAGGTCTTTAAGTTTTTGCGCCGTCGTACCGCTTGCGTCAAGCCCGTCGACGCTCGCGCCGGACGACTCGAACTGCAACAGCGTCTCGAACGCCTCGCGCGCAAAATCGCCGTATCGCGCCGCGCGGGCATAGTATTCCAAATCGCACGCCGCAATCGCGCGGGACGTCAGCATTACCCCCGCCTCGCGCGAAAGCTGTCTTCCCGCGCCGACGACGCGAGATGTCAACCTCGACAAAGTGAGCACTTCGCAGTCTATCGCGCCTCCGCCCGAAAACAAAGCCGTCTCCACGGCGAGCGTGTAGCGGTCGGGCGTCAACACGACGTGATATTCGTCTTCGGCGAACTTTCTCCGTTTAAGCGCGGCGGACAAAGCGTCGAGCGCGTCGGGAAAGCTCTTGTAAGTCAAATACCTCATGTATAGATTATACCGCGCCGTCGCCGCAAAATCAAGCGTAAGCGGTCAATCCGCCGTAAAGCCGAGCCAAACATTTGCAAATACCTCGAAGATGTGCTAAAATACGAATATGAAATCAAGCGTTAAAAAGTTAACTGCGGCGATAACCGCCGTCGCGGCGGCGACAGCGCTCGTCGCGTGCTCGTCGGAACCCACGGTTTCGGCGTTTCAAAATCCGCGCCCGTGGCAGACGGTCAAGAACGAACAAGCGTACGAAAAACTCGATTACGCCGTCGCGGTATACGACGCGAAAGCGGGGACGTCGGACGACAAGCGCATAAAAATAGCCGACGGCACGCTTTCGTTTACGCTCGAATACGGCAAACAGGAAGGCACGCCCACCGACGGTGCGACGCTCGATATGGCGCTGAGCGTAACATACAACGACGCCGCGCCCGAAAAAGACCGCGGCAAAACGGACGCGATTACGAGCACGTCTACGCTTCTTACCAACAGCCTCGAAACTTTAACCGTGGAAAAACACGTGTCTCTCGCCGAACGCGAAGGCGTGAAAAACAATTCGTACGATATTTCGGCGGATTACGGCAGGGGCACGGCAACGCGCACGATGCACGGCAATACGAAAAAACTCAAACTCGACGAAGGCAAGTATTGGGATAACGAAAGCATGTATTACCTCGCCCGCACCACGAACATAAAAAAGGGCGCTTCCACCACGTTCTATATGACCAACCTTTTCGACAGTTTCGAACGCGGCGAAGTCGAACAGCTGACTATGGCGGCGTCCGCCGAAAGCAAGCTGACGCAGTTGCCGTTCGATGAGTGGATTAGTCCGTACGTCATAACCAAAGAACAAGAGGACGCCGAAAAAGAAGAAGAGAAGAACGAGCAGGATAAAAACAAATCTCTCTCCGTCGCGGCGGAAAACGACGGCGGCGAAGCGGACGGAGAACAGCCCTATACCGTGCCGTGCTACCGCGTGGGTATCGTAATGGCAGTCGACGAACGCGGTCCCGACCAAGTCGTTTACTACTGCGAACGCCCGATAGAAAACGGCGGACTGCGCCACAAAAAAGTTCCGCTCAAAATGACGTACGCGCTTTATACGGGCGGTAAAGTCTCGATACAGTACGAATACACGCTTACGGGTCTGTCTTTCGTAAAGCAATAATAGATGAAAAAACGGAAAAAAGCGCTAATACTCGTCAATGCTTATGCCCGCGAACTTTACACTCGTCAGGTAAAACGGCTCGCGCAGGAGCTTGCCGCACGCGGCGCGGACGTAAAAACAGAACGCAACGGGTTTTATCCGCTCGCAGTCGGGAACGATTCTCTCCCCGACTGCGATTTTTGCGTGTTTCTCGACAAGGATAAGTACGCGGCGGAAATTCTCGAAAAGCGCGGCGTAAAGCTGTTTAACAGCGCTCACGCCATCGAAATTTGCGACGACAAAATGCTTACGCATATCGCGCTCGACGGCAACGGAATACCGATGCCCGAAACCGTTCCGGGGCTTTTATGCTATTACAGAGACGCAACGCCCGACGCAAAATACCTCGACAGAGTGCAAGAACGTCTGGGCTATCCAATCGTCGTCAAATTTTCGTACGGCTCGCAGGGCGGCGGCGTTTTCAAAGCGGAAAATCGAGACGAACTGAACGCGCTCGCGGAAAAGGTCAAGTTATATCCTCACCTTTTTCAAAAATTTATATCAAGCTCTTTCGGAAAAGATATGCGCGTAATCGTAATAGGCGGAAAAACCGTCGGCGCGATTATACGCTCGTCCGCTGTCGACTTCCGCTCCAACATCGGCTTGGGCGGAAAAGCGGAAAAGTGCGACGTTCCGAGCGACATCGCCGCAATCGCACAAAAAACGGCGGCAACGCTCGGTCTTGACTATTGCGGAATAGATTTTCTGCTCGGCGAAACTCCGCTCGTTTGCGAGGTCAATTCCAACGCGTTTTTCGACGCGTTCGAGCAGGCAACGAACATTAACGTCGCAGGCATATATGCCGAACACATGATTGAAAATTCCTGATTTCCCGATTACTGCTTCATCATATCGGCGTGAGAATCAATTACGTGCACGCCTGCGAGTTTTGGAAACGGCACGCCGAACGCGTCCGCCGCGTTTCTCAATCCGTCGGGCACGACAAACTTTTCTTTCGTCGAATTGACGTCGAAATATTTTATGCGCGCGCCGCCCACCGTACCGACGTACGGCACGCCGTCCTTAAACACTATCTTGCACTTATACGTCTTACCGCCCTCGGTAAGTCTGCCCTTATATATTTCTCTGTCCGCCTTGCCTATTCTTACGTCCGGCTCCATGTCTTTGAAAAAATCGAAACGGTACCGAGGAAAAAGCGCGGCGTCCGATTTTACGTATTCCGAACGGTCGAACTCCACCGCGGTTTCGCCGTCGTAAAACAGCGAACGACGTTTCCCGAGTATTTGAAAACAATAGCGCCTATCCTTTTCGACGGCGGTGTACTGCAAAAAACTCATCGGACTTATCGCACGGAGCGCAACGTTGAACACAACGGTAACAATTACCGCGGCGAGCGAGGCGATAAGACAGGCGATAGCGGTTACGCCGGCACCCGTCAGCGAGACTACGAGCAAAACAACAGCGCTCGCGCTCAATACGAAGTTGAGCGCGAGCTGCCAGTATTTTACCGTGAAAACGTCGTTACGCACGCATTTAATAGCTTGCGCGCGGTCGTTAAGCGTTCTTTTAAAACGTTCGCGCGCGCTTTCGGTTACGCTCGCGCCGTCGTCTTTCCGCGTCATATCTCGCATTCGTCGGGATTTTTGCCCGTAAAGCACGCGCTGCAATATTCTTCGGGCTTCAAGCCGACGCGCGCGAACGCGTCGACGGGTAAGAATCCGAGCGAATCCGCGCCTATATGCTCGCGCATTTGTTCAATCGTCATGCGCGCCGCGAGAAGCTGCGAACGGTCGGGAATATCCGTGCCGAACTTGCAGGGGAAAAGAAACGGAGGAGACGCTATACGCATATGTACTTTGCGCGCGCCGCCGTCTTTAATCAGCCTTACGAGGTTGGCGCACGTCGTGCCGCGGACTATCGAGTCGTCGACCATAACGATATCCTTACCTTCGATTGCGCCTTTCAACGCGCTCAGTTTAATGTGCACCGCCTCGTACCGCGCTTCGTCGGTGCTTTTTATAAACGTTCTGCCGACGTACGAATTTTTGACCAGCCCGTCCCCGTACGGAATGCCGCTCTCGTACGAATAGCCGAGCGCGAAATGAAGTCCCGAACTGGGTACGCCGATAACCATATCGGCTTCCGCGGGACACGCTTTATAAAGCTCTCTGCCTATGCCGACGCGCGCGCAGTACACGTTTGCGCCGTCGAGATAACTGTCGGGGCGGGCGAAGTACACGTGCTCGAATACGCAGTGTGCAGGTTGAACCTTTCCCACGTATTCGGTATAATGGTTTACGCCCGTCTCGTCGATTTTGATAAGTTCGCCCGGCAAAACGTCGAACAAACGCTCGGCGCGTATCACTTCGAAAGCCGCAGTTTCCGACGCTATGTAATATCTGTTGCCGCGCTTTCCTACGGACAGCGGGCGTATACCGAGCGGGTCGCGCACGGCAATCAGTTTTTTGGGCGACATCAACACTATCGAGTACGCGCCTTTGAGCCGCTTTATCGCGGACAGCACCGCTTCTTCCGCGCTGTGCGTCTTGGTGCGCGCGACCGCTATCATGTTCATGACCATTTCCGCGTGCGATGTCGATTGGAAAATCGCGCCGCGCTGTTCAAGCTCCGAGCGGAGCTGTTCGTAATTGTATATATGCCCGTTCATTGCAAGCGTCATCGTACCCTTGCAATACCGCGACTGTATGGGGGGGACTGCCTCGTCCTCGCCAGCGCCGTAACGCACATGTCCGACGCCTATCTTACCTTTGAGCGTGCCGAGGTTGTCCTTCGTAAACACCTCGTTGACAAGTCCTTTGCCTTTTACGCTGTACAGCCTGACGTAATCGTTGGTAACTATGCCGCAACTTTCCTGACCGCGGTGCTGTAATGTATACAAACCGTGATAGATATCCGCGCCGACGTCCTTGCCGTCAAAATCGTACGCGCCGAATACGCCGCATTCTTCCTGTATCATACCGTCTCCGATAGTAAAATTTTGTGCATGTTTATTTTAGCACGTTTTTGTCGAATTTGCAATCATTTAAAGATTGCGAAAAAGACTTTATTCGATGAGATATCGTGTACTATTTATTTATCCGAACAAATATACAGTTCGGAAAGCGCGCGCGTATACGCGACGTACCGTTCCCGCGCGCTCATTTCCCCGCACGCGAATACGCATTCGTATTCCAAGCCCTTGCACTCTTTTACCGTGCATACGCACCCGTCCGCGTTCAAGCCTCGAACAGCCGCCTCCGCCGTCTTGTCATCCGGCGAATAAATAACCGCAACGCGGTTGCCGCGCGACCGCGCCGCGTTTACCGCTTCGGCAAGCCCGTCGTAATCTATATGCCCTACCGTTCCGCCGTCAAGCCCGAGCGACGTTACATCCATACCGAGCAACGTATTGACATACGCCGTTATCTCGCGCGCATTGCGGTAGTTCTCGTTAAGCGAGTACCGCGAAATATCCCACAGCTCGCCGAGGGCGGCAAAATCGCCTATCCCGCATTCCGAGTCGAGCTGTTGATTTTCGTCGCCGTATACGTTTACGGTCGCGCGCGTGCATTCCGCAAGCAGTCTGTATTCGTTTAAATAATACTCCTGCCCCTCATCTATGAACAGCGCCTTATCGAATCTCGGCTTTCCGAGAATATAGCAATACGCCGTGAGCAAAAGATACAGCTTGGCTTTGCTCAGTCCCGAACCGAGCGGCGGAAGAAACGCGAACTTTTCGAGTTCGACGTCTACGGTCGGCGCTTTGGGTTTTTCGGCGGAAGACGCCACTCGCGCATTACGCGCCCAACCGAGTTCCGACTCGTACGCGGAAAGCCGTCTGCGATATTCTTCGAGCCGCGCCGAGTACGCGTGCTTGACGGGTTTCAGCGCCGCAATCAGCTTGCGCTTTACGCCGTCGCCGTAACACGCTTTTACCGTCGCGGCGGAGAGATTTGCGTCGCTCGAAACGTCCGCCGCGAGTTTGCGCCTCACGCGCGAATGCACGCCGGACATGGACAGAATAAGCGATTTGTACAGCTCGCCGAGCGTGAGCCGTGCCGCCGCGCCAATCATCAGGTCGTCGACGACGGGCTGAATATGCTCTATATATCTTTTCGACGGACAAACGACAAGCGCGTTGTCAAGCTCAATTTTCCTGTTGAACGAAAGGTATTCCAGCCGTTGCAAAAGTATCATCGTTTTACCGCAACCCGCGCAACCCGCGACGACGCAGTTCTCGTCGGCGGGACGCGTTATTATCGCGTTTTGATTTGCTTGTATCGTCGGGATTATATCGGTCAAACGTTTATCGCCGCGCTTGACGGCAAGCATGTGCGCCAGAAATTTGTCGTACACGACGCCGCCGTTCTCCTTGGAATAATCCTGAAAAACGGCGTGAAGAACTCCGCCGCGAATATCGAACTTGCGGCGGAAAATAACTTCGTACTCGTATCCGCCGTACTCAATCGCTCCGTTCTCGAACCTGTCGTATATGCGGTTGCCGAGCGGAGAGTTGTGCGAATATACGATAATTTTGTCTTTGTAATATATGACGTTCGCGCCAACGTAAATATCCGCCTCGACCGGCATAACGTCGAAATCGGACAGCGACCGCGCCTTCGTCATGGACGGCGAATCCGAACGCTTTACCGCATTTATTTGTTTCAACTTCATGCGCGCGAAGTAAGGAGTAGAGCGCGCGTTTTCGAGTATCTCGATTTCACGCCGCCGCGCGTCGTGGCGGAACTTATCGGTGCGGTACTCTTCTATATCGCGTTCGTCGTACATATCGACCGAACGATAATCGAACCCGTCGTTTTCAAGCGCGGAAATCCGATTCCGTATCGCTTCGAGCGTCCGCTTTAAAGGCTCGCGCTCCTCGGCTATTTCTTCGGCGTTGAAATTGTCGCTCTGAAAAAAATCCATAAGGCACGACGGCGGTTAAAATATTTCTTCCAAAGCCGTGGAAACGGCTATCGCGCCGTCGGCGGCGGCAGTGGTGAGCTGGCGCACGCTCTTTTGACGGCAGTCGCCCGCCGCGTAAATCCCCTTTACGTTCGTGCGGCAGCGTTCGTCGGCAACTATATATCCCGCGTCGTCCAGTTTAACGCCGAACGCGCCGTTATCGGGTTGCTGCCCTATCGCAACGAACAAACCGTCGATATCGAGGTTCTGTTTTTTGCCGTTTACCGTAAGCTCGGCACCCGTCAGCGCTTCGTCGCCCTTTAAGCCCGAAACGACGGCATTGGTTATAAAACGCACGGTATTGAGCTGTCTCAACCGTTCTACGGTCGTCGGCTCCGCGCGGAATTCGTCGCGGCGGTGAATAACGTATACCGTCTTGCACAGCCCCGAAAGATAGAGCGCGTCCGAAATTGCCGCGTTGCCGCCGCCGACGACAGCGACCGTCTTACCCTTGAAAAAAGCGCCGTCGCAAAGCGCGCAATAGCTTACGCCCGCGCCTATCAGCATATCCTCGCCGTAAATCCCGAGACGGCGATGTTCGCAGCCCGCCGCAATAACAACGGCTTTCGCCTCGTACTTGCCGCCGTCCGTCGTAACGGTTATGCTGTCGGCGTTGCGCGTTACGGACGTTACCGTCTCGCACTTAAAACTCGCGCCCGCCGCTTCCGCCTGGTCAAACAAATCGGAAGCGAACTGCGCGCCCGAAATATTCTTAATACCGGGATAGTTTTCCACCATCGGCGAATCGACTATCTGTCCGCCGAACGCCTCGCGTTCGAGCACGAGCGTGGATTTATTCGCTCTGCAAGCGTAAACGGCAGAGCTAAGCCCCGCCGTTCCGCCGCCTATTATTATAAAATCAAACATTGCTCCTTCCGTCCAAATATTTCTTGATTGCGGCGATTCCCGCATACTTATCATAGGCGTCGCCGTTCGATACTATGAGCGTCGGCGCTTGTTTCACTCCGTATTTATCCGCGCTGTCGGGGTCTTGCACGGCGTTTATTACGTCCACGTCAATTCCCGCATCTTTGAGCATGGGCAAAGCGACCTTGCAATTGGGACACGTCGGCGTCGTAAACAGCGAGTAATGCTTTTCGCCCGTTACGTGCGGAATATCGTTGCACGAGCACGGCGCGTCGACGGCATGACCGGGATGCGGCGTTTGATACCTCTGCGTATCGTAAACTTTTCTGTCCTTGAACTCCTGCTCTTTGCCGGCGTTCCAGTTCTGAACGGGACGGTAATAACCCGTTATGCGGCTGTTGACCTCCGTCTTTTTGCCGCACTTGGGACAAGCGTAAACTTCGCCCGCTATATAGCCGTGGTCGCGGCACACCGAATACGTCGGTGACAGCGTGAAGTACGGCAAACGGTAGTTTTCGGCAACCGTGCGAACGAGCTTTGCCGCCGCTTTCCAATCGGGCAGCTTTTCGCCGAGGAAAGTGTGGAAAACCGTGCCCGACGTATAAAGAGTTTGCAGTTCGTCCTGTATGTCGAGCGCCGAGAATACGTCCTCGGTATAGCCGACGGGAAGGTGCGAGGAGTTGGTGTAATACGGCGTGCCGTTCTCGTTGGCGGTTATAATGTCGGGATAACGTTCTTTATCGTGCTTGGCGAGGCGGTACGTCGTAGACTCCGCAGGCG
Source organism: uncultured Christensenella sp. (assembly GCA_949948785.1). Lineage (GTDB taxonomy): Bacteria > Bacillota > Clostridia > Christensenellales > Pumilibacteraceae > Anaerocaecibacter. The sequence continues at coordinate 55,660 of CATLGX010000001.1, read as the reverse complement.
TCGCTTCGAGGTTATAGAGGTCGCCGTACTGCTCTTGATAAATCACAAGCCGCTCGCGCATATGGTTCAAAACATCCTGCGCAAACGCCTGAGCGCGCTTGTCTATAAGGTTGCACCCGAGCCATTTGGCGTTGAGACAAGCCTCGTTCATTCCGACAAGTCCTATCGTCGAGAAGTGATTGTCGAACGTGCCGAGATAGCGTTTCGTATAAGGGTACAGACCCTCGCTCATAAGTTTGGTTATTATGTCGCGCTTGATTTTGAGCGAACGCGCCGCAACGTCCATCAGCTTGTCGAGACGATTGTAGAAGTCCGCTTCGTTTTCCGAAAGGTACGCGAGCCTCGGCATATTGAGCGTAACAACGCCCACAGAACCGGTGCTCTCGCCGCTACCGAAGAAGCCGCCCGATTTTTTACGAAGCTCGCGCAAATCGAGACGGAGACGGCAGCACATGCTTCGCACGTCCGACGGTTCCATATCCGAATTAATGTAGTTGGAGAAGTAGGGCGTGCCGTATTTTGCCGCCATTTCGAATAACAGTTTGTTGTTCTCGGTCGCCGACCAGTCGAAATCGCGCGTAATGGAATACGTCGGAATGGGATACTGGAAACCGCGGCCGTTGGCGTCGCCTTCTATCATAATCTCGATAAACGCCTTGTTGACCATGTCCATCTCTTTCTTGCAGTCTTTATACTTGAAAGGCTGCGGCTGGCCGCCGACGCTTGCGGGCTGCTCGGCAAGGTCGGGAGGGCACGTCCAATCGAGAGTAATGTTGGAAAACGGAGCCTGCGTTCCCCAACGCGAGGGCGTGTTCACGCCGTAAATAAACGATTCTATGCACTTTTTGACTTCGCCGTAGGAAAGATTATCCACCTTGACGAACGGCGCAAGATAAGTATCGAACGACGAAAACGCCTGCGCGCCCGCCCACTCGTTCTGCATGATGCCGAGGAAGTTGACCATCTGATTGCACAGCGTCGCAAGATGGCTCGCGGGCGAACTGCTTATCTTGCCGGGTATTCCGCCCAGCCCTTCCTGAATGAGCTGACGGAGCGACCAGCCCGCGCAATAACCCGTGAGCATGGACAAATCGTGGATATGCACGTCGGCGGTGCGGTGCGCCTGCGCTATCTCGTCATCGTAAATTTCGGACAGCCAATAGTTGGCGGTGATTGCGCCGGAATTGGACAGAATAAGTCCGCCGACGGAATACGTAACCGTAGAATTTTCCTTGACGCGCCAGTCCGATGCCTTGACATAGCTGTCCACAAGCTCTTTATAGTCGAGTATGGTGGACTTCATGTTGCGTATTTTTTCGCGCTGTTTGCGATACAGTATGTACGCTTTGGCAACGTCGGCATAGCCCGCTTGAATAAGTACGCGCTCTACACTGTCCTGTATGTCCTCGACGGCAATGCGCTCGGCTTTAACCTTGTCCGCGAAATCGGACGTAACGCGAAGCGCAATCAAATCGATAATATCGTTATTGTACTGCTTGCCCTGCGCGTCGAATGCCTTGCGAATAGCCTGACTGATTTTGGCGATATCGAAATCGGTCGTCTTGCCGTCTCTTTTGACTACTTTATACATGAAACCCTCCGCTTACGGTCGTTTTGACCGCAGTGGAGTCAGTATAACACAGCGCAAATGCACTGTCAAGCCTTTTACCACAATATATTGTGGTTTTTAAAAAAATTTTACCACAATTACCACAATATATGGAATAATAATTATACTATTTCGCAACAAGTGTATAAACGCGCAAATTGCGCCGCAAACCCGCAAGATGCACGGTAACGGCTTTTCGTCGCAAACACGGTAAACATCTGCGTTTTCAGGCATGTCTCCTTTGCAACCGAAGCACGGCATAAGAGACCGCACCGATAAAACTCCGCAAAAAATTCTTTATCGTTCTCAAACCCCACAATACATCTTTCAATATAAGCGCGGGGCTGTCGGCATATCAGACTTCGAGTCTCCGCACCCGACGCATAATATTGACAGCATCGCCGCAACAACGGCGCAAACAATCTTTTTCATAATTAACATCTCGCTTGTTTATTAGGAGCTTTCGTCGGAAGTAAAGACCAATGTCATATTATAGGTGTATATGAGCGTTTTATTCTGCGTTTTATTGTACACGGCTGCGGTAAAATTTGTTTCTCCGACTCCCTTTCCTATAACGCTATACACAGTATGTTTTTCAGTAGGTTCATCTTCGTTATTAACTTTCGTTTCTTCTTTCAGCTCTGTCTGCACCGCCATTATATTCTCGTCATATTCAAAAACGATTTCATAGCTTTCCGATAAATCATACTCCCTATTGTCAAATTTATCTATATCGGGGTTAAATCCGTTTTTATGTTTGTCTCGATACCAAGAGGTGTCGCCGCTATATCCGAAACACACAGTTCCTACCCAGAGCCGTATATCGTATTTTTTATCGACTTCAAGCTCTATACGCGGCGGATTTATTTCATCATTGAAAAACGAATTATATCCTCCGACACATTGCTCACCGTCGGATAAAGACAAATATTCTATCGTGGCGAAAAAAACTCCGTTTGGACCGTCAACATTAAACGGCCCGCAACCCGCGCATAACGCCGAAAATAAAACCGATAAAATAAGACAAACTTTCTTTTTCATATTTAACACCTCGCTTGCTTACTCGGGGCTGCTGTCGGAGGTAAAGACCAATGTCATATTATAGGTGTAGGTTCCCCGTGCATTGTAACCCGTACTGCACTCTTGTTTTACTATAAATTGCGTGTTTCCCTCACGCAGTCCCACTATCTTGTACTCGTTCCAACTTATCTCCTTACTGTACCCGTCGGGACGCACATCCAACCTTGTCTTGGTCTCGGTTTTTATTGTCATAATACTTTCGTCATATTCAAACTCTACGGCGTAACCGCCCTGCTCCATATCGGGGCTGACGTATCTTTCTATATCACATTCTATTTCATACCAATAGCTATTATCGCTTTTGAGCCATTCGCTGAAGCTTTCCTTGTCCCCATGTTCATAATAATATCCGGTACATATTCTGTACTCTTTCTCTATATTGAGCTTTACTCGCGGAATAATTTCTTCATTAATACAGGAGTGATAGACGCCTACAAACCCTTCTCCGTCATTGACGTCGTTCTCTATACCTAAAAGATAAATACGGAAAAAAGGCACCCCGCCGGGGCGGGGATAATTCGGCGTTTCACCGCATCCAAAGCATAACGCCGATAATAGAGCAGACGCAATAAAACAAACTGCTTTTTTCATATTTTATTCTCCAGCGGAAAGTTGCGCGGGTTCAGGCGATGTGAAAACCAATGTAATGTTAAAGCGAAAGACATAATCCCTATCGTTGGGGCGAAAGTATTTGTCTTTGCCGACCGCAATCAGTCTGAAATCGACTTCGCCCTCGCAAAGTCCCGTAATACTGTATTCGTTCCATTCGTTTACAACAGAAGACCCCTCTCTGACAGAGTCGGAACGATTTTTATCGGGGATATTTTGTTCATCATTGCGACGCGCGGTTGACTGTTTTATCGACGCAATGTCGCTGTCGATGTCAAAACCGAGTGTATGCGTTTTCGATAAATTGATATACCTTACAAGCTCAAACCGCGGTTCGGGTTGCGGTTGATTTAAGTTTGCACCGGGGAAATAATCCAACTCGATATCGAACCCGTCCTTATGGTTTTCGAGACTAAAAGGGTGTTTTGTAGGGTATGAATTATACCAAAAGAAAATACGATATTCTTTGCCGACTTCGAGTTCGATTCTCGGCGTTCTATCGCAATCGAAATGCCCGTTATATCCCCCGACAAATTGATTATTGTTCTCAAAGCCCAGTAATGCTACGCTCCACATATACGCACGCCCGTCGATAAAATCGGATTTCGAGTCTCCGCACCCGACGCATAATATTGACAACATCGCCGCAACAACGGCGCAAATAATCTTTTTCATAATTAACACCTCGCTTGTTCCCATTGAATTTTCGGCGGGTTACTATAAATGTTCCTCTGCTTTTACAAATTCAAGCTTCATTGTTATTTCGCAAATCGGATTATAAGCATCACTGCGATACACCCCCTTCGTACGAATTATAAACTCGACTTCACCAGGCTTCAAACCCATTAGATTGTATTCGTCCCACGTTTCTATGGATGATGCGCTCTCTTCCCCGGAGACGGAGTCTTTTTTGAGAATTTCATATGACACAGGCTGCGAACCGATAGTCATAACATCGTCGTCATATTCAAAGTGCATACAATTCTCTTTCCGTCTCGCTTTACTCTCAAAAGGACTGTGCATTATATCAACATCGGGGTCGAACCCGTGTTTACGCCCGTTAGTAAACTTTTTTATTTCATCTATTCCGCCTAAATATTCATGTCCCCATACTCGAATATCATATATCTTACCGACTTCGAGAGTAATTCGCGGAGTCTTTTTCATATCAAAATGCAAGTGATAGCCGCCGACGACATTACCGTTATCATATAATGCCGCACATGCATCTACGATATGATAAATCCTCTGCGGTTTACTCTGAACTTGTTCTGTTTCACCGCATCCAAAGCATAACATTGACAGCATTGCCGCAATAACGGCACAAATAATTTTTTTCATATTTAACACCTCGCAACTTCGGGATATACAAAGAACAACTCGGCGTTCGACGCATTGGGGTCGAAATATCTGGGCTTACTGCTCCAGCCATCGGATATCTCATAAAAATATCTATAATCGCACCAGGTAAATCCGTCATCAATATACTCGTACGCATATGAATGATAACCGGTTACCGCTACGCCATGGTTTTCGTAAGTGGAACTTCCCGCCATCGACATGTAACAGGCGGTCTTATACCCGAGATTATATCTTAACATATCCTCATTGGTTGATGTTTTTATAGTGAGTTTTTCTCCGTGTAAAGTATTGGCAACATATTTTAACGTAGGCTGCACATTAGATTTGTTATATCCGTCAACCGTATATCCCTTACCTATGGCATAATTTCGTATTTCATTATACACAATCGGCACTTGCTTCTCCTTAAATATATTGTTATCGTCTGGTTCTATATTTACTTTCCATCTGTATTTTCTCACTACCCCATCAACTTCTTGCGTATATACTTTGCTATTCGAGTAGTATTTATATAAAACATCTTTCTCAATTGTCTTTGATAAATCAAAAGTCTCTTTACATGAAAACTTAATAATACCTCTATAACTCCAACAATCCAATACGTTATACATAGCATTTAACGAACAATTTCCTTCTCCAAAGTCATTATGTTCGTCGGATTGCTCCTGTTCATAATAATAAGACGTTTGCCACTGAATTGTTCGCGGATAATCTCGCGGTAAAAAAGTAGAACTGCCGCCCTTTGAATCAAAAGCATAACGCGCTTTAACATATACATCGAGGTTTTCAATCGTGCCGTCTCCGCCCTTATCCTGTCCGGGATATGGCGCCGGTTGTTTTACTATCGTATCGTCTGTCTCGTGATTTTCGCTTTCGCTCGAATTTTCATACACTGCGATTTCGCCGTCGACCTTGTACATAAGCGCGCCGATATTATAACTGTAATATAGTGAGACGCCGCTGTCGCGCAAAACCTCGGGGTCGCCGCTCGTTTCCATTCTGTGAACTTTGTTGTCAGAACTAACTACCGCATAGCCGTTATCGCCGTCGAAGTCTATATACGCACCGTAGCTCTTGTCTTCCGCTATATACACGGGTGCGGTATATTCCACGCTTTTCGCCCGAGACTTTTCTGCGGCATTATGCGCGGAGTCCGCCGCAATCGTTTTATTGTAGCCCGAAATAATCTTATCCGATTTTTGCGCAATCGCGCCGACTCTGCCGTACACCTTGGTTTTAATCTTTGCGTCGACGGTTTCGGGCAGGTTTTTAAGCGCCGTCGCCATGTCCGACATTTGCACATCCGCGCGCACTGCGTTTTCGGCTCTTGCTTCCGCCGCCTCTTGCGGCAGCGCCAACGATAGCGGCGTTACGGTCGCGCACAGTGCGGACAGCAATACGATATTTCTTATAGTTTTACTTTTCACGGCTTTACCACCTTTTATTTATTAGACGTTTTTCAGCGTCCGTTTTTTCGGGAAAAACTTAAATTTTACAAATTTCATTATAAATTTTTTCAAACTCCGAGGGAGTTTTGTCTTTTATGCGCTTTAAGGCGGTAAACGTATATTTTCCGCGCGATTTTTCGGCTGCCCGTATCAATTTGCAATCGGGGGCATAATAGTTTTCGACGGTATGCGCTTTATCAATAAACATATCGTAAATATGCGGCGATTTTTCTTTGAGCTCGTCGCAGAAATACATTGAAAGCAAACGCAGTCTGCGCTTTATCTTGCACATCGCACTGTCTATACAGTCAAACGTTCCGCCGCGATTATACGCCGCAATCTTACATTCGCCGCCGCATGACGGACGCGCGAAACATTTTTCGCATACGGCATTTTTTTGTTTTAGCCACATCGACTGTATTCTGCTCTGTCTTATACCGTTTTCGCTGTCGCCCATTACGCCTTCCGACATTCCTACGGCGGCGGGACAGCAGTATATTTTACCGTCGTTTGCAAGCGCAAACCTCCCTATTCCCGCGTCGCACCTGCCGTACACCGAAATATTCAGCGCCGTGCGCCGTAAAAATTTTCCGAAGTAATCATCGCCGTTTATAATAGCAAACAGATATTTCAAATCGCCGCCGAGCGTTTTATTGAGAATAAATTTTACAAGCTCGTCATAGCCCGCGCAAATATCATCGGCATTTATCTCTCCGTCGGCGCTTCGCACGGGCTTCATCGCCACTGTCGGCAACAGAGACAACGCGTTCAAAAACAACGGCAAAATCCGACCGTCCGTAAATGTTACCGCCGCGCCGACAAAATCATTATGCTCTATGTTTTTTATGTTTTTTACGACAATATCGTAGCTCCCCTTTCCGTCTGGGAAAACTCTGTTTCGGTCATGCGCTCGTTTTGTGCCGTCTATACTCACGCCGAACAGAATGCCGGCATCTTGCAGTCGCCGCACAGTTTCCGCGTCGAGCAGCGTTCCGTTGGTAACAAAAGTCGGTAAATACTCGCGTAAATACCTGTCGCTAAGAGTTTTGCAATACTCGGCTATGCCGAATATCAGTTCTTTTTGAAGGAGCGGCTCACCCGCGCCCGACATATCTACAATGTATCTGTCGGCATGCGGATATATACTCACGACATTATCGATAAACTGCTTTATTTGTGAAAAAGCGAGAACTTCGCCGCCGATTTTAAAACAGTATTTGCAAGCAAGGTTACATGTCGGACTTATGTGTACACACATCGTCAACGTCCGAATAAATTGCGGCGCAAAAACATATTGCTCGCTTCTGTCTGTTTTTCCGCCGTTTACAGTGCCGTCGCTGTCTATTTTGTATATCCTGTCGAATACCCTACATTCGGTCATAATATATAGACGTTTGAAAAGCGAATTTTTTCTGGGTTTTTGAAAAAATTTAATAAAAATTTTTTATGCGTTTATATTGAACGACGGGCGGCGAATGTGTTATACTTTAATGAGTAATGGACGACACGCAATTACTGTTGCGAATACGAAACGGCGATAATGCCGCGTTCGGGGAACTTCTCGCTGCCAAGGACGGGCGGCTTTTCGGCATTGCGCTCAAAATCACGCGAGACCGAGCCGCCGCCGAGGACGCGGTGTACGATGCGTACGAAAAGCTCATCGTCAATATCGACCGCATACGCAGCGCCGCCGCGCTCGACGGCTGGCTCATTTCGACTGTCAAACACAACGCGATAGACTTTTTGCGAAAAAACGCGCGCACGGTGCCTTTCGAAAGTTCGCTCGAAAACGCCGCCTGCGCCCCGCCCGACATAGAGCAAGCGGCGGACGTTGCCGACTGCTTGGCGTGCTTGAACGAGCGCGAAGCGCACGCTCTCATCATGCACGCCGAAGGCCTGCGCCTGCGGGAAATTGCGGCGGCGTGCGGCGTTTCGACGACCTCTGCGTGGGCGCTCGTCAAAAAAGCCAAGAAAAACTTTTGCGCATTTTACAAAAACGAGCGAAAAAACGCGCCCTCGAAAACGTCTAATTATATGAACGGCAAGAAATCATGAAAAGACAAGACGACTTTATCAAAAACAAGCTCGCATTTCTCGACGCCGCGAACGTCGACGACGAGAAAAGCGCGCCTCACTCTTTGCGGGAAAAATATCCCGCGCTTTGTGCGCGCTTCGAGGAACGCGACTCCGAGCGCAAGAAAACACGCAATAGCAAATCGCGTGCAAAAAACGCAACCGTTGCCGGTCTTTGCGGAGTTGCGGCATGCGCCGTTATCGCGGTTGCCGTAATCCTTCCAATGGCGTTTAACAATGACGACAAGGATTACTCGTCCGCGCCCGCCCCATCGCAATTATATTCCTCCCCTCTGTCATTTGACGCACTCGCTCAAAGCTACGACGTTCTCGTACCGCTCGTGCGCGACGATTTCACATGCATCGAATACAAATACCGTCGAACGCAAAAGACAGCGCTTGTAACTTACACCGTCGAAAATTTTACAGTCGATATAGTTATCGACCCCGATTACGAATATGAAAAACACATATTCGACAGAGCGACGATTGAACAAAGCGCGCCGCTTTTCGACTATCGCTATGCCGAGCTGCAAAGCAATACGATTGCGGTGTGGGAGTACGGCAATTACACATATTATGCCGAAATGAAAAACGCCGCGCAAGAGCAATTGCACGCGACGCTTTGTTCTCTCGAAACAGTTTAGTGTAATCCGAGTCCTGCTTTACTCGACGCAAACGCGCACGGGGGAATTTTCCGCTTTCAGCGCGCGAAGCGTCCAGCCGCGCGGCAGGGCTGTTTTCCTCGCCGCGTTTTCGTCTTTGAAGAAAGCGAGAACGGACGGACCCGCGCCGGACAGACAGCTCCCGACCGCGCCTGCGTTTTCAAACGCATTTACGACTTCCGCATAATCTTTTATAAGCGGCGCACGGTACGGCTGATGCAATCTGTCGCCCGTCGCTTTAAGCATATCTATCTTGCCGAGCGCGAGCGCGCCGAACGTAACGACTGCGCGAGAAAGCGAATACACGCAATCGGAGCGCGAATACGTTTGCGGAAGAACGGCGCGCGCTTTTTCGGTTTTCAGCCCGAAATCGGGAGTTGCGACGGCAAACACCAAATCGGTCGGCGCATCGACGCGAATATATCCGATATTGTCTCCGTCCTTATACGCCGCCGTTACGCCGCCCGTTATCGACGGCAAAACGTTGTCGGGATGACCGTCGAGCTTTGCCGCAATATCCGTAATCTCCGATTGAGAAAGAGGATTGCCAAGAAGCGCGTTAGCCGCGACCGCGCCGCATACGACGCACGCCGCGCTGCTGCCAAGCCCGCTCGCGCGCGGGATTTCGCTGTTCGACACAAGTCTTACTGCGGCGTCTGCTTTACCGAACTTTTTAAACACCTCGTTCATTGCGACGTACACAAGGTTATTGCGCCCGAGCGGCGCACCCGCGTCGCTTATTATCTCGAACTTATCCGAAAACCTTGCGACTACGGTGTGATACAGCCCGAGCGCGACGCCCAAACAATCGAATCCGCCGCCGAGGTTGGCGCTCGTAGCCGCAGCTTTTACCGTTACGGCGCGACCGTCATTCATAATCCGCCACCTGACCTATATGATAAGTTACGGTATCGCCGCCCGCCGCGGGAAGCCCGTAATGCGCGAGCGCCGCGCCCGAAAAAGTTTTTCCCGCTTCGCGGACATGGTAGAGGTTATGCACGTCCAGCCCGTCGAACCGCGCCGCGCCCGACGTCGCCGCATACGCTCTCGATTTGTCCTTTCCGATTGCCATAATGCCGTCGCCTATGTCGTACACGTCGCCCGATTTAATCGTTTCCGCATCGTCGCGGTAGCTCAATATCTGCGCTCGCACCGCGCGGCGCGCGCCCTCGGAAAGCGCCGCGGGGTCGAACTCGTACCCGAGCGCGCCGAAAGACGATACGTCAAACGCCGTTTTAAGCGGCAACGCTCCGCCGCGCACGACGTTTCGTACCGCGCAAAGCGGCACCGGCGAATATGCGGTTTGCTTTAACGCGGTTTTCGCGTCGACGTATTTTTTATCACGGCAAAATTCGATATAAGCGTCGGGAAGCGCCTCGCACAGTTTCTTATACTGCGCATGAGCGGCTACCGCCTCGTCGTAAGTATTTATTCCGCCGCAGTCGAGCTCGACGTATTCGGCTCCGATAGCAACGGCTCTCTCGCAAATATTCGGACAGCCGATTGCGGCTTTAAGACCTACCGTCAGTCCCCTGTCTTTAATCTCTTCCGCATACGCGCGCAAAACGTCTTCTTGCGCATCGGCGCCCATGACTGCGACGTCCGCGCCCATGTCGGCAATCGCCTTTATCCGCTCTTCGCGGGTAAGCTCTCCGCTGTCCGTCGGGCAATAAACCGCAACGGGAATTCGTTTTGCGAATTTTTTCTCGGGAACGCCGAACTCGCGCAATATGTCGTGATATGCGCGCACGACTCCGCCGACGCCGCAATCGGAATATACGAACAAAACTTCGGGCGTATAATACGATTCGCCCGCGCAGAGCGTCATATCTATTTTCGCGCCGCACGCAATCCTTGCGTCGGAAGTCCCCGTCTCGGTCTTGCCGGCATACAATGCGAACGCGCCGTACGCGCCCGCCGCTGTTTTTACCGCAGTAAGCCCGTCGGCACAGGCAACGCGTTCGCCGCCGCCGGTACAGACGCCGAGCAACAGTCTTTTTACTTTTATCGGAATTTCGGACAGATTTTTGAGTACGGCGCGACGCGCCATGCCGCCGCGAATATACGGCGTATAATACAGTTTGAGTTCCAAGCCCTCGTCGCTGTCGCACAGCGTAATTTCGAGGGTTCTGCCGCCGCGAAGCACGGGAAGCGCATCAAGCGCAGGCTTGTCTACAAGTTCCGCGCACACGGGCGCAAACCGCGGAGTTACGCATTCGCCGCCGCGTTCGAGCGCGATGTCGTTTATCTCGATTTCTTTGAAACCGCGCGCCGCCGCGCCGCCCAGAGACAGAGCGTCGTCCTCAGGCTCGATGCGCGCTCCGAACGCTATATGTTCCAATCCGCTTCCGCCTGCGATATAGCACGCTTCGCCCATAGTCATATAATAAGTGTCGCCGTAAACTTTTATCATAAGTCCTCCGATTAAAACAACTTCGCAGTTACGTCGAGAAACAGCTTTTGCGGCAAAACGTGTCGCAGAAAATTCAAAAACCTGTATTTCGCTCCGACGATATACAACGGTTTACGGCACTTTTCGCAATACTTATATATGCGCTTTGCCGCAGGCGCAAGCGCCATGCGCTTATTCTCTCTTCCGTCTATTTTGTCTGCCGACGCCTTGGGCGCGTTTCCGTACCGAGTTCCGCCGTCGGAATACTTGACCCTGTTCGCGGTAAATCCCGTTTTTATGTCGCCCGGACAGATTGAAGTTACGCGTATTCCCGACTTTTTGAGTTCCATATAAAGTCCGAACGCCGCCATATTGACTGCCGCCTTGCTCGCGCAATACGTCGCGCGGTACGGCAAAGCGAAAAGAGCGCACGCCGACGATATGAAAACCGCCGTGCCGCCCTTATCCATGTATTCGAGCGCGGCGCGCACCGTTTCGAGCGCGCCCGTAAAATTGAGGTCGATTTGCTTTTGTATTTCTTCGAGCGGCAAAAGCTCGGTTGCGCCCGACAGTCCACCGCCCGCGCACGCAATTACCGTATCGATGCGCCCGTACTTTTCTCCGACGGAACGGACTGCTTCGCGGAGCGCGGACGAGTCCGTAACGTCTACCGAAACGTCGGCGCCGTCCGCCGTTCGCGCCATGCCGATTACCGTATCGCCCGATGCGCGGTACAGTTCGCAGAGCGCTTTGCCGATACCGCTCGTACAGCCCGTTATTACAACAGTCTTATTCGCACGCCGTTTTTTCATTGCGCCCCGTCGCTTCCGTCCGAACCGACAGGCTTTTCCTGCTTTTTATCGCCGCCCGATTTTGCCGCCGTCTTTTTTGCCGCGGGCTTTTTTGCGGCAGTCGGCTTGCCCGCCGACGTTTTTTTGCCGTCGGCTTTTTCCGCTTCCGACGCTATACCTCTTTCGATAAGCCTGTTGAGCGCGGAAATAAAATCAGGTTCGGTACGGTAGCCCTCGGCGAGCAACGCTTCGTTGTAAAGCACGGTTACCGTATCGTCGAAACGCGCGTCGTCCGCCGTTTCGAGCGATTTTATGACGGGATGGTCGAAGTTGACCTGCAAAATGCGCTGCGCTTTAAGCCCGCCGCCCATTGCGTCCATGACGCGTTCCATTTCAAGCGAAATATCGCCTTTTGCGGCGAGGCACACGGGGAACGATTTAAGTTTATCGGTAGCGGCGACAGTCGCCTTGCCTTGGAGCCGACTTTCCATACGCGCGATAAGCTCTTCGTGTCCGCTTTGCTCCGCTTTGTCTCCGTCCGATTCGGACGCAACGTTTTCAAACTTGTGTCCGTCGTAACTTTCGAGCATGCGCGCGATAAATTCGTCGACGGGGTCCACGAAATACAGAACGTCCTTGCCCGCGGCGCGCGCGCCTTCGAGTTGCGGCTGCATGGCGATTTTGTCGACAGTCTCTCCGCATGCGTACAGCATGGGCGCGTCCTTATCGAGACTTTCCGCGTATTCTTTGAACGTAACGAGTTTTTTACCAGCGTCGGAGTAATACAGCAAAAGGTCTTTCAGCTTGTCCTTGTTAGCGCCGAAGTTGTCGTAAGCGCCGAACTTGATTGCTTTGGAAAAAGCGGCAAACAGTTTTTCGTATTTTTCTCTGTCGTTTTTAAGCGTCTTTTGAAACTCGCCGAGAATCTTCTTTTCAAGCCCCGAAGCAATGGCGCGCACGCGCCTATCCTCTTGCAGCGTCTCGCGCGAAATGTTGAGCGAAAGGTCGGCGGTATCCACTACGCCGCGCACGAAACCGAGGTATTCCGGTACAAGCTCGGCGCACTTTTCCATAATCAGAACGCCGTTGCAGTAAAGCTGCAAACCGCGCTTATAGTCCTTAGTGTAATAATCAAACGCCGGCTCGCTCGGCACAAACAGCAACGCGGTATAATTGACCGCACCCTCTATACGCGAAGAAACCGTGATGAGCGGGTCGGTATAGTCGCGGAACGTACGCTTGTAAAAATCTCCGATTTCGTTTTCGCCCTGCTCGGACTTGGACTTTTTCCATACGGGCGTCATCGAGTTGAGCGTAGTAAGTTCGCCCACGGTTACACCGTCGGCGCCCGCCGCCTTGGGAAGTTCGGCACGCACGGGATAGCGGATATAATCCGAATACTTTTTGACGAGCGATTCGAGCTTGCGGATGTCGAGATAACCGGAATAGTCCTCGTCGCCGTCGGCGCGCAAATGCAATATTACGCTCGTACCGACTTGGACGCGCTCCGCGGGACAAATGTCGAACCCGTCAACGCCGTCAGACTCCCACTTGTGCGCCGCGGTCTCACCGACTTTGCGCGAAATAACGGTTACTTTGTCCGCAACCATGAACGACGAGTAAAAGCCCACGCCGAACCTGCCTATAAGCTCGGCGTCCCCGTCTTTTTTCATTTCCTTTTTAAACGCTTCCGTACCGCTCGCGGCAATCACGCCGAGATTGTTTTCAAGCTCTTCCGCGCTCATTCCGACGCCGTTATCCGACACGGTGAGCGTGCGCGACGCGACGTCCGTAGAAAGTTCTATGCAAAAATCCGCGTCGAGACTGCTGTCGGTAAGCGCCATAAATCTGCGCTTGTCAATCGCGTCAGACGCGTTGCTTATAAGCTCGCGCAGAAAAATCTCGCGGTTGGTATAAATGGAATTTACCACGAGGTCGAGCAATTTTTTGGATTCCGCTCTGAACTCTTTCATGACCTCTCCTTAATCGTCGTTGCCGCTCTCGGGCGCATCCGTTTTAATGCCGTCCGAAACATCTTGTCCTGCGTCGGTCGGGTCTGCGGCGAGCGCGGCTTGCTCTGCGGTTGCTACCGCTGTTATAGCGCCCGCGCGGTCGGCATTGGACTCGCTCGCTATTTTTTTAAGTTCTTCGTATCTGCTGAAACCAAGCCCCATTACCTCGCGCGTACTGCTGAGGTACGCGAACGTATCGGGATATTTTTGAAGTATCTTGTTGAAATCGGAAAGCTGGTGCTTGCGTATTATACAGGTCAGCATGTATTTCTCGTCGTGCGAATACATGCCCGTAACGCCTGTGCACGTTACGCCGCGCCTAAGCCCGTGCAAAAGGTCCTGCGCGAGCGGTTCGGGGTCTTTGGTAATAATCTCGTATTTGAGAGCCGTTTTAAATCCGCTCGTGATAACGTCGCCCATCATTGCGAGACAGAACATCTCGACAAGCGAAAGCAGTACGGGATTTAAGCCGTTCTGATAGACGAACGCCGAGACGAAAACTATCGTGGCGTCTATGCCGTAAATGAACCAGGAGACATTGGTAGCCGACAGCTTTTTCTGTATGCACACCGCGATAATGTCCGAACCGCCGGTCGACCCGCCGATTTTGAGCATCATGGACAGCCCTATGCCGCCGAGCACGCCGCTCGCCGCCGCGGCGAGTATGGGCTGATTGCCTTCTATGTTTTCGTACTGCGGGAATTTGAGATATTCCATCAACAACATGAAAAGCGACGACGCGCCGATTGCCAAGCCCGTTTTGAACGCGAAACCTTTGCTTATGAATATAAACGCTATAATGATAAGCGGCGCGTTGACAATCAAATACAGCCAACCCGTAGCAAGCCCCGTGCCGTAATTTAACATCGTAGCTATACCGGTAGCTCCGCCGGGCGCGAAGTTGAACGGCACGACGAAAACCTGCACGCATACCGACCGAATAAAGCCCGATACGATTATGACGATGGGAACGAGACAAAAGTTGTAGAACTTTTTGTTCTTTAAAAGTGAAGCCGACATATCACCGCTATTTCCTATGTAATGTAGTAATCAATGCAATTATACATTACGCCGAACCGATAGTCAACTCTAAAAAGACAGATTTTTCAAAAAACAAAACGCACGAAAAATAACCGCGCAATCGTGCGCGGTTATTTGCTTTACGTTCATTAAAAATTATCGGTTTCTTCTGCTCATGCCCATCAAAAGCCTCGCGAGCAACAGTAAAAACTGCAACGACGTCATCATAAACGACGCGACGTACGTCATTGCGGCGGCGCGCAGTACTTTTTTGACGCCCTTAGCCTCTTCGGGCAGCATGCGCGGTTCCAAATACTTGTACGCTCTGCGGCTCGCGTCGAACTCGGTCGGCAACGTTACGAGCGAGAAAAGCAACGACAGTCCCATAACCGAAAGCCCCGCGATTATAAACACCTTGCCAATCAGAGTGTACGGCGAGGCAAACCCGAGTACGAACCCGACTATGAATATCGGCCACAAAAGCCCGCTCGCGAAATTGACTATGGGAACGAGCGCCAGCCGCGCCGACGAGAAAAAGTATTTTTTCGCATGCTGAACGGCATGTCCCGCTTCGTGGCAGGCGACCCCTATCGCGCCGACCGCCGCCGACCGCCGCACCGTATCGGATAACGAAATAGTGTTTGTCCGCGGATTGAAGTTGTCGGTAAGCGAACCGCGCACCGCCGCGAACTTAATGTTAATCCCCTCGGACGCGAGAAAATTGCGCGCATACGTCTGCGCGTCCACGCCCGAAGAACAAGGCACGCGGTTGTACTTATTGAAAGTGGTCGACACGCGCGCCTGCACAACTATGCTGAAAATAAAAAACGGAATAAACAAACACGCGCATATCATGTACAATAAATATGCGGGGTCTGTAAAGTAATCGGCAAAACCCATCGCGCTCAAAAAATTCATATCTCGTCTCCTTTTAAGTATTATACCCGCTTTTCGATTATTTGTAAAGGATATTCTCGATTGTCGCGCATCGGGCATAAACAATACAACGCTTACGCCCGATAAACTTCCGTTCCGAATTGCAGTTGATAATTATTCGCTCGCCTCTATCGTTCCGCCGCCGAGACAGCGCTCGCCGAGATATACGACCGCATATTGACCGGGCGTTACGGCGCGTTGCGGCTCGTCGAAATCCAGTTCGAACTCGCCGTTCTCGAAAAGTCGCAGCGTTGCGCCGAAATCGTTCTGCCGATAACGCGTCTTTGCCGTGCATTTAAGCTCTTTCGGCATATCGAATGAGCCTATTATGTTAAATCCCGCGCCTTTCAGCGAACGCGAAAACAGTCCGCTCTCGTCTCCGCACGAAACAATAAGACGGTTGTTTTGCACGTCTTTGCCGAGCACGAACCAACGACCGACCTCGCCTTTTACTCCGCCTATGTCCAACCCCCGTCTCTGCCCGAGAGTATAATACATCAGCCCGTCGTGTTTGCCGACGATTTTTCCGCGCTCGTCCGTTATATCGCCCGGTTGCGCGGGCAAAAACTCTTTTAAAAACTTCTTAAACTTGCGCTCGCCTATAAAGCAAACGCCCGTGCTGTCTTTTTTGTCTGCGACGGGCAGTTTAAGTTCGTGCGCGAGCGCGCGAACTTGCGGTTTCGTCATGCCGCCTATGGGGAAAAGTACGTTTTCGAGTTGCTCTGTCTTTACCTGGTTGAGAAAATAACTTTGGTCCTTGTTTCCGTCGACTGCGCGGAAAAGCGCGTCGCCGCTTTTCCTGCAATAGTGTCCCGTCGCAATCATATCCGCGCCTAACCCGATGCAGTAATCTCGGAACGCGCCGAACTTTACTTTACGGTTGCATAAAACGTCGGGATTGGGCGTACGGTACTTGCGGTACTCGTCCAAAAAATACGCGAAAACCTCATCGGCGTATTCCTTTGCGAAATTAACCGAATAACATTCTATCCCGAGCGCGGCGCCGACCGCGCACACGTCCGACCAATCGTCGGCGGCGGTACACTCGCCGCCTTCCTCCTCTTCCCAGTTATGCATGAAAAGTCCGGTAACGTCGTAACCGCCGCGTTTTAAAAGATACGCCGCGACAGCGGAATCGACGCCGCCGGACATTCCTATTATTACTCTTTTCCCATCTGCCATATCAAATATAGTCCGTATGTATTTCGACTTCGTACGGCACGACTTGCCGTACCTGCGCCGTCGCCAAACTCTTGATTTCGTCCGCGGGCGCGCCGTCGTCGGGAAGCGCGATACCAAGCTCGACGCGCTTGTTGCAGTCGTCCAAGGCAACGTCGTGCGCTGTCGCGCCGAACGCGGCAAGACACGCCGCGAGCCTGTCGGTTATGTCGGACAGCCGCGCGTCGTCGGTTATGAGAGGGTCCGCATGCACGGAAAGCCGAACGCCCGTTTCGCAAAGCACAACACGTTCGAGCCTGTCGCATTCGGCATGTACTTCGAGAAAACTCATATCCGACGGAAATACGAGGTCGACTTCGGCTATCTTGTTTGTCTCGCCGTAATCGTTGACGACGAGATTGTGCGCGGAAGTTGCGACCTCGGACGTCGAAAGTATTCCGTAAATTTTTTGCGTCAGCTCGGGGTCGGGTCTCCCGCCGAGAAGCCTGCCGATTACGCCTTTTAAAATACGCACTGCCAATACAAGCACCACGGCGGATACTCCAATCGATACGTATCCGTCTATATCGGCGCCCGTCTTGTACTGAATCACAGCGCAAACCAAAACGGCTGTCGTAACCGCCGCGTCAGATGCGGAATCGACGGCGGCGGCTTTTACAGTGCCGCTTTTCTGCCGCCCGCAACGCACGAAATAGAACACCGCCATAAACGCTTTGACGACTATCGACGCGCCGAGCACCGCCCACATCGCTATGCCGGCGTCCACCGCTTGCGGGTTTACGGCGCGTTCCACACCGCCTATAAAAAGCTCGACGCCCACTGCGGCGATTACCGCGCCGAGTACGAACGTCGCTATGTATTCGTATCTGCCGTGTCCGTACGGGTGGTCGTGGTCGGCGGCGCGCGCCGCGAGCGCAACTGCCACCGCAGACACAACGGAAACCGCCGCGTCCGACAAATTGTTTACGGCGTCGGACGCAACGGAAACGGAATCAGAAAGAAGCCCGATAACAAGTTTACCCGTGCCGAGCGCAATATTCAACGCAAGCCCCACTATAAGCGTGAGAAGCGTCTTTTTCGACCTCGAATCCATTTTTACGCGAAGTTTCCCTGCCTCGGCTTTTTTCTACTATTGTATTCCGAACGCCGCTTTAAGTTCGGCAAGCGACGTAAATCCGACGAATTTTTTTATTTTTTCGCCGTTCTCGTACAATATAAGCGTGGGGATGCTCGCGACGCGGAACATTTCCGCAAGCTCGCCGTCCTCGTCGACATTTACGGAAACGAGATTTACGTCGGTCTCCTCTTCCAACTTCTCGACTATAGGAGTCTGCGCTCTGCACGGACCGCACCAGCCCGCCCAAAAATCGACGAGCGTTTTTCCGCTTGACACGACGCTTTCGAACTGTTCGCGAGTCGGGTTTTTCACTATCATGTTTTTTCTCCTTATTGATAACCTTCACGGGCAAAACCCGCACGGGTAGTATGCGAAATCACAGAGTTTATAAACGCATGTCGGCAAGCGCTTTCATAGCCGCCGAATATATTTCGTAATTTTTAAAGAGCTGTGCGACGGGGAAATTCTCGTCCGCGCGGTGCATGTTGATGTCAAGGTCGACAGGAGTGCAACCGAACGCAACCGCATTGGGAAGCTCGCGCGCGTACGTGCCGCCGCCCGTCTTTAACGGCGGAGTCGTATCGCCCGTTATACCGCGATACACATTCAAAAGTGCGGTAACGAGCGGCGAGTTTTCGTCGACATAAAGGTTTTCATGATAATCGAGTACCGCGGCTTTGCAGCCCGTGCCGTTTTCGAGCGCGCTCGCGACGCTTTGCGCCGTTACGCCGAGCGGCAAACGGAAGTCTATAATCAGAGACAGCGTGTCGCCGACCATATCCGCAACCGACATGCACATGGTAAGGTCGCCGCTTTTTTCGTCGTCGACGTAAATGCCGAGCTTTTGCGCGGCAAGCGGCGTGCACAGCGTATCGTATATTACGTCTATAAACTTCGACCCGATTACGCCGTTATACGCCGACAAGAAACCGAGCGTTTTCCAAAGCGCGTTGTCTCCTTTTTCGGGCGTCGACGCATGTTCCGCCGTGCCCTCGGCAACGATCTGAATGCCGTCGCGCTTTTTCTGTATTCCGAAGTCCTCGGGACGCGCGCCCATGGTAACGATGCGCTCCGCGGCGGGTGCGCGGCGGAATACGTCGTCCGTGGCTTTTTCGAGCGCCGCGTACAGCGGGCTTCCCTCGGCGACGGTAAATGTCGACCTGTCGGGAACTGCGTTACGGCACGCCGCACCGTCGATTCGAATAACGTTCTTTGCGAGCGCTTCGTCTTTAAAGTCCAGACGAATATGCGCTATCCCCTTTTCGCTGTTTATTACGGGGAACTCGCTGTCCGGCACAAACGACATTACGGGGACTTCTCCGCCGTGTTCGAGATAGTACCGTATGCACGAGCTTCCGCGCTCCTCATCCGCGCCGACGATAAGCCTGACGCGGCGGGCGAGCTTCGCGCCTTTGTCTTTGAGTTCTTTGAGCGCATGCAGACACACGACGACCGAACCTTTGTCGTCGCCTACGCCTCTGCCGTAAACCTTGCCGCCCTCTTCGACCATTTTGAACGGGTCGGTCGCCCAACCGTTGCCCGCGGGAACAACGTCGAGGTGCGCGAGCACGCCTATGCACTCTTTACCCTCGCCGTACTCCGCATACGCGCAGTAATTATCCATGTTTTCGGCTTTAAGCCCGTATGAGCGCGCTTTGTCGACAAACCATTGAAGCGCCTGTCTGCACCCCTCGCCATAAGGCGCGCCGTCCGCAGGTTCCGAGTACACGCTTTTTATCGCTATGATTTCGCCGAGGTCGTCGAGAAGAGTTTTTTCGTCCATGCCACTACCGTCCTTTCGCTTGCGTTATCCGCGCAAAAGATTTATAATTGTTTATATTACTTTTAATTATAGCATTTGCTCAAAGCTCTTGTCAAGGAGAGAATTATGGTAAGAACGCGTTTTGCACCCAGCCCTACGGGCTATCTTCATATCGGCGGACTCAGAACGGCGCTGTACGCCTACCTTTTCGCGAAAAAGCACGGCGGCAAGTTTATTCTCAGAATAGAGGACACCGACCAAAACCGCGAAGTCGCCGGCGCGGTGGACGTAATCATTCAAGCGCTCGACAAAGCGGGACTACATTACGACGAAGGACCGGGCGTCGGAGGCGATTGCGGTCCGTATATACAGTCTCAACGCAAAGACATTTACTTGAAGTACGCGCGACAACTGCTCGAAAGCGGCGACGCATACTGCTGTTTCTGTACCAAAGAACGTCTCGAAGACATGCACAAAAGCGGCGCGACCAAATACGACAAACGCTGTCTCGCCCTATCCGCACAGGAAGTGCAAGACCGAATCGCGCGCGGCGAACCGTACGTCATACGCCAGAATATACCGAGCGTCGGCTCGTCCACTTATCACGACGAAGTGTTCGGCGACATAACCGTCGATTACAAAGACCTCGAAGACAACATACTTATCAAATCGGACGGCATGCCGACGTACAACTTTGCCAACGTCATAGACGACCACCTCATGGGCATTACCCACTGCATACGCGGCGTCGAATATCTTATGTCCACGCCCAAATACAACCTTTTGTACGACGCGCTCGGCTGGGAACGTCCCGTGTACGTGCACTTACAGCCGATAATGCGCGACGCGACGCACAAACTGAGCAAGCGCGACGGCGACGCAGGCTTCGAGGATTTTTTGAATAAAGGTTTTCTTCCCCACGCCATAGTCAATTATATAGCTCTGCTCGGCTGGAACCCCAAGGACAACCGCGAAAAACTGTCAATGTCCGAACTTACGGAGCTGTTCTCGATAGACGGCTTGCAAAAATCGTCGTCCATATTCGACGAAACAAAAATGCGCTGGCTCAATTCGCTGTATATCAAAGAAATCGCCGCAGCGGAATTCCACTCCGCGGCAATGCCGTTTTATGAAAAGTATTGCGCGGACGCAAACGTCGATTTAGAGTACCTTTCCGAACTTTTGCAGCCCCGCGTCGAAATTCTTTCGGACATTAAAGACAAAACGGAGTTTTTGCGGGCGTTCGACGACGGCGCGCAAACGCCTTTCGATTTCTCGCTGTTTGAAAACAAAAAGTGGAAAACCGACGCCGCGCTCGCAAAAAGCATCATCGACGAGTGCATAGAAATAACGGAAAACGCAGAGGTCGACGACCTCGAAAGCGTCAACGCCGCGCTTAACGCGCTTGCGGAAAAGAAATCGCTTAAAAAAGGTCAGGTTCTGTGGGTGTACAGAATCGCGCTCACCGGCGCGGCGGCTACCCCGGGCGGCGGCGCCGAAATGGTAAAACTGTTCGGTAAAGAAAAAGCCGTTGCCCGTCTGCGAAAAGTAAAAACAATTCTCGATTCGTAATACAAAACAAAGATTATTCCAATCGACGCGCATAAATTGCGTCTGTGCTATTTTGCTTCCGCGTGTTTCTCGAATAAGTGTATCGCACCGATTTACTTACGCCGAATCCTCGGAATGTGTGTCGAGTTGTTTCTCTTCTTCCCCTCCGCCTTGGTATAAGGTGCGCAATGTTTTCCATCTGCCCCTCCCCGGGGAGGGGATGTCCGCCTAAGGCGGACGGGGGTGGTTACAATATCGACCATAAAAAAAACGACCGAAACTCACTCGGTCGTTTTTTACATATGGCATTGATTAGGTAGCGGAGCTGTCTACGGTGAAGCCCTTAGGCGTTTCGCCTTGTTTGCAAATCGCTATAAAGCCGGAACCGCCCATAGACATATAATAGTAGTTGTCTTTCTTTTTGTAAGTTCCTTTTTGTCCGCCCATGTTGAATACGATGTTGCCGTCCTCGACTTCGTATTCCGCTGTCATCGACTCGGATGACGAACCGGGAAACGTAACCGTAACTTTACCGTCTTTAAGTATATAAGTCTGTCCGTTTGTGGCGCATGCTTTTGTCTCGGTATTGCAACTGTAAACGTCATAAGTACCGTTGACGCTGCTTGCGTCGTCGCCGCATGCGACAAGTCCCATGACGCACGCGACAGCCATTGCTACCGCTATCAAAACCGTAAACAATCTCTTCTTCATTTTTTCTCCTCTGTGCTCCGTAATTTTCAAGCGGCAACTTTACCGCTTCGTAAGCACGGTATTATATTATGCCCCCGTCCCCGTTTTGTCAAGCGTTTTTATTATGTCCTTCAAAAGACAAAAAACAGCTTCTCACCCGCTTGACAACGAACGCAAAACGTCTTATACTCGAAACGAAAAACTCGAAAACGGAGAAACGACTTTGATAAAACAAGTGTGCACAAATAATGCTCCGGCGGCAATTGGTCCGTATTCGCAGGCGGTAATCGCCGGTGATACGCTTTACGCATCGGGACAAATTCCGATAGACCCGAAAACGGGAAACGTCGCAGGAGACGATATAACCTCGCAAGCCGAACAAGTATTTAAAAACATCGGAGGCATTCTCGAATGCGTCGGGCTCGGTTTTTCCGATGTTGTAAAAACGACCGTTTTTTTGACGGATATAAACGATTTCGGAACGGTCAATAAAATTTACGGCGAATATTTTCGTCCGCCCTATCCTGCAAGAAGCTGCGTACAGGTCGCCGCTTTGCCCAAAAGCGTAAAAATCGAAATAGAAATAATCGCAAAACTCAAATAACATATGCGCCGTCCGACGCAAACAGGCAAAATTGCGTCTAAACGAAAAACAACCCCCATTTTGCTTTACAAATAAAAAAGTATGTGCTAAAATTACTCTTGTCGAAACGAGCGGAAAATCATTCCGCCATGGGGATATAGCTCAGTTGGTAGAGCGATGCGTTCGCAACGCATAGGTCATGGGTTCGAGTCCCACTATCTCCACCAATGTCGTTAAAGTTTGAACGTTATCATACGTTCAAACTTTTTCTTTTATCGGATGCAAACACCCGCCGCAGCACCGCAAATTCGTTTTTACGCTGTCAAAAACAGTTGAAATACAGAGATGCTTGTAATATAATGACTGTACAAGACACAATACTTTGTCGCCGGTATTCGCCGTGCGTTGTCGGAGAGAAAAATGTATCACGAAATGAAAACGGAAAGACTGCTGTTGCGCCCACTGAATATTGCCGATTTAGATACCGTGCACGAATATGCGTCCGATATCGAAAACACTCGGTTCATGGTGCACCTACCCAACCGTACCCTCGAAGAAACGGCGGCGTTTTTGGAGGGCGTCACACAGGAGTGGAAAAAGACCGAGCCGACGTTTTACGAATTTGCCGTTGTGCTGAACGGACTGCAAATCGGCGCAGTTTCGGTATACTTAGACGAACAAAAGGAAGTCGGCGAACTCGGTTGGATATTTAACAAAAAGTTCCACAAAAAAGGTTATGCGTCGGAAGCCGCTATTGCAATAAAAGATTTTGCTTTGAATACCCTACATCTCAAAAAATTGGTTGCGCAATGCGATTACAGAAATGCGCCCTCAGCTCGCCTTATGGAAAAAATAGGGCTAAAACTTGAAAGCGCTGACGGTGTTAGAACTTATATAAAAAGAAATGAGACCGCAAGAGAATTGACATATAGTTTTACGACTGATTAAAATTCGTTTTAGGTTACTGTTGCTCCGCCAATGTCGTTAAAGTTTGAACGTTATCATACGTTCAAATTTTTTCTATATAAAACAAAAAATCCGTTTATAATATCAACGGATTTTATTGCTACTATTGCTCGGACTCAAATAAATCAACGGGCGCTATATTTAACACATCGCAAATTTTTAATATAGTTTTCAAACTTATATTGATTTTACCGCTCTCGACTTTATGAATATAACTTGCGTCTTTTTCAATACGCAAACTTAACTCGTAAGCCGATAATCCCGACTTGATTCTTATTCTTGCCAAATTAACGCCGAAATCAAGAAACCGCATAATTATATTTTAGTCTATTCAACAACTCGACTAATTGATTGACAAGCAATATAATGGAATTACAGTCAATTACGGCGAGTTTTTATGTATAGCGATAAAAGCGCAAGCGAGCTTCCGCAACAATAACAGCAGAACAAATAATTTTAGCGAATTATCGGCGCGCCTATAAATTCGAGTACCGCAATAATCGTATTACGTTAATCATATCTTATGCTTGAAATAATTGTTTGAATGCGATACAATTATTACATATACATGAGGGATTCGAATGGAAAAAAGTAATTATAAAAAACATTTAACGGTAACGAACATAATACTATTGATTCTTACCGTATTCTACTTTCTGGACCATTATTTGCCGTTTCCAAAAGATTACTCCGGATTTACTTGGGCAAACGACAAATTAAATTCAACCGACTATTTATTAGGTTTTTGCGGCGGGCTGTTAACTAACTATATGGGGACAGGTCAAGTTTTGGATTCTGCCGGTACCGAAATATACCGATACGCGACGCAGATGTTTCTTCATGGGCATTTGTTGCATTTTATTGCGAATTTAATAGGCTTATATTTTATAGGAAATTATGCGGAAAAGCGATTCGGACGGTGGACAACTTACGTTATATTCTTTATCGTCGGTGTAGTCGAATGCTTCATCACCAATCCGCTGTATGTCGCAATAGCACCGTCAAAAGCGGAAGAAGTGGCAAAAACCGTTTCTGTCGGCGCATCGGGCGGAATTTTCGCTCTTGCAGGCGCTTCGCTTGCGGCATTATTGTTCGACGTTAAAAGTTTCAAACAAATCGGCAAACCCACTTTGATTGTATCGGCAATTTACGGAGTGCTGACAACGTATGTTGTAAATTTCGGCTGGACAACGGTTTGCCACAACGTTTCTTTTATTTTGGGTTTAATTTTGGGCGTTATAGTTACATTAGCGGTCTGCCTATTTAAAAAATACAAATCAGCTCACGCAAACGATTCTGCTGTCGAATCGGATATAGATAAAATTCCGTTTTAACTCGGTCGCCGAACATCGGCGCGTGTCAAAGTTACTCGGCTGCCGGTCTCTTGCGCATAAGTCTACAACCATCGGTATCAACTCGCCGCGCTCGAACTTAAAAGCTTCCCTATCCCCTTCTCTGCCGTTCTGCTCACTCGATTGGATTTTGTCGAATGTAGGCAAAATCCAAAACAAAGCGTTTTGTACAATTGCTTGCAGTTAGTTTTTCGGTTGTCGTCAATAATGTTTTAAAACGCGCAGACAACGACCATTATGATTTCCACATTATTGCCAATTTTGATTTTGACAAGAAAGCGCTTGCTTTTATTTGTGTTTTAGAATATAATGTATTCACACGTTTTCGAGGTGAAAGTATCCCGAGTTGTATATCGGAAGCTCAATATGGTAGATAGTATAAGGGTATTTTCAATCACCGCAGAAATCTTATGAACAAACAAACTTCACGTTGTGAAAAAGAATATACAGAATCGTTAAAACCGTTTGTTAAATGGGTGGGCGGCAAAAATAAGCTTTTAAACGACCTTGTTAACTTATTGCCAACGCGCGCGGATAACGGAAGAGTTCCGACGAAATATTGCGAACCGATGGTAGGCGGCGGCGCACTGCTTTTTTATTTATTGTCGAATTATGATTTCAAGCAGTTTTACATTAGCGATATTAACACCGAACTTATAAACGCATATCAAGTATTAAAGGAAAATATCGATAGTCTAATTGAAAAGTTACGCGAAATGCGGTTATTTTATTGTTCTATGGATGAGAATGACAGAAAGCTATATTACTATTCGATTCGTGATAAATTCAATAATACGCAATTAAACGACACAACCGCAGTAAAAAAGGCAGCATATTTTATATTCTTGAATAAAACTTGTTTTAACGGAGTTTATCGCGTCAATCGCAAAGGGCAATTCAACGTGCCTATCGGCGCATACAAAAATCCATCGATTTATAGCGAAAGCAATTTACGCAATATTAATAAAGCGTTGCAAAACGTAACTATTATTTGCGGCGATTATTCTCTATCAAAACAGTTTATAGACCAAAATACGTTTGTTTATCTTGACCCACCGTATCGTCCCATTTCTAAAACATCGGATTTTACGTCATATAATGCCGACGCGTTTAACGATTGCGAGCAGATTAGACTTGCAAAATATATAGACGAAATAAACGCAAGCGGCGCGAAATTCGTATTGAGCAATTCCGACCCGAAGAATGTCAATCCCGAAGATACTTTTTTTGACGAGCTTTACAAAGAATATCGAATAAAGCGCGTATCCGTAGCCCGCATGATAAACAGCAAATCCGATAGCCGCGGAAAAATCAGCGAACTGCTTATTTATAATTAATGGAGACCACACATATGAAAAGAGACTTTAACGAATGGCTTAAAACTTTTAAATCGAGCATATGCGATTACGGTTACTATGTCGATTTCGAAAAAGTTTATTACAATGTCGAAAATATCAAAGTCGAATTGAATATACTGAATTCTCTTATAGGTTCGAATAATATCGAACGCGATTTTGCAAAACTAACAAACGATTATCCGCAAGTATTCAAATGTATTCCGATTTTGCTTGCCGTACGCGGGCGTGAAATTTACGCTATCGACGGGGACGGCGAATATCGTTTTAATTTTAATAAGCCAGATTATACCACGGAAGAATACATAATGTTTATGCGAAAAACCGGCTTATTCGATTTAATCGCACATCATGTTATAAATAATCTTGTCGATTATGTTACGGGCGTAGAAGTAGGATTAGACAGTAACGGTCGCAAAAATCGCGGCGGCCATTTAATGGAAAATCTCGTGGAAGATTATCTTATAAAAGCCGGGCTGGTGAAAGGCGACACGTATTTTAAGGAAATGAAATTGTCGGCGATTGAAAGAAAATGGAATATTGATTTATCGAAAATTTCAAATCAAGGTAAAGCCGAAAAACGATTTGATTTTGTCGTTAAGAAAGATAAAACAATCTACGCAATTGAAACGAATTTTTATACGGGAGGCGGTTCGAAATTAAACGAAACCGCGAGAAGCTACAAAACAATTGCATTGGAGGCAAAACAAATCGACGGCTTCGCTTTCGTATGGTTTACCGACGGTTATTACGGATGGAAATCCGCTCGCCACAATTTGGAAGAAACCTTTGAAGTGTTAGACAATATGTTTTGCATTGCCGATTTGGAAAACGGCGCAATCGAAAGACTATTGGCTTGACATAACGCAACGGATTCCGTTCCGGTCCGAATTTTTAACCTTGACGCTAATAAAATATTCGAAACGCAAATACACGCCGAAACCGTCGCGATTTTAAAATTTTGCTTTTTATATATTTATCGTCTTCGTTGCGATTTTGTCTCGGAACGCTTTATCGTGCTCCACGAAAATCATTGTCGGGCAGTATTCCGCTATCAAGTTTTCAATCTGAATACGCGAAAATACGTCGATGAAATTCAGCGGTTCGTCCCAAACGTACAAATGCGCTTTTTCGCAAAGGCTCTTGCCTATCAGTACTTTTTTCTTTTGACCGTCCGAAAAATCGGAAATTTCTTTTTCGAACTGTTCCCGTTCAAAACCCATTTTGCGCAAAACAGTCTTGAAAAGACTTTCGTCCAAACCGTGCGACACCGCAAATTCTGCGAGCGTTCCGCATAGCCGCGACGCGTCCTGAGGAACGTACGAAACTATCACGTCGGAGCCGATGTTCACCGTTCCCGAATGCTCCGCGAACCTGTCTAACAACAGTTTTAAAACGCTGCTCTTGCCGCTTCCGTTTTTACCGTCGATTGCAATTCTGTCGCCGCGATTGATTTCAAACGTTACGGGCGAACAAACCGTTTTTCCGCCGCGAATGGGCGCAACGGAAGAAAAATACGCAAGCCGTTCCGAACGGTACGCCAGCGGGGATATTTTAAGTTCGTCTTCCGTCTCGGCGTTTTTGAAAAGTCGGGATTTTTGTTCGATTTCCTTTTGGCGCCGCGCTTCCGTAACCTTCGCGCGCTTCATCATTTTAGCCGACTTATGCCCGACGTACCCTTTATCGCCGGCGCCTATTTTGGATGCCTCAACTTTTTCCGCCCAATTTTCGGTACGCCGCGCCGTTTCGTGTAGGCGTTTGATATCCGTTTTCAAGCGGTCGAACTGCTTACGTTCATATTCCAGACGGTTTTCGTAATTTTGCATAAACGACGAAAAATTACCGCTCTGCACTTCGATATTGGACTTATTTATCGACAGAATATGGTCGACGCAACCGTCTATAAAACA
Organism: uncultured Christensenella sp.; assembly: GCA_949948785.1. Lineage (GTDB taxonomy): Bacteria > Bacillota > Clostridia > Christensenellales > Pumilibacteraceae > Anaerocaecibacter. The sequence continues at coordinate 27,198 of CATLGX010000001.1, read as the reverse complement.
CCTGTCGTGCGAAACGAGAATAAAGCTCTTTTTCTTGCGCAAATATTCCGACAAACGCGCTCTCGCCTGCGAGTCCAGATGATTGGTCGGCTCGTCTATTAGCAAAAACCGCCACTCGTCGGAAAACAGCGCGGCAAGCAAAACCTTGGTTTGCTCGCCGTTCGACAGTGCGCCGAACGGGCGGGACAAACACTCGAAATCGACGTCGAGCAATGACAATTCGCGCAGCAGGCGCCACTCTTCCGCCATCGGACAAACCTCGCGCCGCACAGTTTCCGTCAAAGCGGTTTTGTCGCGCACGGCGTACGGGAAATAATCAAATTCGACGGAAGCGGTAATTTTGCCGCCGTGCGCGTATTTTCCAGACAGAAGATTTAAAAACGTTGTTTTGCCTCTTCCGTTTCTGCCTATAAAACCAAGCTTCCAATCGGTATCGATTTGGAAGTCGACGTTTTCGAAAATATTGTCAAAACTCGACGTATAAGAAAAAGTAAGATTTTCTATTTTTATCAACGACATATAAAAACCTCCGAACAGCAAAAAGCCGTGAGAAAGTAATCTCACGGCTTGAAATCGATACGAATATTATTCCGTTCTACCGTATACTGACAGATTAAACTTTCTTGCTTTTCCGCAAGCACGACGCGCGCAAACGCCCGTCCGCTTACTATATTAAATCAGCAAGAAAATTTATACACTCCATCACCTCGTAAATCGGATAACGGCATTGTAACACATTTTTACGCCGAATGCAAGCGAATCGCACGTAATTATAACGTTTAATTAACGCTTATACCTGCTTTAAGAACGCACTGCCCATATCCACGACACGTTCGTCGAAAGAATCGTATTGACTGATTTGCAAACTGCTATTATCGGCGGAGAACTTTACGAACACGCCCTCGCCGAAGTAATTTTTGAGCGCGTTGTCTGGCGTTATTTCGTAATCCTTTCCGTAATACTTGTCCTCTTTCAAGTCGAGAACAGCCGTTTCGGTAGCTCCGCTCACGGTGTATGTCAGCTTTATCTGCTTACTTGTCAAATCGACCTCTACTTCTTCGACAACCATATAGCGCGAACCGTCGTAAAGTTTTGTTTCCGATTTGCCCGTTTCGTCCTGTTTGTATACGACGCCCGAAACAAATTCCGCCTTCCACATCGCGACGAAAACGACGTCCGCCGCAAGGTTATAGCTTGCGCCTGCCGCGCGGACTTGCGTTTCGCCCTCGACTACCCAACCGACAAAGACATATCCGTCCTGCGCGGTCATCGAAAGAACGTCGATATTTTTGAGCGTATATGCGCCCTCGAAAACGCCGCTTTCCGTAACGTCGGCGCCCGTGCCGTCGCCGGCCTTATACGTAACGGTGAATTTATCCATTTCCACCCATTGCGCGACAAACGTAACTCGCGGGTTTTCCATATCGTCGAGTTTATAGGCGGCTCCGCCCGCTACTTCGACGTCTTCGCCCTCTATTTTCCAATTTTTAAACTTCCAGCCCGATTGCACTGTCCACGAAAACGACGCGTCGGAGTAGCGCAAAACCGTGTACGAACCGCCGCCCTGACCGACTTCTTTATTGTCCCCGTCTGCTTTATCGCCCGATTTATAAGTTACGGTATATTGCGTAAACGCGTTTAAAACCTCATGCGGAATCGTAGCGGCTTCGATTTCGGGCGTTACGGCAAACTCGAAATCGAATTTTTTGGTCGTGTAATACGAAACGGATATATTTGTAATTGTCTTATCTCCGTCGACCGTCAAGATAAGCGAATAGGGCTTTGCGGAATCGTCGAGTTTGACCAACGAGTATAAGACGTTTGTCGTATTGGTAAACGCGAAAAATTGTTGCAACGCCTTTTTATACGGTTTATTCGGCGCATAATCGGGAGTAAGCGTATATGTGCTTGCCGCGTCGTCGTAGACGAACAAGTCTGCCGACAAATCGAGCAATACATCTATTCGTACGCACCTGACCCAGGCGTTCAGCGTAACGCTTTTGGTTGTTTTCGACATCTTTGCCGTCTTATAACCTTGCGCGCTGTCATCCGTTTTGAAGTAATATCCCCACAAAGAATCCTCATGGAAGAATACGTCGCCGCTGCGCTTTAAAGTGTTACCGCCGACGGCAAACGAAGCGTTTGCATAATCTTTATTGCCGAGCGCATTTCCGAGTGTTTGAGCGGCGACGGTAAAGGTCGCCTCGCAAAAGTCCTGCGCGCCGTCCCACGCGGTGTACGAAAGCCTTATCGTATAAACGCCCTCCGTCGGGTTGTCGACGTCAAGCCCGCCCAAGTCTAGCATGTCTGCCGTTACGGCGACCGAACTGCCGTTTACTTTAAGCTCGAACAACGAAGTTAAATCCGAAACGGCAACCGCCATACCGACTACGCCGCTTCCGTCTTTTACCTTTCTAATCGACACTTCCGAATCCGGAAGCGCGGGACGGGACTGTTCGAATCGTGTGTAATCGAATTCTATCGTAAAGTCGATGCCGCCTTGCATTCTGCCCGATACTTTTACGAGTCGGTCGTCTTTTATTAAGACACGCGCGTTTTGAAAAAGCGTTCCGTACGTTCCGATTACATACATCTCGAAAGCCGCGACGCTTTCCTCGTATACGTGAAAAACGTATGCACCGTCTTCGACGAGCGCTCCGTCCTCGCATGTAAAATCACCGTTTGTCAAATAAGGTCGCATTTCGCCGAACTTGAACGGCATTGCATATTCGTAACTGGACACTGCGGAACTTATCTGCCACTCGGCGGCATCTTTGCCTTTATAATAACGGCAAAGTTGTCTGCCGTCCGAACCGAACACAGTATAGCGCTCGGAATTGTTCCAATCGCTCCGCTCCTGCGAATATACGTCGTAACCGCCCTCGGCATTGTCGAAATACCGATATGTAAACGTATACGACAGAGTTTCGTCGCCGTCGACCTCGCTCACCGTAAACTTTGCCGTGTACGGATAGCTCGCAAACATATCTCCGTCGAGCGCGCGGGACAGCATTTCGTTCGCCCGCGTTTCGCCGAGCCATACGGCGTAAAGCGTTAGATTATCGGTAACGGGCGCGGACATATCATACTGCGCGCCGTCCGCCGCATCGCTTTCGCTCCAATACATGAAAATATTATCGGCTTTTATGGGGATTTCTCCGAACGACACAGCCGTTCCGTTTTCGGCGGTCCTCGTCTTGAACGCGGCGCCGTCCGACATAAACGTTACCGTATAAAGCTCGTTCCACGCGGCTTTAAGCGTGAAATCGCGCATAACGGGCTGTGAGAAATCGTATTCGGCTTCACCCAATAACCAGCCCTTAAAGACCCAGCCGTCTTTTTGCGGCGCAGGCGGTTGCGCTACCGACTCTCCGCTTTTTACGACGATGGAATCGATGCTCTCCGCTCCGTCGGTATCGAAGCTCACCGTATAAGTTTTTGCGGTTTCGCCTTTATCGCCGTCGCCGCAAGCAGCGAACAGACAGCACGCCGCCGCTATCGAAACGACTGCAATAATAAGCATCGGCCATTTTCTGTTTTTCATCTCATTGCTCCTTTGCGTTACGCGCGACAAAACGCGCAACAACCGCAAAAAACGCAAGAAGCCTTGTACGACTACAAGGCTTCTTCGACTCGCGGTTATAATGAAAGTATTATATCACGCGCGGCGGCGACTGTCAAGCGATATTTATCGCCGCCACTCCGCCGTAAAATCAACGACATAATCGATTCTGCGCGTAATGAAATCCGTAAAAAAGTCAAGCTGTTTTTTATAAGTATTCAGCGCCGCTATTTCGGGCGGCATGGGACTGACATATTCGGAAATCGGCCATTTTTTGTTATTCCGCTCTATCGCGGCGCGATGCGCATTTGCGACGTCGGCGAGTTTTTGCGCCTCTCGCTTAAATAACTGCGAGTGCTTTTCCACTCTGTCGGCGTACAGCTTGCGAAATTCGACGCTGTTCTGTCCCAAACCGATAAACCAATTATTTACATAACGAAACTCATGCGCGGGATTTACATTGTAATAGCCCGCAGCCATATCGAAATCCCACACGGGGCCCGCAATCAATGCCCCGCCCTTATCCTTGTGAAAATAAAAGCTCGAAAACCTGTCTATTTCGTAATTGCTCGATACTTGGTCGAGAATAAAATAATCTGCAAACGAGTCGGTGTCGCACAGCCGAGAAAATTCCGTATAATCCGCACGAATCGCCGCACGGAATGCAGACGTAATATAATCTTTTATAAATTCAAACTGCGCCGCATACGCTTCCGCCGCAATGTCGAACTCGGCATCGGTATCGTAATCGCCACGGTCGGGGTACTCCGGCGATTTCAACACATACGGAATAGGTTTGCCGTTAAGACTCGCATCGGGCGATACGAACACATCTTCCGAAATAGTAAAATAGTCTCTGCCCTCGACAAGCTCCGCGTCTATCAATGCGTAACTGTCGCGCTCGACCAAAAAGCCCGTGTCGGCGTCAAGCGACCCTTCCTCCACGTCTACTCTGTTTTCGTCCACCTGCGTTTGGTCGCACAAAAGGTATACACCCAAATACGTGCCGTTGACGTAAACTTCAATGAGTTTGGCATCGGTTGCCCAGTCAAGCCCGTCCATGCCGCGCGCGACTTGCATTGCATAATAATTGCGCAACAGCGTCTTATCAGTATAATTAGGCAGTAACGCCCAGCTTTTGCATTTATAAGCGCTGAGCATTTGCTGTTTTTTATCGAACTTGATTCTGTATCCCTTTTTAGGCAACGTCCACGTATAATTGCCTCTGCCGCGTACTTTCGCGCTTACGCCGTCCAAAGCGACCGCGCCGTCGCCGTCTTTGAGCGTAACGGTCGCAGGAAGATACTCCTCTTTACTCGTAATGTCTTGTTTCCCGTCTACGTCGATATACACGGCGGGAGTAACGCCCTCGGGCGCCGGGTCGTGGTCTTTGCTGTCAGAATTATTCGCGCCGCCGCATGCGGCAACAATCGCGCAAACAAAACATAACAATACGATTACAATGATTTTACGTTTATTCAACATATACCTCGTCGAATTGAACCGCATTTAAAGTTGCGGGAAATTCACGTATTTATTGTATCACATAAGCACTGCGCTTGCAATCGTTTATATTGACAATTACCTTTAACGCATTGTATAATACCGTAGTTTATATGATAAAGGCTACGAGCGTAAGTAAAACTTATAACAACGGCAAAGTCGAAGCGTTAAAAAACGTTTCCGTCGATATTCGCAACGGCGAATTCGCGGTTATACTCGGCGCGTCCGGTTCGGGTAAAAGCACGCTTATGAACATGCTTTCGGGACTCGAACGACCCGACTGCGGAAAGATTACCGTTGAAGGAACGGATATTACCGAACTTAACGAAAAGCAATTGACGGCGTTCCGACGCGACAACGTGGGATTCGTATTTCAGCAATACTATCTCCTTCCGCATCTCAGCGTGGAAAGCAACGTAAAACTCGGCGCGGACATTGCCCGCAACAAGAACTACATGCCGATTATAGACGCACTGGGACTTTGCGATAAACTGCGCGCCAAACCGTCCGAGCTGTCGGGCGGAGAACAGCAACGCGTATGTATAGCGCGCGCGCTCGCAAAAAATCCGAAGATACTTTTTCTCGACGAGCCGACGGGCGCGCTCGACGAAAAGACGGGACGTGCTGTGCTCGATTGCATAATGCGCGAAAAGACGCGGCGCGGCTTTACTATGATTATGGTTACGCACAACCGCAATATCGGCGAAACGGCTCAAACGGTTATCGAAATGAACAGCGGAGAAATTATAGACACGCACGCGGTATCCCGACAAAAATCGGCTTACGAAATCGGGTGGTAAAGCATGGTTATATCCGCAAAAGACGGGCTGAAACTCGTTGGAATTTCGATAGTCTGTTTCTGCGCCGTATTCGTGTGCACGTTTTTCCTCAATTTTTACTTGGATGTGCTTCCGCTCGAATCCGAAGTCGGCGAGCAGTCTCAAGCCATATACAAAGCGCAGCTCGCAACGGCGCAAATGTGTTGCGGCGTAACGGGCGGCGTGCTATCGATAATCGCCGCGTTTCTTCTCGCGTTTTATATCAAACTGTACATCGACGGACACGCGACGACGCTCGGCACGCTCAAAGCGCTCGGGTATTCGGAAAGGCGGCTCGCCGTTAACTTTTGCATATTCGCTCTCGCTGTTTTAATCGGTTGCACACTCGGATTCGGCTTGGGACACGCATTCATGCCGTACATTTACGAACAACTCGCAATCGACGGTATAACCGTAAATATAACATTCCGTCCTTGGCTGATTGCGTTATTGATAGTCGCGCCGTCCGCTCGGTTTGCCGCATTGGCTTTGAGCGTCGCGCGCGTCGCGCCACGCCGCTCGGCAATCGCGCTGCTGCGCGGCGGCGCCGAAAGCGCCAAGCCGAGCAAGCCCGACGTAAAAAGCAAGAACAGACCGTTCCTTACGGAAGTCGCGTTCAAGACTGTAAGCGCAAACAAACTGCTCGCCTTTTTCGTAACTTTTTCGTGTTTTTGCTTTGCCGCAATGGTGCAAATGGGCATAGGCATGGAAAACCTGATAAGCGACGGCACCGCGATGGGCTGGCTGATACTTTCGATAGGCATTGTTCTCGCGCTTACGTCAGCGTTCATGTCCATGACAGCGCTCGTGAGAAACAACGGGAAAACAATCGCGCTAATGAAGACGGTCGGATATCCGCTCGCAAAGCGCACCGCCGCCGTTTTTTTGGGATTCGCGCCACTCGCCGCGCTCGGCTTTGCCGTCGGCACCGTTTATCAATACGTATTTTTGACGCTCATGGTTAATATAGTATTCGCTAACGTAGGCGAAGTTCCTCAATACGGTTTTGACGTCGGCGCATTGTTCATAACACTCGCGGCATTCGTTGCGAGCTATACCGCAATCGTCGCGTTGTACACGTTTAAGCTCAATAGAACATCAGTAAAATCCATAATGACGGAAACGTAAAATTTTACGAACAAAACAAAAGCGGCGCAATCGGTTTCCCGAAACGCCGTTTTTTGTATTGCACGTATTACGGATATATTACAAACGAATCTATGCTCGCACTGCCGAGACACTTAACGACAACATGGTGTTCGCCGCTTTCAATCTCTTCGGACAGATACGACAGATAAGTCCCGTCGCGGGCGGACAATTCGACAGAGTTTATCTTTTGTCCGTCGATTGTAATCTCGAAATTATCTCCGTAAAGCGAGGACGACAATATGCCGAATTGCGTGCCTTTAAACGTGAACGACACCGTCGCATCTCTCTTTCCGACATATACGTGTCCGAAAGTCGATTGCGTGGACTTTGCCGTCCAATCGCCGCCGTACGTAAAGTCGGCGCCATCGGGTGCGCTCTGTACGCCTACCTGCGTATTCGTAAACGCTATATCCGCTATTGCCGCAAATCTGCCTTCGACGGTATGCGTAACTACCAGCTTATAATATCTGAACGTCGATTTTTCGATGTTGAACTGCGTCGTTACACCGTTTACCGCACCGTTTGTAAACGACGCTACTTCGCGCAAATCATCCTGCGTTTGTCCGACATACAGCGTAAACGAATTGGGCGTTTGATTTTTGTTCCCGTCGTTGTTGAACTTATATCCCGTAATGACGCAGCGATTTGCACTGACTGTCTTACCGAGGTCTATAAACAACGTCCACGGCGCGGCGGCGCTGACTATCGCTTTCGACGAGCAAACCGTGCTCAGGTCGCCGTCGAACAGATTTTCTATGGGGAAATTGTCGGGGCAAGGATTTTCGCCGATGTAACTCTGATTAAGTCCCGACGGAACTTCCGAATGCGTATACGTATATTTTCTCGTGTAGAAATAGTCCGTCTCGAACTCCGACGTTATTTGTTCGTAATCGGTTCTGAACGCGTTCACGAACGGCTGATTGTTGTTGCCGAACGACGGAGCTATCGGCGCGGCGTTATTGGCTTCTTCTTCCGTTACCTCTTCGCCTTGATAATTGTAATAATGCGTTTTGGAATGATGATATCCCTCGGACTCGGCAGATTCGACTTCGTTCCCGTTCTTGTCGTAATGCTTTTCGACCATTGTAAACATGGGCGTAGTCCACTGCGACATGCCAAGTCCCATATAGCTTATCGTTCCGCCCGAGTTTTCTGCGAGAAGCACCGATTTAAAGTATATCCAAGAACCGGCGTCCGCCTCTACGTCGACGTAAGTGTTCGGGTCGTTGGGACGGAAATACGCGCTGTTGCTCGGCGCATTCTCGTCTTTGATAGTGCCGCCGAGCGCATAATCTTCCATGTCGTCCGTCTTGTAATAGAACGCGCAATTTTTGCGTCCGCGTATATAAATTCTGTACTTTCCTTCGTTTTGCACGTACAGCTTGCCCGTCAACTCCGCAACCGAGTTTTCGGTCGGTACGAAATAATGGTCGGGCGCGTCGGGATGTTTGTCATGCTCTGCGTCGGTGTTGGGATAGTACCAAATATCGGTATTGCAGTTTTGAGTAGGGTTGCTCTGAACAATCGATTGCTTATCGGTGTAACCGGCGTATCCGCTCTCGAACGCGGTTTGAGCGTCCGTATACTTGGTCTCGCCGCCGAAAGTGTAGGTCGTACGCGTTATTTCCATCTTCGTGGCTTCCTGCGACGGCTCGAATTCGAGCACGAGGTCCACGTCGTCCACTTCAAACGCTCCGTCGTCTTTTTCTATGCCGAGCGTAACGATAATCTTACCGGAACGGTTGTTGCCGTCGGGAGTGTATCTGTATCGATTGCCTTCGATAAGTTCCAACGTTCCGCGCGTCGGCGCGCTCACGTTCTTAACGGTGTAAGAAAAACCGTCGGGCAAAACTATCGAGCCGCCGCGGTATTGACCGTCGGGAGCGTCGTACTTGTCAAGGTCCACGGTAATCGATTTTCCGAAAGGTATTACATACGGTTGCATTGTCGTAATGTACTTCTTTTCGCCGTCGTACATATAACTCCGACCGGTCTGGTACACGGACGATACGGGCACGAACATCGAATAATCCGAATTTGTATATTTATCCGCAACGTCGCCGTCTATACCTTTTAAAACGTCTTTGAAGAAATAGGTCATGTCGTTATGCGTAACGTCCTGCCACGCTCTGAGATAACCCGTATAATTCTCGCCGTAGCTCTGCGCGCGTTGACGCACTTTCGCTTGTATATAGTTATCCGCGCCCAAATTATGGAGAAGAGTCGAGTAAAGCGTAAGTCCCTGCTTACCGTTGCTCGGGTCCTGTCCCTTGGCTATTTTGAGCACTTCGTTAAGCGCCCACGTCGCGCTCGTATAACTGTTCCAGCCGCCTAAACCTTGCGACCCGTAACCGCCTAACCCGCGCTTTGCGGAAATATTGGTAAACAGCGCGTACGACACGAGCGTCATGCCGTTGTTAGTAACCTCGCCGCCGTTGCCGACGCCGTATCCTTGGAAGTTATGGTGATATTCGTGGAAATTGCCCCAGCTTCCCGAAGACACAATCGAATTGTAATCGATAGCGTTGTGCATCCACCCCGCGGGGCAATTGACAGACCCCTGACCGGGGAAAGCGACGGCTGCGCCCGCCGCGACAAACGGGTCGTATAAGAAAACAATGCCCTGACTGCTTCCCGTCGTCGTTACGCTCGCTACCTTATCCCATAAAACGGCTACTTTGTAAATATCGTCGTAAGAAAGTCCGTTTGCTCCGGACTTGGGACCGGAATGAAGCACGCCGTTATGCCACACTTCGAGGTCGAAATACGGTGCGGACGATTTGGCGTTTTCGCTAAACTCCTCTTCCGTCGTATAGCCGAGAATAAAATGCTGGTAAGCGACGCCGCCCGATATCGTGGCGGTAAAGGTTACGCCCTCGTTGCGGATATACAGCGGTCCGCCGATAAACGAACCAACGTAAGCGGTATATATACCGGCTTCCGCGTCGAACACCGAAGTATTCTTATCGACGACCATCGTATTGAGAAGATGGGGTATGCGTTGCATCTGCCCCTTTGCCGTCCATATATTGTTTGCTTTTCCGTTATATAACGCTTGACCGATATGTATGACTACGCCGCCCGTGGCGTTCATGTCGGCTTCGCTCATTTGTATCTTTATTACTTCGCCCGCAGGCGCGTATACTCCGGTTACGCCGTAACCGTTGTAACCGCGCGGACGCATTGTAACTTTCTTGATGATGCCGGGTTCGTCGGGCGATACGTCGCCCATATACAGCCCGACCGACGCGGAGTGTTTGTAAAGCCTGCGGTGCTTGCCCGTTTTATCGAGCGTTTTTTCGGGTTCGGCGGTCGTTCCGTTGTAAAGGAATCCGTCCTTATCCATCCATTTGTAATTTCCGCCGCCCGCGTTCCACGTTCCCGTCGCGGTAAGATAGCTCGATTCGGCAATAAGCTCGTTACGGCCGCGCACCTGTTCATCACCGTTGCCTATGACGGTAGAGAGCGTGTATCCGTACTTGGGGTATACGCCCAAACCCTCGTCGCGCGTCTTTTGCGGAATAACGCGTTCCGTCTCGCCTATTACCTTGCCGTAGTAACCGACGGCGGTGTTTGTAACTTTTTCCGCATTGTAATCGTAATCTTTGACGTCGGACGGATTGAACACCGTTTCTTCGCCCGCGCCGACATTCTCGTACGGGTCTTTCGGTTTAAGCTCGCCGCCGGCGTTATACGTATTCGAGTTGGACGGCGCTGTTATTTGGAACGGTTTGTCGCCGCCCGCGGGAGATTGTCCGCCGCACGAGCGCACGCCGAATATTATTCCGAGTACGGCGGCAAGCACGAGCACACAAACTACGATTGTAATAATCATAATTCGCTTGCGGCTATCGTCGGTTGCGGTCGCCGAGCTTGCGCGCGACGATTTGCTCGCGCCGCTCTTAGACTTTGCCGTCGGTTTTGCGGTCGGCTTAGACGTGTCGGTCATCGCCGCCGCCTTGACTTTTTTATCGTGCGCCGCCGCGCTCTCTTTTTCGGCGCGTACGGAATTTACGGACGTTTGCGCTTCCGCGCGTTTTGCGGCGGGAGCTGTCGGCTTCGCAGCCTGCGCGCTCGGCTTCGCGCTTTGCGACGGTTTGGAAGCAAGCGGCGCGGATTTCGAAACAGGCGTGCGAGTAACGACGGGTTTCGCGTTCTGTGCCGTCTGCGTCGGCTTAGCGGCATTCGCCGCAGGCTTTGCGGCAGGCGTTTGGCGCCGATTGGCGTCTGCGGCGCGTTGAGTGATACTCGCTGGGCTTTCCTGTTTCTTAACGGATGCCGCAGGCTTTGCCGCGGCGGTCGGTTTTGCCGTCGTCGAACGCGAAATAGGCGTGCGGGTAACAACGGGCTTTGCCGTCGATGTCGGCTTCGGAGCGGTCGCGCGCGGGGTTGCCGCGCGGGGCTTTATGTCTTTATCCGCCATAGTAATCTCCTTGACTTATCGGCTCTGGAACAAGCCGCAGATGTCGGCATTATACCATTAAATATACGCTCTTGTCAAACTTTTGCGAACAACCGCGCTACATGATTATATTCGCACACACGTATTGACATTACCGCGGAAATGTAATATACTCGGCGCATGTCGAATACGCGGAACCCAAACGCAATAATCGATAAAAGCAGTCCCGTCGGTCGGTTCGCGCCGACCCCGAGCGGAGATTTGCATTTCGGAAACGTTCTTTGCGCTCTCCTGGCATATCTTTCCGTCAAGAGCCGCGGCGGCAAATTTATCGTGCGTATAGAAGACCTCGATAAAGCTCGGTGTAACGCGGCGTCGGCAGAACGGGCAATAGACATCCTCGCGCGGCTCGGCATGCATAGCGACGAACCTCCGATATACCAGAGCGAGCGAAGCAATTTCTACGGCGAAAAAGTCGACGCTCTCGAAAAAGCGGGACTTACGTACCCCTGTTTTTGCACGCGTTCCGAACTTTTGAGCGCCACCGCGCCGAGGCTTTCCGACGGCGGCGTCGTGTACTCCGGTGCATGCAGAAACTTAAACGACGCGCAAAAATCCGAATTGTATAAAAGCCGCAAGCCATGCACGCGCGTGCGCGTTCCCGACGAGGATATTGTTTTCGAAGACAAAGTCAAAGGCGAAATACGGCAAAACCTCGCGCAAAGATGCGGAGATTTTATAGTGCGGCGCTCGGACGGCGTATATGCGTATCAACTCGCCGTTGCCGCCGACGACGGCGACAGCGGCGTTACGGAAGTTGTGCGCGGCGACGACCTCGCGACGAGCGCGCCGCGTCAAATTTGGCTGATGAAATTTTTCGGGTATACGCCGCCCACATACTGTCATATCCCGCTCGTATGCGATTCGCACGGCAGAAAGCTAAGCAAAAGCGACGGCGACGCCGTTTCTTATAATCTCTTACGCCTGCCGAAAGAGCGCATACTCGGCGCGCTTGCCTTCTCCGCGGGACTGACCGATGCCGACGGCACGGCGACGCTCGAAGAACTTATCGAAACGTTTTCATGGGACAGAATAAATCGGAACAGCATCCGCCTGCCCGACATACTCTGCCGATAACAACGCGCTAAAACCAACAACAAGCGATTTGCACGAATACGCCGCAGCGGACGTGTTGTTCTATAACGGAAATAAACATATTTTATGCAAGCGTTCCCATGCGGAATAAAACACTTTTTCGCTGTCATTATATTATATGTTTGAAAACCTACATAATCGCGGATTAAACTTCCTAATTCCGCTTGACAAACGCCGCGCCGCATGATAAAATAATCAAGTTGTTTGATACGGCCCCTTGGTCAAGAGGTCAAGACATCACCCTTTCACGGTGAAATCGTGGGTTCGATTCCCGCAGGGGTCACCATCTGCTAACAAATCCGAACACCTTTGTTCGGATTTGTTTTTTATATACTCACCGAGTTCGGAGCTTTCTATATCTTCAAACGTAATTTTTTCTTCGCCGTCCTTGTAGTTGCAAGTAATGATTGCATAATCGTCAAAGAGATAAATAGAATTGACAAATCCGTCGAGAAGCGTTTGCTTGCCCTTTTGCGTAGTCAAATCAAGATTGCGGAATTTAGTCAATCCGAATAGGATTTGTTCGCGAGTGAGCGTCGGACATTTAATCTGTTCTTGCGCTATTTCGATCTCCAATTCTTTCTTGCGGTTTTCCAAGTCGGCAAGCCGCTTTTTTGTGCTGTCGAGAACGACGCCCTGCTGTATGGCGTTAAGCATATTTTCAATACTGTTTTCCACATCTTTGAGCTGTTGTTTGAGCGCCGGCAAGATCGAGCTTTCCTGTTCTTGTAAATCATATAAAATGTCGGCAAGCTGTTCCATCAGCTCGTCGTCCATTACTTTCGACATAACCGCTTTTACGACCGCATTCTCTATCTTATCTTTGTTTACGGATTTCTTATCGCAAGTGTGGGTTTTCTTTGCGTTGGCGCACTTGTAATAATGATATGTAGTGCCCTTTTTGCCTGTGCCGCTGTCGCCGATCATCATTGCCTTGCATTTGCCGCAAAACAGCTTTGTAGTAAGTAAATAATCAACTTTTGCCTTATGAGCAGCCGGCGCACGAGTATTCACTACAATTCGCTTTTGCACCTTTTCAAACAAATCCTTATCCACTATCGGCGGAATAGCGTCGGGTATAACTATGTCTTTGAACTTGTACTCGCCTATATACTTTCGGTTGGAGAGCAAACGACGCACGCTGTTATATCCGAGTTGTTTAACATAGGGTTTCTTTCCGGGACGTTTTGTCATTCGCACCGCGATTCCAACGCCGCGAGCATTCATGTCGGCTATAATCGTTTTTATAGCTTCGCCGTCGGCAAACCTTTGAAATATCTCTCGAACAAACGGAGCTTTGCTTTCGTCTATTTGTAAATGTTGCTCTTCATCTAAATAGTAACCGAGCGGAGTTATGCCGCCGTTCGACATAGCTTTTAATGCATTGTCCGTCATTCCGCGCATAACCTTTTCGCCAAGCTCGACCGAGAAATATTCAGCATAGCCTTCTAAAACCGCCTCTAATATAATGCCTTCCGCACCTTGCGAGATACTCTCAGTCGCCGACACCACACGAACGCCGTTCTTTTTCAATGTGTTTTTGTAAAACGCACTGTCAAAACGGTTGCGAGCAAAACGGTCTAATTTCCATACGATAATAACGTCAAATAATTGTTTGGCGCTGTCCTTGATCATCTTTTGAAATTCGGGACGGTTATCAGTCTTAGCCGACAAAGCACGGTCTATGTAACTGCCGACTACTTGAATATTGTTATATTCGGCATAATGCATACAGTCCCGCATTTGCCCTTCAATACTTTCTTCACGTTGATTATCGCTTGAATAACGCGCATAAATAACTGCTTTCATTTGTCATCACTCCTTTTCGGGCACAGTAGCCCCAACTCGTATATAAGAAAAAATCTATTGCATAATAATTCTTGTCTTTCCGTCCGCTTTATCTCTCGCTTCCAAAAGCTCCGCGAGCTTATTATATAGCTTATTACGCTTGTAAACAACGCTGCCTCGACTTATACCTTGCTCTTGGGCGTATTGACGTATCGGCTTGAACAAGTCAAACATCTCGTGAAAGAAATCTCGGTATTCCTTTAAGACCGTATCGAAAGCGTGCTTTACGAAAAACAAATCCTCTTTCATTTTCAAAAACTCGGCTTTCGTATCAACTTCGATGAGTTTCTTTTCCTTAACGCATAGGTTATACACTGCAACGTCGTAGTGAAATCTACACAGCAAGTCTTTCGCGTAATTATAGTAGCTATGACACTGCTGTCTGTTGTTTCTATAACCGTTAGGAACGGACGGTTTATGGCGTATAGGCGCTCGGTAGCCTTTTCCTTCAATTTCCGAAAGAAAGAAGTTGTCCGCTTTCGGTCGTCCCGACGCCCTTGTGTATTTCTTCACTTCGCAGTTTACGTCCACAGTCGCGCAAAAGGACTTTTTGCTTATCACAAAATAGTCGCTATGGCAGTACGAATTGTTCTTGCAAACAACAAACTCCTCGTTGGTGTCCACATCTTTGAGAATGTCTATTACATATATAGGCTGTCCGTCGTACCGCTTATAAAACCCTGCCGTAACTCTGTCTTTCATAGTTAAGATTATACAGAAAATCCGTCCCTAAGTCAAGGAAACCCTGTCCGCATATGCAGACAGGTCAACACAGAATTGTGCCAAAATTGTGCCAAAATCCATACTCCCATATATAAGTGAGGGGTACTCGCAGTTTTAAGAGTATTTTTCGGAAATTATTATATTATTTGGAGAGTGTATATTAGAGGCTGAAAGTAGAAGTTGTTTGCTCGCATAGAGCGTAAAGAGAAAAGCCCAAACACCGAGAACGTAACGTAATTATCTTACTTACCGTACCGAAAAGCCGACAAGCCCCTTCGCGCCGGTCTGTTTTGGCGTGAAGTATTTTGTCGGCACTTGGCTAATCTCTTTACGAATATCTCTACGCTGCCGGTCGTGTGCCGTACTGCACAAGCCGTAATGGACGAATTTTGCTTACTTCATCGTCAAGCGTCGCTCGCCGTACGTTAAAGTACGACATCGCTCGCTTTCCTTGAATCGAGCTAAAATTCGCCTCATTACGGTGCATGGTAGTTTTGGCGCGAAAGATGCAAGCAATACAAGGAAAAGCAATGCAGGCTGTACTCTTGCGGTACTGCCAAATTGCTTTGACGCAGTAGTGCGTAGCAAATTTCGCGTCAAAACCTTATGCGTACGACACACGCCCGGCAAAGGAGGTCTATATGTTAAGCAATGTCAAAACGCAAGAACAATACAGGGATTCCCGACTTTGAAATAGAATCCCTCGCACGTTCTATTCTTCCGGCGATTCAAAGGCTTTTCGAGAGCGAAGAAAACCGCAAAGAATACGAACAATGGCTCGCCGAAAGGCAAAACAAACAAAATCTCAAGAAAGGAGCATAGTATGAACATACCCAACGCAAAGGTTTACTTTGACGGGAGTTCATACATTGCAATAGCGCCCAAAGTCGGAAAGAAAGGCAAACGCTCTACTCCGTACGAGCCGTTATTGAAAGTAACTACTCCTATCGAGAAACCGCAAGAACACAAGGACAAACCTATAGCCGAAACTACGGATAAAGACCGTCCGTCGTCGACTCAACTTATGACACCCAAAGAGTTATTCGAAATACTCTATAAAGCAAACTTAAGCAAGAACCGCAAAGACAGGAAACAAACAATTATAGACGGAATGAAAGAACACTTTAAGACATTACAAGAATGTATAGACTATGTGAACAAAAACATTCAGCGTAAAGACCATAATAAACTTGCAAAGAAATTAAGAATTTGCCGAAAAGTAAATAACTGTCTTAACGATTGGAACTATTTTGTAACGTTTACCTACGATAACGAAAAGCACACTGAACAGTCTTTCCGAAAGAAGCTATCTACCTGTCTGTCTCATCTATCTTCAAGAAAAGGCTGGAAGTACATTGGAGTATGGGAACGGAGTCCCGAAAAGCAGCGATTGCATTTTCACGGCTTGTTTGCTATCCCCGACGGAACAATGCCTGGTGAAATAATAGAAGTCAACGATTGGGACAGTAAGCATCACACACGGCAAATAACACATCAAAACACATTCTTTAATGAACGATTTGGAAGAAGCGATTTCAGAGAAATAGAGGATAACTACTTTGCGATTAGAGATGCAGTGAAGTACATAATAAAGTACATCGAAAAATCCGGCGAACGGATCGTTTACAGTAAAGGGCTATACAGTTATTTCCGCTCGGATATAACCGACGACGATATAATTTGTCAATACGGAATTAGTGACGAGAACTATCCGTGCGACAACAAGTACATACTCGCAGACGATTTCAAGTGTCACGACGAAGGCGTATATCTTGGCACGGTAAGCCCCGAAGTAATAGCAAAACTTTCCAAAAGCAATTGACGGATAACGCACAGCGCGACCGAAACGGGCGGATCGCCAAGCGGTTCAGCGGCGACCGCCCGTTCGGGCGCGGCGCTCCGTTTTGCTTTCGTTTCGCTTCGGGGCGTGCCCATATACGGCGGCGAGCGCAGCGAGCCGTCGCTTGTATACTATATGGGCACGCCCCACGACCAAGTTATATGAGTATACTATAAATTTCGTTATATTGATTCGATATAAAACAACTGCCGAATAAATATTTTTAATATCTATCCGGCAGCTATAATGTCTATTCAGTTTTAGATAGCTCTTAACCGAAAGTAATAGTAAACTTACGTCTCGCGGATTGTTGTCTGCGCCATACGGTAGAGTTGTTTATACCGAGAAATCTCGCTGTCTCGACAAACTCCATTCCCGACATATAACAGTTGAGTACATCCAGTTCCTTTTCGTTTATATTGCTTTTCTCGATTATTTCGTCATAAGCTGTATAGTCTGTAAGCTGTTGTTCTATAAGTTCTACCGGTTTATATTCGCATACTTCGATAGACACTTCGTAATATCTATAACCGTATTTGCGTTCCAACATTCTTTCGATATGTCTTAATGCCGCACGGGCGATATTGATTATCTTTCCGGTTTTGGTTATATACTCGTCTCCGAGCTTATGACCTATATGTTCACATAGGAAACACGTTGCTTCTTGCGCTAAGTCATATCCGTCGGTAAAGTGTTCGGTTAGTTTTAGTTCTTTACCGATATTATGTAATAGATCTTTATACAATCGGTATAGATCTCTATTTGAGTAGATCATATAAGTCTTTAACGCACTTACTGCTATACCTTCACCGATATACATAACGTTGTCTTTTGTTATCTCTTGATCATCTGCTAACGTTATACCGAGATCTCTATACGATATTCTTTTATTTGCACTTGTTTCTTTCATTTTGGATTTACCTCCGAATATATATTGCCTTTCGGCAACAACAAAACGGCACAGTAAAAATGCAATGAGAGAACACTGAAAATACAGCTCATCCATAAGTCAACGACCAGCAACAAAATATTGTGTCAAAAGAAAAAGTCAAGCTCGTTACGAACCTGACTTAATGCTTTTATAAATGATTTCTACAATATTTTTTGCCGTTGACTTATGGTTTTTATCTGTGCCAACCACCACCGCCGAAAGGCAATATATTCGGAAATATTATCATAAAAATGTTTTTACTAACTTAATTTAATGATGTGAATACTTTTTGAAAAACAAGTTGCTTAAAAAGCTCATCCAACTGACGCGCAATTCTTTCAGAGTATATAAGACTACCAATTTCAATATTTCCGCTCAGGCCGTGATATGACAAATTTGCGGACGAAATTAAGGATTTGCATGAATCAATACTAATAACTTTTGCGTGCAGGGCCGCCATTTTATCGTCCTTGCTCTTATAATCATAAATCTGCAAAAACTTACTGCGGTAACGTAAAAGCTTATCGATGGCGACTTGTTTTTCTACGTTATTTATATATATTTTTACAAATACGCCCTTCTGACTTTTTGAGACAATTTCATCCACAAATTCAGAAATAAAATCCGAAACGGAATAACCCGTAATAAAAATGCTTTTCTTTGCTTCCTGTAAAAGCGCATGGACAGCATTTTGTGTCCTCTTGGTTTTTAGGGTAAACGAAGCCGGCGCAGTAGCGACAAGTTCGACTTTTTCTTGGCTATCATGATTTAACGCATCCAAAATCATCGCTAAAATAGAAACCTTTTGCTTATCGTTAAGTTCCGGATAGTCCTCGTTTATAAGTGATAATGTTCTAGGAAAAAACTCGCCGGAAAACTCTTGCCCACCCAGCGACTTAAATTCCTCTATGGCGGTAGACAAAAGTATTTCTGTTCTTATACTTCCAAATGACATAATTCATTCACCAACTCCCTAAAGAATGCCTGATCCTCTCTTCCGGGCAAAGGCACAATAAATCCTCTATCCAAAAGACGGTTCCCAATTTCACATGCGGTTTCAGATACCATGCAGCATGAATGACACGATGCCCCCTGTATTTTCTCCGGCGTCGGCGTATTGAGCATGCATTCAGGGTCATTGGTACAAACTAATGCATTTTCCAATGCTCCCTTGAGCATGAGGCGAAGCTTATCATAGTTACCCAACTCAACCAACCCGCCGAGTGATCCTTCTTTGTCCGAGCTGCCGGTATATAGCAATATGCCGCACATCTCATCGCTGCTATATATCCTCTCCTTAATCGCAGAGGACGAATACCCCGATTGCAAAGACATTTCTTTAATCAGCAGATGCGAAAGCGTATGTAATAATACATACTGCCCGTTCCTTTTTATCGTCTGTGTCCACTCTCGTGACTGGCAGTATGCTTCATAGCTTCGCTCGAACTGTTTTGAAAACTTGGCTACGGACGGGATTTTTAACCATTTTTCAACCGCGTCTCTATTGAATTCAATAAAAATTCCTTCGCCGTTTACCTCTACCGCAGGCAACCAAGGCTCTTTATATTCCTTGTTTAAACGCACAACATTTACTTGTGTTTCCGCCTCAGGATCGGGCGCAGTAACTCTTGTAAAGCCAAGCAACACCATTACATCCCTCAACCTAGTAATCCGCACCACCTTAGAAAAGTACGGTTTTAGACTTGTAGGGACAGGGTCCTCCTCCGTTTTGAAATGTTTCTTATTAGATGCATAGGCTGGATCATCATGGTGTATGATAGCCTTATACTCCATTAGTTTAATTTCAGTGAACTCTTTGATATTTTGTCTACGCCTAGTCAATGCTTTATCAAATTCTTGACGTGTAAAACTCTCCGCAAAGTATTTTTCATACACTTTAGTCTCTGCATCATCGACACCCATTTCCATCATCTGCTCTATAAGGCGAAGGTGCTCGTCAATCAAATTATAAATTGGATCTGTCCAAGGCGGAATAGAAATAGCGCTCCTGATTACAGGGAAATATACGTTTGAAGCGCCACGCTGCGAAGGTATAACTGGGCTTTGGCATTTTTCATTTTTGCTATGCGGCCTAAAAGGATGCCTTCCACTGCACCGCAATTCGGCAAACCGTTCCTGCTGCGTAGCGCCGCTAAGACTACGTTTTGCGTGGCAATCCAAACACTCTACCCACATATCTGCAAGAGTCGAAGTATAACCAACTGAGTATAACCTTAACCTGTGATTTTTGTGGCTGGTATCTCCATTATGTACCCACCAACTCCAAGGAAAATCGTCGATATGCCCTTTGTCACACATAACGATAAACCTCGATGGATATGCGGGCTTATGACAGTCAGGACAGGTAGCACCAAAACGTTTATATTTCTCCTCATCGAAATCATTGCGTATATCAAAAATTCTTCCGCATGACGAACATATATGCATATACGGGAATGAAACAACAGGAACGTCGTTATAGCCAGTTGTCTTTGGCGCATAAAAACAATTCACGTTAAGATATGCGGCCAATCTCCCATCAATAATTTTCTTCCCTTTTTCTTTCCAGCAATTGGTATCCAAAACAGTTACTG
The DNA here is from genome assembly GCA_949948785.1 of uncultured Christensenella sp. Classification (GTDB taxonomy): domain Bacteria; phylum Bacillota; class Clostridia; order Christensenellales; family Pumilibacteraceae; genus Anaerocaecibacter. The sequence goes on along the minus strand of CATLGX010000001.1, from coordinate 6,673 downwards.
AATCTTTCACCGCATCGATTATTGAGCCCGGCCCAAACGTGGTAATCATCTGATTAGGTCTTAATTCACCTATTTTATTTCTATCAAATGTTCCCATATCAATCCTCCACAAAATAGAATAGCGTTGCCGAGGACTCAACCTCACGCATAGAATTCAGCGTAGCTTTTTCCGTGACGGAGCAATCTTCACTATAAAAATTCAATAAGCGATTATACCTTTCAAGATGCCGATCCCCGATATAGTAAGTTAAAGGCTTAGGCAGAGCAGCTTGAGTTTTCCAATCACCTAAGAATATTTCTATTTCCGAAGCGGTATCATCTCTCGCTTTCGGATTGACTATAGCCAGCCTATCCAAGATAGTATCTATCACGATCTTCTTTTGATCCGCCGTCATAGATGCAATATCGTTTGCACTAAGGTTTTCAGCGAATTGTGGGAACTTCAATCTGACTGCCGCAACAACAAGCGCATGAAGCACTCGGTCCCTAGCGCGCGCCGAGAAAGGCGTTGCCGTAGTCCCCTCCACATATCTGTATAACTGACTATGATATCCCACAAAGTTTTCGTAATGAGATAGATCCCTAGGACGATACGGGTTATATACTGTGAATACCACACCAGGGTGCTGCCTTCCTATACGGCTTGTCGCTTGTATATATTCGGAATTTTGCTTAGGTTGACCCATAACAGTCATAAGCCCCAACCTATCCACGTCCATACCTACGGCAATCATGTTGGTAGCAATTGCAGTATCAAGACATTTCTTTTCGCTGCTTGGAACCTCAAGCTTTTTCAAGCTATTAGCAATTTCACTTGACCTGATACGCGAAGTGATTTCGATCTTATTATAAAGCGGCCGCCCCGTCTTGAACCCATATTTCTTTTTTAAGCGATTAATTCTTTTGGGAATGTCGTCTTGAAGCAGACGAACGGTACCACCGAGCTCTCTTATACTGTTGAAATATCCTACCATCGTATAGTAAGGATCAATGACATCTTTATATTTGTCGTCTTTTTTAAGCTCATATACCGTTTGCAAAACAATAGCATATGTACGCAAAATAGCCGTCTTGGTAGATTGCCCGAGAGCGCTTACCCCCACATATTTTCTAAACGGTTTTTCATCAATTGGAATTTCTTTAACAAAGAAGCTGTCACCTATTTCAAATCCGTTGGGAGGGAACTGCATTGATTCTCTCCTGCCATATAAGCATCTGATCTGCTCGTGCGCATTTTTAATCGTCGCGGTAGAAACCACATACTTGGGCAGTACTTTCTTCCCATCCTTTTCATAGGTACACAAATCTTGTATTATGGTTTCGTATGCGCCGTATATGGTGCCCAACGGCCCCGTTATAAGATGCAACTCGTCCTGCACAATAAGCTCCGGCGGAGCGAACGGTTTAACAAGCGCCAAATGCGATGCGGGGAGCGCATCGGTAGCATTATGCTTGGCATGTTTCTCGCCCATAGCAACATACCCATCACGCGAACACCAGTGATCGACGCGCCCGAATAAAGCGTTGGTTGAAGCGCTCCACGGCAGCTTGGCAAACTTATCCACCGTTGCTAAGATAATCGTTGGACATCTCCTATATATCTCCTCATCAACAAGATAAACGGGTATCGACATCCTTTTTTCAGGCGCATTGTATTTATAGAAAATGCACGTCTTGTCAGAGCAGTGAATATCTACCGTTTTTGCATCATAGTCGATTGCAAAGTCGTGTTCATCAAGAGGCGTGCCGCAGAATGGACAAGTCAGCAATTGTTTATATAAAAGGTTACGATTGCGCCTTCCCTCATCGGGATCGGCTGCTTTATCACGCAGACACTCAAAGTCGTTGGGCGTCACCCCGCCGCCGACATAAAATCCTATGCTAATCAGCTCTTTTCCGAATTTTTCAGGAGCACGGCGCCGTTCTATTTCTGCCGCTATAATCATACGCGTCAACCTTTCACGTTGCTGCGTAGTGAGCAAGCGTAAAGTATAACGCAGAATAATAGTTACACCGCCGTCTTTGTTATATTTACTGTTTTCATCTTTTGTCAGGCGCCTATGAGCAATCGTGAACGCCATAAGTCCCAAATATGCTTCAGTTTTACCGCCGCCCGTCGGGAAGTAAAGCAAATCAACGATTCCCCTATCTGTACTATCCGGCTCCACTATACCACGAATATTCATTAAGATAAAAGCAATCTGGAAGGGACGCCAACAGAACTGATTCCCCTCTTTCCTCGGGTCAATAAAGTCTTGGAAATTACATTCAACGCCGCTTCCATGCACCCGCGCATATCTGCCTATCCCATTCTGGAAAGCCATAACGCGATTCATAAAACAAAAAGCTTCAAAGGCGACCGGATTGGAATCTAAAATAGCAATGCCCTCACCTATGCGCCTCAAAGCATCCTTGCATTTGCCTACAACATCATTTCCAACATTCTTTTTGAATTCCGGATCAGCCATGCGCCCGTCATTTTCAAGCGTGGTTTTTATCCAGTTTGCGTATTCGTTTTTTAATGCAGTAAGCCGTTGAAGCACTTCTTCCTTCCTTCCTGCACGCGCTAGAAAGTTCATAGAAAAATGATTTTTATCAAACTTATCTATTGCCGCCTTCACGCCAGGAAATTCGTATTCGGGAATAAATTCAGTATAAACCCTTGAAGCACTCCACCTGTCTACACTGTCCCACATGGCGGCACAGCCCTTACCCCTTCCGAAAATAGGTCTCGCCTCAAAATAAAATTCGTCCGGAGCCAAAATATCCCTACACACGTTTTCCGCGATAAAGCACGCACTTCCGTCTGCCGCATACGCTTCGATTTTTGCTTGGAAAATAATTGATTCCAGCGCTGTATTGCCTTTCGGACGGCGATTGGAAAAATGCACGGCAACTAACATATAGTCATTTGATAAGCCAAACTTAACCACATGAATATTAAGATTGGAATCCTCTACAAGCTGAAAATCTTTAAATTTTTCAAACGAGGTAAAGTCAATTTCAACCACACTTTCCTGCGGCAAGCGCTTATAAGTCGTTTTGGTTTTTTCCTTGCCATCGTCGCCGGCAACTTTATCGGTAATTTTTTGATAATCCCCCCAGGACGCTTTGAGCATGATAGACTTTGTACTCTTGTTCAGATAAAAGCTCATACCTATAGAGGACTGCTGCTTGAACTTAGTAGCAGTCATTGGCTCGTTATCATCCTCGTCTGGTTTCGGCGTATAGTTTGAATCAGAATCAGTTCGATCCACATCCCCAGCAAGTTCAAGCTCTAACGGATTGCTATCCGCCAATACCTGCGGATACAACATACCCGTAAGATACTCAAACATAGGATCCTCGTCAAGCTCCTCATCAGGCTTTGACGGACCCAACAAATCCACTTTTAACGCATCAATTATTTTTTGCCGAACTTCCGCTTCCAGCAAAGTCTTTTCATCTGCCATTTTAGTCCTCCACGTCAATATGCTTTGCGCGTCCTATGGTATACTTAAGCGAATTCCCTTCCGATATACAGTCATCGGTAATCAATTTGTATTCCCACGTCTTTTTATCAGGATCCACCATAGTGGCGTATTTGCACCACTTAATACCCTCGCGCGCTTTCAAAATAACGTCATCCAGCTTTTCATCGCCGTTCGCCTTAACCTCAATCATATACTTCTTGTCCGCTGTCTCAACCAAGAAATCAGGATTATATTGTTGCCCCGCTTGCCAGAAAATACCAAGTTGATTGAGAGGCGGCTTAATCCAACGAACGACTTCCGCATCATCCTCAAGAATGACAGAGAAAACTCGCTCCGTGTCGCTATCAAACGCATTTTCGCCATAGTATGACTTCTTGTATCCAGTGAACACATACTTTTTGATATTCTTCTTATCATCTACACCCTTGCGGAACGGCACCCTGCCACCGGTAGCCTTAACATTCCTAACTGACTTACCAAAAACGATGAGATCCTTTTGAATTTTATACACATAGAATACCTGCTTGTCCATGTGTTCGTGGATCTGCGAAACGATATCGTCAATAATCAACTTTGCATACCTACGCACGATTTTGCGCTGGTCGGCTTCGCTACCGCCTATTAGCGCGAGATATTGCTGAACGATATCCAAAATATAATCCGCGTCATCATCGACCGAGACCTCACTCAATGCATCACTATCCAAAAGCATACATGCAAGCGTGTTCAACGCGTCGTCCACTTCCAAAGTCTGCGCATCAAACGACTCAAGCATCTCAGCATTTATCGCATTATATCTTTCAATTTTCGATGCCGCTATTTCAAAGTCCTCAATGTTGCGTTCTACCGTGAACGGCTTTAGCGTGACCGTCGCACTCGGCTGGATAAGGATTTTCGGCACAGAAATTGCAACTCGGCTGTAATCTTCCAGCATGGCGACAAACTCTTCCTTTTTGAGCGGCTTTTGCCCTTTTACATGAGTCGTAGTTGCTATTTGTGCGGACGCAGGCTCGGCATTCGCGGTGGATGCCGACGGTGTTTCGGGCAATGTTTCCCCTTCCAACACATCAAAAAGTGACGTTTGTCGGAACCCGCCTTCGTCCTCTTTCTTGCGCGAAGCGGCTTCGCCAAATGTCTTATTGTAGTATTCAGCATACAGTTTATCCTGTATCTCCGGCCTTTTTATCTCTTCAAAGGTTTTAATTCCAACGGAAGCAAACGCCGCATCAAAGAAACTTATCTGCCCGTCATCGATCGCGCTGGAAAGCTCAACCGTCTCGGTTTTTTCAACACCATTTTGACTTAGATCACGATACTTAAAGGCAGCATTGCTCTTGATATCCTCCACCAGCTCGCGATAATGTTCATGCGCGACAATATCGAGCGTATCAAGTTCCTCGTTGCCCGTAATAAAACCAAATGGCAACCGCAAACCACGACCTATTGTCTGCAGTGCAAGAATATCACTCTTTGCTGCATTGAGCGGAATGATCGTAAACAGGTTATTTACGTCCCACCCCTCTTTCAACTTATACACATGCAAAACGATTTCTATCGGGTTTTCAGGACTTTCAATGGAAAGCAGCAGCCTTATGTTCTCCTCAGTCTCCTCGCCACGCATATTGGAATGCACTTCTATAACCCTACCGCGATATTTGCCACCGTTAAAATTGTCGTTATCGATAAGAGCGCGGATCTTTTTAGCGTGCTCGGTATCTTTACATGCAATAAGCACAATTGGCTTTACAATAGGCAGTTCAGGATTTTCGCTGCAGTATTGATAAACCACGCGCTTGCGATTTTCGTGCAGCGTCAATCCGTCGCGGATCTTCATTTCCTCGATGTCGTCCGCACTGTAACCGCCCATATCTGTTCTACCCATGACAATAGGAATTTTGAGATACTTGCCTGCGCCTTTGGCAAGGTCATAGCTATAAATAACGTTATTATGGCTCTTGGGAGTTGCCGTAAACTCCAAACCAAGGACGGGTTTTAAGTAATTTATAGCGTTCATGGAGGCAGGTGCATAGTAACGATGCGCCTCGTCCATACAAATCACAAGATCGTTAAACTGCGCCAAAACGTCTGCAAAGGACGAGCCCAGCGTCTCTTGGAACTTGTGGAACTTGAACGTGGTATCCGTTTTGCTATTGAAAATTTTACCGATATTGAAAATGAATAATTGAATTTCAGAAATCTTTTCAATTTCAATCTCGCCCTGAACATAGCGAACAGGATAGGTCGTATAATTCTCGCCGTCAAAAACCTTCGGCCTGCCCATTTCCGCTTCAAGTCCCTTGAATATGTACTTGGGATGCGCGGGATTTGCCTCCTTGCGCAACTTGTCGTAAATCGTATTGCCGGGCGCAAGAATAAAAAAGTGCTTGTATCCTTTCGTCTTATACAGGTAATAAATTGCGGCGCCCATCAAGCGCGTCTTGCCAATACCTGTTGCCATATCAAAACAGAGCGACGGAAATGCAAGGTCGAACTTAACGTCGTGCTTGTCCTCGCAGTTTTCAGTAGCGATCCTTTGCGCATCCACGAGAGAAAGACGCTGATAGTCGCACTTGCTACTTATAGCGTCAAGATAACTAAGCGCTTCCTTCTGCGGCTCGCGCAAGCTCATTGCGTATGAAATTTGATTGACTATATCGCCCATGTTATCTCACCTCGCTTTCAAATGTGCATTTTTCCAACAAGTCTTTGGGGATCTTCTTGACCACGATATTATCGGGGAGCCTCAACCCAGACTGAATTTTTGTGCCGTAAATCAATAACGACTGGTCCTCGCCAAGAGTTGCAGCAATGCTATTTATATACTCACCGTTTACAAATTCTTTGGTGATATGTATAAACCGCTTTTCGCTGGACTTACCGTGAAATTTTCCGTCCGGTTTATACTTGAAGCCTTCCAGCTTGCAGATAGCCTCGCACATCATCTCAAAGGTATATTCGGGATTGACCTGCTTGATAGCGGGAATTTTAGGATTGGGCACAAGCAAACTGGGCGCAAGCTCATAGAACTTATATCCGCCGCCACCCTGCCAGTTTACAGCCTTAGAAGTACCGGCCTTGTCTCCATTCACAACTGTATCTATCCTTTTCTTGCAATGAGAATAGCAATGTGGGCCTAGTTCTATACCAATCCACTTGCGGTGCATTTTTTGTGCAACCGCAATAGTCGTTCCTGAACCCAA